>JAGOUM010000002.1 GCA_018061265.1 Rhodoferax sp. | reverse complement strand
TCTCCGCCGACCAGTTGTCTGGCGTGCTGGGCCAGGATGTGGTGGGCAAAGCGGCCAGTCAGTTAGGGATCGATCCTTCACAGCTGAGCGGTCAACTGTCTGCCATGTTGCCGGGTTTGATTGACAAGCTGACACCCAACGGCAGCGCGCCAGCGGGTGGTCTGGGCAATGCCGGCGATCTGATGGGCATGTTGGGTGGATTGCTCAACAAAAACGCCTGATCACGCCGGATTCTGGTGGCTCAGGATCGTTCGGATGACCGCCTGGCCACTGAGCACCGCGCCCTCCAGCGTGGCCGGATAAGGTCCGTCAATGTAGTCTCCGCAGGCGAACAATCCTGGCGCAATGGCGGCGGGCGGACGCTTCAACTGAGGTGTACAGGCAAATGTGGCGCGCTTTTCCACAATGGTCTGAACAGCCTGTAGATCAAGCCCGAACTGCTGGTGGGCCTGGGCTAGCACCTGCTGTTGCAGGTCGGCCTTGTCACCACGGGCAGCACTCACCACAAAGGCCAGCAGACCCTTGGGGCCGCACAGCCGGCCTCGGTCAAATACAAACTGAGCCGGACAAACGGCATCGCTGTGCAGTGCCAGCATCGGTTGTGGCAAAGTGGCATGGGGGTGGTAGGCGTACACGGTGGCAATGGCCTCAAAACGCAGTGATTGCGCTGTTCTAGCCCACTCAAGGCAATTGTTTGATATAGCGTTTATAGCTATGTTTGCATGCTGAATAAGCGCTTGAGCCGCATTGGATGCAGAAGTTGCCAGTACCAGGGTGTCGAAGCGTCGGGATGCCATCGGGTGGTGTTGGTCGCGCACCTCGAGCAGCCAGTGTTTACCGTCGCGATGCCAACCCTCAACTCTGGCGTTGCGCCGCACAAGGCTGCCGTGTTGCTGCAACCAACTGGCTGCTGCGTCCGGGAACAAACTGCTGAGATCGGTCATGGGTAGCAGCAGGTGCGAGCCACCGCGCGCACCAAACATGGCATCACGCAAAACCCGCAGAAACACCGTGCCACTGGCTTGTTGCGCTGGAGTATTTAAAGCCGAGACACAGAGCGGCTCGATCAATTCCTGGCGCACCCGGGGAGTCAGTGCACGGCAAAGGTGGTCCACGGTCAGAGCCGGTGGGCATTGAAAACCCTTAAGCCGCCAACGGACCGCCTGACTCAGCAGGGAAACCTTGTCGGACCATGTCCAGCCCCGAGCCAGCAGGATGCCACCGAGTGCGTCCAGTGGTGTCGGCCAATCGGTAAAACGCAGCCCATCGCCGTCGGCAAACTGCAGTGCCATGGGCAGATCCAGCAGTGCGGTTTCAGCTTGAACACCAACGGTACGCAGCAGTTGCCGTGTGGCATGGTAGGCACCAATCAGAATGTGCTGCCCGTTGTCAAGCGCCAGCTCACGTCCATCTGGCAGGGTGACCATCAGTGCTCTGGCCCTTCCACCAAGCGTGTTGGAGGCTTCAAAAACAGTGGCGTTGTGTCCCTCTTCGGTGGCGCGCACCGCCGCAGCCAGGCCGGCCCAACCAGCGCCAATGATGGCAATATTCAGACCCGAACCTGCCATTTGAGCGTGGCCCTGATGATCAAAGACGACCCAGCGCCTGCACTTTCCAGGCCAGCCAGAACTTGCGCAGGGGTGTCAGGCTGATGCGCTGGTGAAGTACCTGGAACTGGTCACGTTCGATTTCCCTCAGCAGCGCGCGGTAAATGCTGGCCATCATCAAGCCAGGTTTTTGCGCCCGCCGGTCGGTGCCCGGCAGCAGGGCCAGCGCCTGCTGGTACAAGTCCTGGGCCCGTTGCGTCTGAAACTGCATCAGCGCCGTAAAGCGCTCGGAGTACTGGCGCGACAGGATGTCCTGCGCGGTCACGCCAAACTGCTTCAGGTCACTCATCGGCAAATAGATGCGCCCACGCATCGCGTCTTCACCCACATCGCGGATGATGTTGGTCAGCTGCAACGCCTGCCCCAACTTGTGGGCATAAGCGGTGGTTTGCGGCTGGGTCTGGCCAAAAATCTGTGCCGCCACTTCGCCCACCACGCCGGCCACCAGGTGGCAGTAACGCTGCAAGCTGGGGTAATCGAGATATCGGGTCTGGTTGAGGTCCATCTGGCACCCTTCGATCACGGCTTGCAAGTGCTGTTGCGTGATGCCAAAACCCGCAGCGATCGGCGCCAAAGCCTGCATCACCGGGTGACTGGGGCGCCCGGCAAAGGCTTGGGCCACTTCGGTTTGCCACCAGGCCAGCTTGGTGGCGGCGACACCGGGGTCGGTGGCCTCGTCGACCACGTCATCCACCTCCCGGCAAAAGGCGTAAAACGCGGTGATTGCGGCGCGTTTGGGTGCAGGCAAGAACAGAAACGCGTAGTAAAAACTGCTGCCTGAGGCAGCGGCTTTTTGCGAAACATAGTCTTGGGGCGTCATGGGTTGGATGCAGCTGTGGTCCGAGTTTAATCAGCAGGGCCGACAAGCCGCAGGGTCTACATCCATAAACTTCGCCAGATGATCCATGGCGCGTCCAAAGCCGTTAACTTGGGGCGCGTGCGCCAGGTGGCAAAACCAAGCGCCTCGATCTTGTCCAGTACGCGCAAGCCGCCTTGCACCACCAGCCTCAATTCCCAACCAGCGCGTCCTGGGATGTGATGCACCAATTCAGCACCATTTTGCATCCCAGCCCTTGCTGCACGGGCGTAAGCAGCTATCAGCCTGGATGCAGATCTGGCCTGGCTTTGAGGCTGCAGATCGGCATCGAGCACCCCGTGGTGGGCCATCGCCTGCACACTGGGGTACCAGCGCCCGCGCGCCAGGTCCACCGATACGTCCTGCCAGAAGTTGATCAGTTGCAAGGCTGTGCAAATGGCGTCGCTGCGGGCAAGGCTGCGCGCATCGTCGATGCCATACAGGTGCAGAAGTAATCGGCCGATCGGATTGGCCGAGCGTTTGCAGTAGTCCAGCAATTCTGCGTCATCGGCATAACGGCGCTGCTGCGCGGTGTAGCGCACATCCTGCTCAAAGGCGTCCAGCAGGTCGGTCAGCAAATTCAGTGGCAAGTGGTGTGTCCGGATGATGTGGCACAAGGGTGTAAATACTTGGGACCATCGTCCCTCAGCCCGGCTCGGAGAACTGGCCTCGGCCAGCAGCTCGGCCCGGTAGGCTGCGAGGTCGGCCAGGCGCGCGGTGGCGTCGGCTGTGCCTTCATCTGTCAGGTCGTCGGCGGTGCGGGCGAAATGGTAAATCGCCGCGATGGCCGGGCGCAGATGCGGCGGGCACAGCCATGAGGCCACCGGAAAGTTTTCGTAGTGGGTAACCGGCGCCACCGCAACGGGTTCGGGTGGTGCAGGCCGTGGGGCAGGGGGCAGGGTTGGCACAGGAACAACAGTCAACGCAGCCGCAACCCGGCTGCTCGATTGACAGCCGGCCAATTGGCTCTAAAATTAATAACCATTCGGTCAGTAACTGAAAAAACTCTCGGAAATGTTGCCATGAATGTTTTGTTTTCCCGCACCCCGCGCGCCGGCTTGGGTCTGACTATAGCGGCTGCCTGTCTGCTGGTGGCGTGCTCCAAGCCGCCCGCGCCCACCGAGCCGATTCGCTCGGTGAAGGTCACCACGGTGGGCTTGCAGTCGGCGCAGGCCGGGCTGGAGTATGCCGCGGAGGTGCGGGCAAGGGTGGAGTCGCGGCTGGGTTTCAGGGTGGGTGGCAAACTGATCGAGCGCCCGGCCGAATTGGGTCAGCGCGTGCGCGCGGGTCAGGTGCTGGCACGGCTGGACGCGCAAGACCTCAAACTGGCGGCGGACGCGGCCCGCGCCCAAGTGGCTGCGGCCCAGACCAACCGCGATCTGGCGGCTGCGGACTTCAAACGCTATGAGTCGCTCAAGGCGCAAAACTTTATCAGCGGCGCCGAATTGGAGCGGCGCGACACAACACTCAAGGCGGCGCAGGCGCAACTGCAAGCGGCGCAGGCGCAGGCAGCGGCCCAAGGCAACCAGAGCGGCTACGCCACGCTGAGCGCGGACGCCTCCGGTGTGGTCACCGCTATTCTGGCCGAGCCGGGTCAGGTGCTTGCTGCCGGCACACCGGTATTGCAACTGGCGCAGGACGGCGCCCGCGACGCGGTGTTTGCCGTACCCGAAGACAAAGTGGGTGCCTTGCGCGTCGGCAACGCGGCGCTGGTGCGCAGCTGGTCCAGCAACAGCACGGTGAACGCCCAGGTGCGTGAGGTGGCCGCCAGTGCCGACCCCGTGACGCGCACCTTCGCCGTCAAGGTGGCGCTGCCGCCCGGCACCGACTGGCCCTTGGGTAGTACGGTAGCGGTGTTGCCCGCGGTGCTGCAACACGCCGGTACCCAAGTGATCAAACTGCCCACCAGTGCCTTGCGCCAAGAGGGCCAGGGCACAGCGGTCTGGGTGCTTGATGTGGCCAGCATGACCGTGAAGCTGCAACCCGTGCAGGTCGCCACGGCCGATGGCAACGCGGTGGTGATCACGGCCGGCTTGCAGCCCGGTATGCAGGTGGTGACGGCGGGCGTGCATGTGTTGTCGCCCGGGCAGAAAGTCACACTTTATAAGGAAAAAATGCCTCCAGCGCTTAGCAGTCAAGCGCAGACAGCTAGTTTCCCAGTAGCAGTTCAGGCAAGCTCAGCTGCCCCTGCGGCAGTGGCCAAGTAAGGGGTTCGGGTCATGTCTGAAACCCATTTGCACCCCGAAAAGGGGTTTAACCTGTCGCGTTGGGCGCTTGAACATGCGCCGCTGACGCGGTTTTTGATGGTGGTGCTGATGCTGCTGGGCGCCACCAGCTACTTTCAGCTCGGGCAAGACGAAGACCCGCCGTTTACCTTTCGTGCCATGGTGGTGCGCGCCTACTGGCCGGGTGCCAGCGCACAGCAAATGGCCGAGCAGGTGACCGACAAGCTCGAGCGCACGCTGCAAGAAGTGCCGTATGCCGACAAGATTCGCAGCTATTCCAAGCCAGGCGAGTCACAAATCATCTTTCAGATCAAGGACTATGCCCGGGGTGCTGAAGTGGCCAACGTGTGGTACCAGACGCGCAAAAAGATTGGCGACATGCGGGGCACATTGCCCCAAGGGGTGGTGGGGCCGTTTTTCAACGACGACTTTGGCGATGTTTATGGCGTGATCTACGCGTTGCAAGCGCCTGGTTTCAGCTACGCCGAGGTGAAGACCTTTGCTGACGACGTGCGCCAGCAACTGCTGCGCGTGCCCGATGTCGCCAAGGTGGAACTGTTTGGCGACCAACCCGAAAAAATATTCATCGAAATCTCGCAAAAGCGCCTGGCCCAGCTTGGGTTGGACATGAACGCGGTGTTGGCGCAGCTCAGTGGCCAAAACGCCGTGGAGGCCGCCGGTACGGTGCAAACCCCGCAAGACGTGGTGCAGGTGCGTGTGGCCGGGCAGTTCAACTCGGTCGAAGACCTGCGCGCGCTGCCGATTCGCGGCGCGGACCGCCAGCTACGGCTGGGCGACATTGCCGAGATCAAACGCGATTATGTTGACCCACCCACCGTCAAGGTGCGTTTTCAGGGCGAAGAGGTGGTTGCGCTGGGGGTGTCGATGACCAAGGGCGGCGACATCATTGCGTTGGGCAAGTCGCTCAAGGCGGCGGCCACGAAGATTGAGCAGGG
The DNA here is from genome assembly GCA_018061265.1 of Rhodoferax sp. Lineage (GTDB taxonomy): Bacteria > Pseudomonadota > Gammaproteobacteria > Burkholderiales > Burkholderiaceae_C > Rhodoferax. The sequence continues at coordinate 108,136 of JAGOUM010000002.1, read as the reverse complement.
CTTGCCTCTGGGTGTGACGCTGGCGCAGGTGCAGGATCAGCCCAAGTCGGTGGTGACCTCGGTCAACGAGTTTGTGCGTGTGCTGATTGAGGCCGTGGCGATTGTGCTGGCGGTCAGTTTTCTCAGCCTGGGGCTGCACAAACGCGAGGGTACCCACCCCTGGCACCGGCGCTGGACGCTTGATATTCGCCCGGGGTTGGTGGTGGGCATCACGATTCCGCTGGTGATGGCGATGACTTTTTTGGCGATGAACTACTGGGGCATCGGGCTGCACAAGATCTCGCTGGGTTCGCTGATCATTGCGCTGGGCCTGCTGGTGGACGACGCCATCATCGCGGTGGAGATGATGGTGCGCAAGATGGAAGAAGGGTTTGACAAGGTACGCGCCGCCACCTTTGCGTATGAAATCACTGCCATGCCGATGCTCACCGGCACGTTGATCACCGCCGCGGGCTTTTTGCCCATTGGCATTGCCAAGTCGATGACCGGTGAATACACCTTTGCGATTTTTGCCGTGACGGTGATTGCGCTGGTTTTGAGCTGGATTGTGTCGGTGTACTTTGTGCCCTACCTGGGTGTGCGGCTGCTCAAGGTGCCGCCGCATGTGGTGGCCCACACCGAGCAGGGCGGCGCCGCTGACCATGAGCACGACATGTACGACACGCCGTTTTACCGGGCGTTTCGCCGCGCGGTAAACGCCTGTGTGCGGCATCGCTGGATCACCATTGGCGTGACGCTGGCGCTTTTTGGCCTGGGTATTGCCGGCATGGGGCGGGTGCAGCAACAGTTCTTCGCGGATTCGAGCCGGCCAGAGATTCTGGTGGACTTGTGGTCGGGCGAGGGCACTTCGTTTGCCGCCACCGAGGAGGTCGCCAAGCGGGTCGAAGCGCGCCTGATGGCCGAGCCCGGCGTGCTCTCGGTCACGCAGTGGGTCGGCTCGGGTGTGCCACGGTTTTATTTGCCGCTGGAGCAGATTTTTCCGCAGACCAATGTGTCGCAACTGATTGTGGTGCCCAAAGATTTGCCAACGCGTGAGGTGCTACGGCGCAGCCTGCCCGCCGTGCTGGCGCAGGAGTTCCCTGAGGTGCGCGGCCGTACCACGCTGCTGGCCAATGGTCCACCGGTACCCTACCCGGTGCAGTTTCGGGTGGTGGGCTCAGACCCATTGTTGCTGCGCCAGCACGCCGACGAGGTCAAGGCGGTGATGCGCGCCAGCCCCAACACCCGGGGTGTGAATGACAACTGGAACGAGTCAATCAAGGTGATGCGCCTGGAGGTGGACCAGACCAAGGCGCGAGCGCTGGGCGTGTCAAGCCAGTCCATCGCACAGGCGTCCAAAACCATTCTGAGTGGCGCCACCGTGGGCCAGTACCGCGAAGGCGACAGACTCATCGACATCGTGCTGCGCCAGCCGCTTGATGAGCGCAACGCCATTACGGATATCGCCAATGCCTACCTGCCCACCGCCTCGGGCAAATCGGTGCCGCTCACTCAGATTGCCCGCCCGGTGTTTACCTGGGAACCTGGCGTGATGTGGCGCGAGGGGCGTGACTACGCCATTACCGTGCAAAGTGACATTGCCGAGGGCCTGCAAGGCGCCACGGTGACCAACCAGTTGCTGCCCGAATTGCGCGCACTAGAGGGCAAATGGGCGCAGGGCAGTGCGGGCCAGTACCGCATCGAGGTGGCTGGCGCTGTGGCCGAAAGCTCCAAGGGCTCAGCGTCCATCGTCGCCGGGGTGCCGGTGATGCTGTTCATCACCTTCACGCTGCTGATGCTGCAATTGCACAGTTTCAGCCGCGCCATGCTGGTGTTTCTGACCGGTCCGCTGGGCATAGCCGGTGTGGCCGGGGCTCTTCTGTTATTGAACCGGCCGTTTGGCTTTGTGGCGCTCCTGGGGGTGATTGCGCTGATGGGCATGATTCAGCGCAACTCGGTGATTCTGATCGACCAGATCGAGCAGGACCGGGCGCGCGGTGTGCCGGCGTGGGAAGCCATCGTCGAGTCGGCGGTGCGCCGCTTGCGCCCGATTGTGCTGACCGCGGCGGCCGCCGTGCTGGCGATGATTCCACTGAGCCGCTCGGTGTTCTGGGGACCAATGGCGGTGGCCATCATGGGCGGGCTGATTGTGGCAACCGTCTTGACGCTGCTGGCGCTGCCCGCCATGTACGCGGCCTGGTTTCGGGTGACGGCACAGACAAAGTGATCGCAACCCCACTCTGACCCATGACACTTTGGTGACGGAGTCGTCCAAATTTGGTGTGTCAACGGGTTAAAATGTGTGGCTAACCAATTTTCAGGGGTGGTTTTTTGCCACCCCCTTTATTTTTGCGCGGGTGGCGAAATTGGTAGACGCACCAGGTTTAGGTCCTGACGCTGGCAACAGTGTGGGGGTTCGAGTCCCCCCCCGCGCACCACACCTATTTTTGGAGATGAATTTATGGCCATCGCAGTTGAAACCCTTGAAAAATTAGAGCGCAAGATGACGCTGAGTCTGCCTGTAGGCTCCATCCAGTCCGAAGTGACAGCCCGCCTGAAGAAGCTTGCGCGCACCGTCAAGATGGATGGTTTCCGTCCGGGCAAGGTTCCAATGAACGTTGTCGCACAGCGCTATGGCTACTCGGTCCAGTACGAGGTGATGAATGACAAGGTTGGCGAGGCGTTTTACACCGCGGCCAACGAGGCAAAGCTGCGGGTTGCCGGGCAGCCCAAGATCAATGAGAAAGACGGTGCCGCGGAAGGCGAGATGGCTTTTGAGGCCGTGTTTGAAGTGTTCCCCGAAGTCAAGATTGGTGATCTGGCGACCGCCGAGGTTGAAAAGCTGACTACCGAGGTGTCGGATGCGGCGATTGAAAAGACCATCGAAATCCTGCGCAAACAGCGTCGCACTTTTTCGCTGCGTCCGCATGATGCCCCTGCGCAAGAGACGGACCGCGTGGTGGTTGACTTTGAAGGCAAGATTGACGGTGAGCCGTTTGCGGGTGGCAAGGCCGATGATTTTCAGTTTATCCTGGGTGACGGTCAGATGCTCAAGGAGTTTGAAGAAGCCACTCGTGGCCTGAAGCTCGGAGAAAGCAAGACCTTCCCACTGGTATTTCCAGCCGACTACCACGGCAAGGAAGTGGCAGGCAAAACGGCGGACTTCATGGTGACGGTCAAGAAGATCGAGGCGGCGCATCTGCCCGAGGTCAATGAGGCGTTGGCCAAGTCACTCGGCATTGCGGATGCTTCGGTCGATGGCTTGCATGCCGACATCAAAAAGAACCTGGAGCGTGAAGTCAAATTCCGCCTGCTCGCGCGAAACAAGACCGCAGTGATGGATGCGTTGGTTGCCAAGGCCGAGCTGGATTTGCCCAATGCCAGTGTTCGCGCCGAAATGGACCGTTTGCTTGAGGCGGCGCGCGCTGACCTGAAGCAGCGCGGCATCAAGGATGCCGACAAGGTGGAGATTCCTGACGACGTCTTCCGGCCCCAGGCTGAGCGCCGTGTCCGTCTGGGTCTGGTGGTTGCCGAGCTGGTACGGGCCAACAACCTGCAAGCCACCATGGACCAGATCAAGGCGCATGTTGAAGAGCTTGCCGCGAGCTACGAAAAGCCTGCTGAAGTACAGCGCTGGTATTTTGGCGACAACAAGCGCCTGGCTGAGGTGGAGGCCATTGTGCTGGAGAACAATGTCACCAACTTCGTGATGTCCAAGGCCCAGGTGACCGAAAAAGCCATCGGATTTGATGAGTTGATGGCGCAAAATTAAGCGTTTTGACGGCAAATCTCACCCGGTGGGGCTTGTGCCAGGGCATGGTTGCCTGGTTCACAGGCCCTTTTTTCTTAAGGGTTGAGGTTTTTCGCTACATTTGTCGGAGTTTTTAGGAGTCAATATGAACCATCCCAGGGGTGCAATGGATATTCAAGGTTTGGGCATGGTGCCCATGGTGATCGAGCAGTCGGGTCGCGGCGAGCGCTCGTATGACATCTACTCGCGCCTGCTCAAGGAGCGCGTCATCTTTATGGTGGGTCCGGTGAATGATCAGGTCGCCAATCTGGTGGTGGCGCAACTGCTGTTTCTGGAAAGCGAGAATCCCGACAAGGACATTTCCTTTTACATCAACTCACCGGGTGGCTCTGTCAGTGCGGGCATGGCCATTTTTGACACCATGAATTTCATCAAGCCACAGGTGTCCACGCTGTGTATCGGAATGGCCGCCAGCATGGGTGCATTTTTGCTCGCAGCGGGTGCCAAGGGCAAGCGGTTTTCGCTGCCGAACTCCAAGATCATGATTCATCAGCCGTCGGGTGGCAGCCAAGGGCAAGCCACTGAGATCGAGATCCAGGCGCGCGAAATCCTCAAAACGCGGGAGCAACTCAACAAAATTCTCGCCGACTGCACCGGTCAACCGCTGGAGCGCATTGAGCGTGACACCGAGCGTGACTACTACATGTCAGCGCAGGAGTGCAAGGACTACGGTCTTATCGACCAGGTTATTTCAAAAAGGGTGTAGTTCTCATGGCCGAAAAAAAAGGCTCCTCGGGTGAAAAGACCCTTTACTGTTCGTTTTGCGGTAAAAGCCAGCATGAAGTCAAGAAGCTGATCGCAGGCCCCTCGGTTTTTGTTTGTGACGAGTGTATTGAACTGTGTAACGAGATCATTCGTGACGAGTTACCTCAGTCGACCGAGTCAGTGGGTAGCAAAGACCTGCCAACTCCCGCGGAAATCAAGGCCAATCTGGACAATTACGTGATTGGTCAGGACGCGGCAAAGCGCATTTTGGCGGTAGCGGTTTACAACCATTACAAACGCCTGCGTCATCAGGACAAGGCAGCCAAGGATGACGTTGAGCTTTCAAAAAGCAATATTTTGCTGATTGGCCCCACCGGGTCCGGCAAGACGCTGCTGGCACAGACACTTGCGCGCATGCTCGATGTCCCGTTTGTGATGGCCGACGCAACCACCTTGACCGAAGCCGGCTATGTGGGTGAAGATGTCGAGAACATTGTGCTCAAGTTGCTGCAGAGCTGCAATTACGAGGTTGAGCGGGCACAACGAGGGATTGTCTATATCGACGAAATCGACAAGATTTCGCGCAAGTCTGACAACCCTTCGATTACTCGCGACGTGTCGGGCGAGGGTGTTCAGCAGGCGTTGCTGAAGCTGATTGAAGGCACCATGGCCAGCGTGCCACCACAGGGTGGCCGTAAACACCCAAATCAGGATTTTGTGCAAGTCGACACCACCAACATTCTCTTTATTTGTGGCGGTGCTTTTGCCGGCCTGGAGAAGGTGATCGATAACCGCACGGAATCTTCGGGAATTGGCTTTGGCGCAGCCGTCAAAAGCAAACAAAATCGCAATCTGACCGAGGTCTTCAAAGACGTTGAGCCCGAGGACATGATCAAGTTCGGCTTGATTCCCGAACTGGTGGGACGTATGCCGGTGGTGGCGACTTTGGGTGAATTGTCGGAGGAGACGCTCGTCCAGATCCTCACCGAGCCAAAAAACGCGCTGGTCAAACAGTACACCAAGCTGTTGGCCATGGAGGGTGTCGGGCTTGAGATCAGACCGGCCGCGCTCAAGGCAATTGCGCGAAAAGCTCTGGCACGCAAAACAGGTGCCCGAGGCTTGCGCTCCATCATGGAGCTGGCGTTGATTGACACCATGTTTGATCTGCCTAACACGTCCAACGTTGAAAAAGTTGTCGTGGAAGAGTCGACGATAGATGAAAACAAGGCTCCATTGCTGGTCTACCACGAAGTCGCCAAGAAGGCCTGATGTAACGGGCTTTGGAGGCGGTTTTAGGCTCCTCAGAGTTTTTGTTTTTTATTCATAATGGGTTGCCACTTGAAAAGTGGCCCGTTTGCTCCACTTCCCTCAGGTATTTAAGGACGCTATATGTCGGGTCATACCCCTTTGCCTGCTACTCCCATCGATCTGCCATTGTTGCCCTTGCGTGATGTGGTTGTTTTTCCACACATGGTGATTCCACTTTTTGTTGGTCGCCCCAAGAGTATCAAGGCCCTCGAAGCTGCCATGGCTTCGGATCGGCGCATCATGCTGGTGGCACAGAAAGCAGCTGCCAAAGATGACCCCTTGGTCACCGATATGTTTGCGGTAGGGTGTATTTCAACCATCCTGCAAATGCTCAAGTTGCCTGATGGCACGGTCAAAGTTCTGGTTGAAGGCCAGCAGCGTGCGCAGGTTGACACCATTGTTGATGGTGAATTGCATTTCACAGCGGGTATCACGCCAATGGCCGTGGTCGTCGAGCCGGAGACCAAGCCGCGAGGCAAGGCCAGTGAAGTCGAGGCGCTGCGCCGCGCCGTGATGCAGCAGTTTGACCAGTACGTCAAACTGAACAAGAAGATCCCGCCAGAGATCCTTACCTCGATCTCCAGCATTGACGATTCGGGGCGACTGGCCGATACCATCGCGGCGCACTTGCCGTTAAAGCTCGACAGCAAACAGGCAGTGCTGGAACTGTCCGGTGTCAAGGAGCGTCTGGAAAACCTGTTTGAACAGATCGAACGCGAGGTTGATATTCTCAATGTCGACAAAAAAATCCGGGGTCGTGTGAAGCGGCAGATGGAGAAAAACCAGCGTGATTTTTATCTGAACGAACAGGTCAAAGCAATTCAAAAGGAACTGGGTGAAGGTGAAGACGGTGCCGATATTGAAGAGATAGAAAAAAAGATCAAGTCCGCGAAGATGCCGAAAGAGGCGCTGAAAAAGGCCGAAGGCGAGTTAAAAAAACTCAAGCTGATGTCGCCCATGTCGGCCGAAGCCACGGTGGTGCGGAACTACATCGATGTACTGACTGGTCTGCCTTGGGCGTCCAAGACCAAAATCAAACACAACCTGACGCACGCTGAAAAGGTCCTTAATGAAGACCACTATGGTCTTGACAAGGTCAAGGACCGAATCCTTGAGTACCTTGCGGTTCAACAACGTGTGGACAAAGTCAAGGCACCGATCCTGTGCTTGGTGGGTCCCCCCGGGGTTGGAAAAACCTCGCTTGGCCAGTCTGTGGCCAAGGCGACCGGCCGCAAGTATGTGCGTATGGCGCTGGGTGGCATGCGGGACGAGGCCGAGATCCGCGGCCATCGCCGGACCTACATCGGGGCCATGCCGGGCAAGGTGTTGCAAAGCCTGAGCAAGGTCGGCACCCGTAACCCCTTGTTCCTGCTGGATGAAATCGACAAATTGGGTACCGACTTCCGTGGCGATCCGTCAAGTGCCTTGCTTGAGGTGCTTGACCCTGAACAGAACCACAAGTTTGGTGATCACTATGTCGAGGTTGATTTTGACTTGAGTGACGTGATGTTTGTGGCCACGTCGAACTCGATGAATATTCCGCCGGCCTTATTGGACCGGATGGAGGTGATCCGGCTCTCAGGGTACACCGAGGACGAAAAAACCAATATTGCACTTAAATACCTGTTGCCCAAGCAGCTCAAGAACAACGGGGTCAAAGTTGAGGAGTTGGCGGTCACGGAGGACGCAGTGCGGGGCATTGTGCGCTACTACACCCGTGAAGCTGGCGTGCGTTCGTTAGAGCGCGAAATCTCAAAAATTTGCCGCAAGGTGGTCAAGGGACTTCAGCTCAAGAAAATGAAGCCTCAAGTGGTGGTGAACGCGGAAAACCTGAATGATTACTTAGGCGTTCGCAAGTACGACTTTGGACGTGCAGAGAAGAAGAATCAGGTCGGTCAGGTGGTTGGTCTTGCATGGACCGAGGTGGGCGGAGACCTACTGACCATTGAGGCAGCCATGATGCCCGGCAAAGGTGTCATTACCCGTACCGGCTCGTTGGGCGACGTGATGAAGGAGTCAGTTGAAGCGGCACGAACAGTGGTGCGAAGCCGTTCACATCGACTGGGCATCAAGGATGAGTTTTTTGAGAAACGTGATATCCATATCCATGTGCCCGATGGGGCAACGCCCAAGGACGGTCCGAGTGCTGGCGTGGCGATGACTACTGCCTTTGTTTCTGCGATGACGGGTATTCCGGTGCGTTGTGATGTGGCGATGACAGGCGAAATCACCTTGCGTGGCGAAGTGACCGCCATTGGTGGTCTGAAAGAGAAACTTCTGGCAGCACTGCGTGGTGACATCAAGACCGTGCTGATTCCTGAAGATAACGCAAAGGACTTGCAGGAGATCCCGGAAAACGTCAAGAATGGCCTCGAGATTGTCCCGGTACGCTGGATCGACAAAGTACTGGAAATCGCCCTGGTGCAAATGCCAACGCCACTGGCGGAAGATGAGCCTGTGGCTGTGGCAGTTGCCGAGGTGACCGTGGCAAGTTCTGCAGTGACGGATTCCGTCAAACACTGAGCGCGATTTGTGTCACCCTGAGGCAATCGAGGATTAAATCACGCTATAATCTTGGGCTTGAATGCGGGAATAGCTCAGTTGGTAGAGCGCAACCTTGCCAAGGTTGAGGTCGAGAGTTCGAGACTCTTTTCCCGCTCCAAATGGTTTTTTTGGTGCGATTTTTTTTTGCACTAATGCGGGAATAGCTCAGTTGGTAGAGCGCAACCTTGCCAAGGTTGAGGTCGAGAGTTCGAGACTCTTTTCCCGCTCCAGTTCTCAGAAAGGGAAGCGTGTGCTTCCCTTTTTTGTGATGAGTTTGGCGCGATAGCAAATCGGTTATGCAACGGATTGCAAATCCGTCTAGCCCAGTTCGACTCTGGGTCGCGCCTCCAGTCTCAGCTGTGTCTTGTGTCAAACCTCCTGCGGATCCGGTCTCGCGGAGGTTTTTTTGTTTCACAATACACACTGTGCCCGAGTGGTGAAATAGGTAGACACATCGGACTTAAAATCCGCCGCTTCGTGAATAACGGGCGTACCGGTTCGATTCCGGTCTCGGGCACCAGCCATTTTTGTGTCAAGTCTCTGTCGTATTGCGATGCCAAGGATGTAGTACGGTTTATGCGTCTGCCCGCTCTAGTGTTGTTGCTCAGTGTGGTGGCTGGTTGCGCCACGCTGGTCTCTGACACCTTGGATAGTCGCTTCGGTTTGGCCGAGCCAACACGTTATGACTCGCCTAGGCCACCTGAGGCCAACGCCCCGAGTTACACCCGCGACGTCAAGCCGATATTTGACAAACGGTGTGTTGTTTGCCATGGGTGTTATGACGCCCCATGCCAGCTCAATCTTGGCAGTTGGCAAGGGATTGCTCGTGGGCTGACCAAAGCGAGTGTTTATGGAGATTTGCGTGTCCATCAGGCGCCATTGACCCGACTTGGCATTGATGCACAACAAGCCTCACAGTGGCGCCGTCTGGGCTTTGGGTCGGTTCTTAACGAACGCGATGAAACAGCGGAAAACCAAGTGGTGGCAAGTGTGCTGTGGCGTAGCCTGACGCTAAAACAAAACAACCCACTCCCGACCACGCCCGTGCTGTCTGAGGCGAAATTCGATTTTTCCTTGAGCCGTGCCAATACCTGTCCGCAACTGGATGAGTTCGATGCACATGCCGTCAATCAACCACTGGCTGGTATGCCCTACGGTTTTCCGGGTCTGAAAGCTCACGAGTCGGAGGTCATCAGGCAGTGGTTGCAGGCCGGTTCACCCGACGACACGGTACCCGAACTGCCCACCAAGGTGTTGCAACAAGTCGCGGCGTGGGAACAACTGCTGAACAGCCCATCGCGCAAGCACCAATTGGTTGCACGCTATCTTTTTGAACACCTGTTCCTGGGGCATTTGAAATTTGAGAATGATGGGCAGGGGCATGTGTTCCGGTTGGTTCGCAGTACTACTCCGCCAGGCAAACCGGTGCATCTGATTGCCACGCGCCGACCGTTTGACCATCCTGGGAATGAGCGGCCTTTTTACAGGCTGGTGCGAGATCGCGAAACACTACTGGCCAAGACCTACATGCCCTATGTGCTAAGCCCAGCACGTATGGCGCGGTGGCGCCAGTGGTTTCATGAAGTTCCTTTTGACGTGGATACTCTGCCCGGTTACGACGCTGAGGTCGCCGCCAACACCTTCAAAACCTTTGCGGCGATTCCACTGCGCTCGCGCTACCGTTTCTTGCTGGACGATGCGGGCTATTTTGTCAGTAATTTCATCAAGGGTCCGGTTTGTCGGGGACAAACGGCACTTGATGTGATCAATGACCGGTTCTGGGTGTTTTTTGTTGACCCTGACCTGGGTGCCAATGATGACGCATCCCAATTGGTCGCCCGAGAGGCCGAGGAATTGAGGATGCCGGCATCTGAAGGCAGCAACGCCAGCGTTTTCGCCTGGCGAGCCATCGCCGCCGCAGAAGACAGGATTTTGGCCGCAAAGACCCGGCACATGGATAAAGTTTTTGGTGCCGGGCGCGCTCCGATCAACATCAACTTCGTGTGGGACGGCGACCAGCACAACCCCAACGCAGCACTGACGATATTTCGTCACTTTGACAGTGCAACCGTCGAACGTGGGCTCATCGGAGAGCCGCCCAAGACCGCTTGGGTTATTGGTTACCCTTTGCTGGAGCGCATCTTTTATCTGCTGGCTGCCGGGTTCGATGTGTATGGCAATACCGCGCATCAATTGCAGACGCGTCTGGCGATGGACTTTTTGCGCATGGAGGGCGAGTCACACTTCTTGATGTTATTGCCCAAGGCTGATCGGAGCGCCGTGCGGGACAGTTGGTACCGTGGCGCAAGTGACGAGGTGAAAAGTCGGGTTCTCGGGGGTATCTACCGCTTTGACGCTGAAAGTGGCATCAAGTACCCGCCCGGCACCGCATCGCAGCAACACCTCTTTGCACTTCTTAGACGGCGGCTTTTGCCGGTATTGGATATGCGCCATGAAATCAACGCCAAAACCGAAGCATCTGCCCAGATTGGTCAGGCGCTTTCTGATTTGGCAAAGGTGCGTGGTCGATCATTGCAGTGGCTGCCTGAAGTCAGCGTACTTCGGATTGAGGCCGAACCACGGGCCGAGGGTGCCGCTGCAAACGCCCGGTACGTGAGTCTGCTGCGCAACACAGCGCATCAGAACGTGAGCACCCTTTTCCGGGAGAGTTCAACCTTGGTTCCTGACGAAAACACGTTGACTGTGGCAAATGGTTTTATCGGTGCCTATCCCAATGCCTTGTTGCAAGTCAATGCAGATCAGTTATCCGCGTTGGTTCAGGCCATTGCGAGTTTGAGGTCAGAGTCGGACTACCGCGCATTTGCTGACCGCTTTGCCATCCGCCGTACCGATCCTGACTTTTGGTTCGCCAGTGATGCATTGATGACTGCATACCAACGTTGGGCACCTGAGGACGCTGCCCTGCTGGATCTGGCCCGGTTTGAGAACCGCTAGGGCACATGAGCGCTTTTCACCCATTGTTTGTCGGCGTGCCGCGGCTTTCTTGAGCCTGCCGACCCTGTGTTTCAAAAACAGAAATTTGACATGATGTTGAACAATAATCCTGAGAGAATGCACAACCTGTCAGGTGTGTGATAGGGTGTGAACCATCAATGAGAGCTACCTGTCTTTAGCTGATGCGCGTTCAATCGGACTTGAAGAAATTTTCATAATGCATCGTTTCCACAGTCGTTGGCGGTCGGTTGACCCAATGAATCGTCATCCATGAGCAAATTTGCGGTTCGCTCTGGCGCATCAACGCCTGCAACGATGGTGCAACTGCTGGATTTGCTGGCCGTCTTTGCCGGTGGCTGGATCGCCTATCAGATCCGGCATTTTGGTCCGGAAGGTATCGCTGATCTCCGATCCGTTGACCTGTTCCTGATCGTGATCATGTCGCTGTTTTCGGGTCTGGTCTTTGGCAAGGTGTACCACTTGTGGGCTGGTGGCTCATTGGGCGCGATGCTGGGTCGGGTGACTTTTGGTTGGCTGATTGCCTGGATGTTGTTGATTGTCCTGTTGGCCATGACCAAGAGCGCAGAATCGTTTTCCCGAATATGGCTGGTAACCTGGCTGGGTGTCTCCGGTTTGTTGCTGTGGACCGGGCGCGTCGCCGCATTCCTGGTGATGGCCAGAATGCGGAGTGCCGGGTACAACCACAAGACCGTTGTGCTGTACGGCGACACCGACATGCTTCAAGCGGTGAGGGAGCGTATTGAGCGCGCGACTTGGAGTGGTTATGACATTGTGGCAACCGTGGTCCAAGGTGACGGTATCGACCTCGAGGAACTGAATGCCCGGCTCAAGCCCGATGAAGTCTGGATCAGTTTAAGTCTGACTGATCAGAATCAGCTCGATGAGGTGATGTATTCGCTGCGAAACTCCATTGCCAACATCCGTTTGCTACCTGACTTGATGATGTACCAGATTCTGAATCATGGCATGAGTGTGACGGTGGGTATTCCGATGATCGATATTTCGGTTTCGCCAATTTTTGGCAACCGCCAGTTGATCAAGGCGACTCTTGACTACACCGTGGCCACGCTTGCTCTGATTCTGTTGAGCCCATTAATGCTGTTGATTGCCCTTGCCATCAAGTTGACCTCATCTGGCCCGGTGCTGTTCAAGCAAAAGCGGCATGGATGGAATGATGAGGAAATCTGGGTGTACAAGTTTCGCTCGATGATGGTTCATCAGGAGTCTGATGGCGCGGTGACACAAGCCCAGCGGCACGACCCTCGGGTCACGGCGCTGGGTCGCTTCCTGCGCCGAACCAGTCTGGATGAGTTACCCCAGTTTATCAATGTGTTGCAGGGTCATATGTCGGTGGTGGGGCCTCGTCCGCACGCGCTCCAGCATAACCAACAGTACAAGGTGCTGATACCCAAATATGCATTGCGCCACAAGGTCAAGCCCGGCATCACCGGCTGGGCGCAGGTGTGTGGGTTTCGTGGTGAGACGGATACTTTGGAGAAGATGGAACAGCGGATTCAGCATGACCTGTACTATCTGGAAAACTGGTCAATCTGGCTGGACATCCGGATCATATTGATCACACCTTTCGCCAGCCTGCTCAACAAGAACGTCTACTAAACGCCGCACCTGTTGCGGCAGCGTTGGATAGCCGCGGATCTACATCAGCAGGTGCTCACCCGCGTTGTCACCACCCAGTGTCACGTAATTCACCTTGCGGATGTCCATCAGTTTTCTGCCACCTGAGTAGCTGATGGAGCTTTGTACATCTTGTTCCATTTCAATCAGTGTGTCAGCCAGTTTGCCCTTGATGGGCTCGAGGATGCGTTTGCCTTCAACGTGTTTGTATTCACCTTTGTTGAAATCGCTGGCCGAGCCATAGTATTCCTTGTAAAGTTTGCCATCCACCTCGACCGTTTGCCCCGGGCTTTCCTGATGACCTGCAAACAAGGAGCCAATCATGACCATGGTGGCGCCAAAACGGATACTTTTGGCAATGTCGCCATGGTCGCGTATGCCACCATCGGCGATGATGGGTTTTGTCGCCACCCGTGCACACCACTTTAGTGCGCTTAGTTGCCAACCCCCGGTGCCAAAACCGGTCTTGAGTTTGGTGATACACACTTTCCCCGGGCCGATACCCACCTTGGTCGCGTCAGCACCCCAGTTTTCAAGATCAATCACCGCTTCGGGTGTGGCCACGTTGCCAGCAATGATGAAGGTGGTCGGGATCTTTTCGCGCAGGTAGGCAATCATGTTTTTTACGCTGTCGGCATGGCCATGGGCAATGTCGATCGTGACGTATTGGGGAGTGAGTCCCAGCGCCACCAGGCGATCCACCGTTTCATAGTCCGGCTTTTTGACACCCAGCGAAATTGACGCATAAAGGCCACGCTCGGTCATGTCGCGAACAAACGCGACGTTGTCAAGGTCAAAGCGGTGCATGACATAGAAATAGCCGTTTTGCGCCAACCAGATACAGATGGACTCACTCACCACAGTTTTCATGTTGGCGGGTACAACCGGGATCCGAAACCGCTTGGGTCCGAAGTCGACCCCCGCGTCACATTCCGAGCGACTGTCCACCCGACATTTTCGTGGCAACAACAAAATGTTGTCATAGTCAAAAATTTCCATAAATTTCTCCAAGCTCCAAAGAATACTGTTGTTGAACAGGTGGGCGCTTGGATTGGGTCCGGCAGATCAGTGGCACCAGTGATTGACGCCAGCCAGAAAAACTACCGGGCCAAAATGCTTGGGCCCGGTGCTTGATTCTAACGGGCTTGAAGCCCGCTGATCCGACTCGGCCGTGCCAAATGCTGACAAACCGGCTTAAACGCTGATATGCCTTATTGATCTGGCGAGCAGGCGGATTGGGCGGCAACCAGAATCTTGCCAGTATGGTCTGATACCCAGCCTACGACCCCGATGTTGGCGGTGTTGGTGCCAGCAGGGATATTCATCGGCCGCATTTCAGTTTCCTGGTAAACAACATTATTTTGTAGCGAACTATCAATGTTCCATATGGGCTGGAGCATGTTTCTTGCGAGAATTCTTGGCGTGGGACTGCCTTCGGTTCCGGCTGGAAGGTGTTCAACCAGCACCAGCCAGGCGTGCAAGGGCAGTTTGGTTTGGGTTGTTTTGACGAAGCTCAGTGAAATGGACGCCCCGACATAGCCACCAAGCACCAAACCATGCGCAACGCGCAAGCTGATTTCAGGCGGCAAGTCCACCACCTGATGGACCAGGCGTTGGGTCTGTGGCGCGGCCAGATCCAGAGATTCCAGGCGGACCAGCGCGTCCCGGTTGGCTGCCGTCGAAAGTGGGGCTTCGTCGCCTAGTGCGCCCGGCACGATCCAGTCCAGCGTCAGCCCTGAGGCAGACTTTGGCACGGGCACAGGCTGCCGCCAGCAAAACGCACAGTCGGCGCTGATAAATCGCTCAGCCAGGGCTGCGGGTGCGACCTGGTTGTCGCTGCTGCACAAAAATTGACCCCAGGCTGTCCCGGTGGTCCCCACAATCAGTAGTGCAGCCACGGCACCTGACTTGAGGCGGTCAATCGTGTTCCGACTGGCGGTACTGGGCTTCTTCAAACGATGACACATGAACGGCCTTTCTACAATGGGCCATGCTTTCTACCATGTCCCCTATTGGCTCGTCAGAAGTGGGTCCGCTGCCGTCCGGCAGCGCGCTGCTTAACCACCTCAACTCCGAGCAACTCGCGGCCGTCACGCTGCCTGCCGAGCATGCGCTGATACTTGCGGGAGCCGGCTCGGGCAAGACCCGGGTGCTCACTACCCGAATTGCCTGGTTGCTTCAGTCCGGGCTGGTATCACCCGCAGGGATTTTGGCGGTCACCTTCACCAACAAGGCCGCCAAGGAGATGATGACGCGCCTGTCATCCATGTTGCCCGTGAACGTGCGCGGCATGTGGATTGGCACTTTTCACGGCTTGTGCAACCGGCTGTTGCGCGCGCATTACAAGCTGGCGGGTCTGCCGCAGTCGTTTCAGATTCTCGACACCCAGGACCAGTTGTCGTCCATCAAGCGGCTGTACAAGCAGTTTGGCATTGACGACGAGCGCTGGCCACCCAAACAGGTTCAATGGTTTATCAGCGGCTGCAAAGAAGACGGACTGCGCCCTGCGGCGGTCGTGGCCAAAGACCCGGAGACCCGTAAAAAAGTCGAGATCTACCAGCTTTACGAAGAACAATGCCAGCGCGAAGGTGTGGTGGACTTTGGCGAGCTGATGTTGCGCAGCTATGAACTGCTGCGTGACAACGACCCCATTCGTGAGCATTACCAGCGCCGATTCCGTCAAATCCTGATCGACGAGTTTCAGGACACCAACAAGTTGCAATACGCCTGGATCAAGATGCTCGCGGGCACCGGGGCACACAGCGGCGTTGAAGGTGCTTTCCAGTCGACCGGCTGCGTGTTGGCAGTCGGTGACGACGACCAGAGCATCTATGCCTTTCGTGGCGCACGCGTTGGCAACATGGCAGATTTTGTGCGCGAGTTTGAGGTTCAGCATCAAATCAAGCTCGAAGAAAACTACCGCAGCGGCAGCAATATCCTGGACAGCGCCAATGCCTTGATCAGCCATAACCGCAGCCGTCTAGGCAAGAGCCTGCGCACTGCCCAAGGGCCGGGCGAGCCGGTGCGGGTGCTGGAAGCCAGCAGCGATTTCTCTGAGGCGCAGTGGATGGTCGACGAGATGCAGCAGTTGGTGCAAGGTGGCATGGCGCGCAAAGAGGTGGCTGCGCTCTACCGCAGCAATGCCCAAAGCCGCGTGATCGAGACCGCATTGTTCAATGCGGGCATACCGTACAAAGTTTATGGTGGCCTGCGCTTTTTTGAGCGTGCCGAAATCAAGCATGCGCTGGCCTACCTGCGCTTGCTGGAGAACCCGCGTGACGACACCAGTTTCCTGCGCGTGGTCAACTTCCCGCCGCGTGGTATCGGAGCCCGCAGCCTGGAGCAGCTACAGGACCAGGCGCGTGCCACTGGTTGCGCCCTGAGCGATGCCGTCAGTGGTCTGGGTGGTAAAGCGGGAAGCAACATTGGCGCTTTTCTGGCCGGCATTGATGTGCTGCGCGAGCGAACCTTGGACATGAGCCTGCGTGACATTATTGCCGCCACGCTGGAGCACAGCGGCCTGATCACCCATTACAAGGCCGATCGGGAGGGCGCTGACCGGGTTGAGAACCTTGAAGAACTGGTCAACGCGGCCGAGAGTTTTGTCACCCTGGAGGGCTTTGGCAAAGACGCGGTGGCGCTGCCCGTGGATGAACTGGGCCAGCCACTGACCCAGTCCCCGGCTTCGCAGGGTCTGGATTTGAACCAGCCCATGCTGGATACACCCGCACCCGATGTTGATTCGGGCGAAACCCTGTCACCCCTGGCTGCCTTCCTGACCCACGCAGCACTTGAAGCCGGTGACAACCAGGCACAGGCCGGGCAGGACGCCGTTCAGCTGATGACCGTCCACGCCAGCAAAGGGCTGGAATTCGACGCGGTCTTTATCAGCGGGCTCGAAGAGGGCTTGTTCCCGCACGAGAATTCCATGTCGGACCAGGCGGGCCTGGAAGAGGAGCGCCGCCTGATGTACGTCGCCATCACCCGGGCGCGCCAGCGCCTGTACCTCAGCCACTCACAAACCCGCATGTTGCACGGTCAGACACGCTACAACCTGCGCAGCCGTTTTTTGGAGGAGTTGCCCGACGAAGCCTTGAAATGGATCACGCCGAAACAGGCTGGGTTCGCCAATAACAGCGTGCGCAGGGGTGGTAAGTTTGCTGCATTTAGTGAAGCTGAAAACAACTATGCATCAAGCACCAGAGGCCAATTTGGTGCAGATTTCTCACGCTACTCGGGGCCAGCACCGGTCGCCCGCTCCGAGCCAGCTGGGCACGGCTTCAAAGTGGGCCAAAGGCTTTTTCATGCCAAGTTTGGTGAAGGCACGGTGCTCAGCCTGGAGGGCAGTGGTGACGACGCCCGGGCGCAGATCAATTTTCCGCGCCATGGCCTGAAATGGCTGGCGCTCAGCGTGGCCAAACTCACACCGCTGCCCTGAGAAATCAATCGGGCGGGTATCCCAGGGTTTGACCAATGGTATGGCGCAGGTCCGCTGCCCAGGCCCGACGGTCGCGGCCGTCAGCTGTTTGCACCTCGCCAAACTGCACGCTGGCGCGCAAGCCCGGGGCGCGCAGTGTGCGCCACACCGAATCCAGCAAGCTGTCATCGTCGATGTAACACGGTGCCAAGCTGGGTTTGCCGCTGTGTGTGTCGACAAACCTGAGTGCAACGGGTTGCACTGGCGCATGCGCCGAAATGGCGGCCTGCAACAGGTTGGCATGAAACGGCAACAATTGCAATCCATTGCTGGTGGTGCCTTCGGGAAACACTGCCAGAAGGGCACCAGCTTGAAGTTCCTGTGCCATGTGATGCACCACGCGTAACGCGTCGCGCGGCGAATCCCGGGCGATAAACAAGGTGCCAGCGGCGCGGGTCAATTGGCCCAGAAGTGGCCAAGCGGCGATTTCGGATTTGGCGACAAAGCGGCAGGGGCTGGTTGCCAGCAGCAACACAATGTCCAGCCAGGAGATATGGTTGGCCACCAGCAGCATCGGACCTTGCTGTGGCGACACGCCTCTTACTTCAACATCAATAGCAATCAATTGAAGCAGGGATTGCGCCCATGCCTTAATTTGTGCAGATTTTTGCGCTGATGATTGGCTGGGAAAGTGCAAGGCCACCAGCCACAGGCCAGACAGCACATGGAACACCAGCCGGATCAACCGGACAAAGGCAATCAGGGATCTGGTCATGGCAAAACAGCGCGAGTCGGAGCAGACAAAGCTCACATTGGGTGGCAGGGCGCCAAGTGTAGCCAAGCCAACTGTGGCATTCGAGGTCAGCGGCGCAGCATGGCGAACGCCTCGAACTCCCAACTGCGCATGGCTAGCAACAGGGTGTAACCTTCCCGGTCTTTGCTGTCGATCTTCTGGTCAGCCAGATGGGCTTGTGCAAAATCCTGCGCCACCCGCTGCATACGTTCCATAAAAACCGGGGCCAGGCTGCGGCTGACGGAACCATGCACCAACAGAAGACCTTCACCTGGTGCGTTGAATCCGCCAGAGAAGTAGTCCAGTACCGCGTTCTCCCGGAAATACTGCATCACTGGGCCGTGGGGTCGCCAGCGGAAGGTCTTGGCCAGCTTCAGCCGGTAGCGGTTGAGCGGGCGCAACTCGATGATGCCAAGGCGATCCAGCTGGGCCAGCAGCCCAACACACTGTGCTTCAGTCAGACGGTAGGTCGAGGTGACCTGTTCCAGCGTCCATTGGCTGAGCACACAGATGGCCATCAGCAAAAGTTTTTTGTCGGCAACCACTGCGCGTTCCTGCTCCTGGGTGAGTTCGGCCAGAAGCGCCTGGTTGTCTGCAACCTGCCTCGCCAAATCGGCAAAATCCAGCTTCAGGGCGCGACAGATGGCATCGATGCGCGACAGTGGCATGTCGCCGCGCGCCAACATCCGCTTGACACTGCTTTGTGCTAGGCCCAGGCTCTTAGCCAGATCGGCGTAGGTCATGTGGGCGGCCTTGAGTTCGTGTTTCAAGGCAACAAGCAAGTCAGCGGTTGTGCTCATGGGTATTAATTGGTGATACTTAAGTCATTAAATTATGAGACAAGTCTTAAAAAGGAGCGGGTCTTCGCTGCCTTTTGCGCCACACTGGGTCGATTCGATCCCAACGTTGAGGAATTTGCCATGAGATCTGCGACACGATTCGAGCAAGAGCGGCGATTGGCGCCGACGGGGGGCTGGCCCGTGCCAAAGCTCATGCACAATCAGCGATCGGTCAAATTCACCGGTGTGGTCCTGGGTCGGACCTGAACCCTGCTTTGTTGTCACCAACTTTCGTTCAGAAACCATGCAGAACTCAGACAGCCAAAAAAATTCCGCGACCGGCTCTCACGCGGCTGAGGCCCATCCCAACCAGTTTGCCCTGCTGGGGCAACGCCGTTTTGCGCCGTTTTTCTGGACCCAGTTTGCCGGTGCCGCCAACGACAACCTGTTCAAGTTTGCCTTCACGGTGATGGTGACCTACCAGCTCAGCGTCGAATGGTTACCGCCGACCCTGGCCGGCCTGGTGATCGGGGCGCTGTTCATCCTGCCGTTTCTGCTGTTTTCGGCGACCAGCGGCCAGCTGACCGACAAGTACGACAAGACGGTGATGATCCGATTTGTGAAGAATCTCGAAATTGCCATCATGCTGCTGGCGGCCTGGGGCTTTGTTCAGACCAGCGTGCCGGTGCTGCTGACCTGCACTTTCCTGATGGGTCTGCATTCGACGCTGTTTGGCCCGGTCAAGTTTGCCTATTTGCCGCAGGTCCTGAGCGAGCGCGAGATCACCGGCGGAAACGGCATGGTCGAGATGGGCACCTTTGTCGCGATCCTTTTGGGGCAGGTCGCAGGTGGCCTGCTGGTGGCCATGCCTGAGGTGGGCGCTCGCAATGTGGCTCTGGGTTGTGTGCTGGTAGCGGTGCTCGGTCGTCTTGCGGCGCAGGCCATTCCTGCCTCACCGGCAACCGACCCCAGCCTGCGCATCAATTGGAACCCGGTGAGCGAGACCTGGCGTAATCTGGCGCTGGCCCATCAGCAGCTCGCCGTATTTCGTTCGCTGTTGGGCATCAGCTGGATGTGGTTTTTTGGCGCGGTTTTTTTGAGCCAGTTCCCCAGCCTCGCCAAAGAAGTGTTGCACGGCAATGAGCAGGTGGCATCGTTTCTGCTGGTGCTGTTTTCCGTCGGGATCGGGGCCGGGTCCTTGATGTGTGAGGTCCTCAGCAAGCGCCATGTCGAGATTGGACTGGTGCCGCTCGGTGCGATCGGCATGAGCGTGTTTTCCATTGATCTGTACTTTGCCCTGCGCAGCCTACCCGAGGCGTCCAGCATGGGCGTGGCGCTTTTCGTCAGCCAGGCGCAGCACTGGCGGGTGATGCTTGATCTGACCTTGCTCAGCCTGTTTGCCGGTTTGTACAGCGTGCCGATGTACGCACTGATCCAGATTCGCAGCCAGCCCACCCATCGGGCACGCATCATCGCGGCCAACAACATCCTCAACGCCCTGTTCATGATTGCCAGTGCGCTGATTGCCGGCGTGTTGCTCAAGAGCGGATTCACCATACCGCAAATCTTCCTGCTGACCGGGATTGCCAACGCCGTGGTGGCGTTTTACATCTTCCTGGTGGTGCCGGAGTACCTGTTGCGTTTTGTGGCATGGGTGTTGTCCAGGCTGGTGTACCGCTTTCGAATTCGGGGGGACGAGCATTTGCCGTCTGCCGGTGCGGCGGTGCTGGTGTGTAACCATGTAAGTTTTGTCGACGCGGTGCTGCTGATGGCCGCCAGCCCGCGCCCCATCTACTTCATCATGGATCACCGCATCTTTCAGGTGCCAGTGCTGGGCTGGTTGTTCCGCTTGGCCAAGGCGATACCTATTGCCCCTCGTGGCGAAGACCCGCGTACCTACGAGGCCGCGTTTGATGCGGCTGCTGCGGTGCTCAAAGACGGGGAACTGTTGTGCATTTTTCCGGAAGGTGGC
This sequence comes from Rhodoferax sp., assembly GCA_018061265.1. Taxonomy (GTDB): domain Bacteria; phylum Pseudomonadota; class Gammaproteobacteria; order Burkholderiales; family Burkholderiaceae_C; genus Rhodoferax. The sequence goes on along the minus strand of JAGOUM010000002.1, from coordinate 87,217 downwards.
TTGACGCGTGACGGCACGCTGCAGGAGTTCAAGGGCGGCATCGTCAAGATCTTGCAGCGCACCAGTGCCATGGGGCTGGAAGTGCCCGTCATTCCCATGGCACTCACCAAGCTCTGGGGCTCATTTTTTAGCCGCATCGAGCAGGGTGGGGCGATGGTGCGGCCGTTTCGCCGGGGCGTGTTGAGCCGCGTTGGACTCAATGTGGGGGCACCAGTGCCTGGCCATGTGGTGACGCCCGAGTCTTTGCGTGGACAGGTGGCTGATCTCTTGGCGCAGGGCTGAGCCTGGTCGGCGTAGCCGTGCAGAAAAATTGCCTTAATTTGCGCCTTCAGCCCAATATCTGTAGGCGTTGACTGCTTTATTTAACGCAGCATCAGCTGTGTTTGGCAAACAGGCGGGACCACCAGTTGCTACGGGAGCTGGGTTGGGGTGCCGGGGTATTCAGGCGTTCCGGGCGTGTGCGACACAGCACCCACAAAGGCATGATCGGTGTGCTGCTGTGACTGCAGGCCGAGCCCAGGTTGTGTGGATCGAAGATTTTGATGAAACCGGGTTGCGACGGATTGTCGGCAAACACAATGCCGCAATAGTTGAGCTGGTGTTCCCGACGCAGCAAAACATCTGCTTCGTCAACAAAGCGCAATAACCCGGCCTCGTCAAGTGGGGCGTCGGGAACGTCCTGCCCGAGTTGCGCTACATACCACCCGTCGGGTTGCCCGCGCACCTGTTGCCACAGTGCATCGAGTTGCTCCCAGCGCAACATTCCCTTGAGATTGCCATTGAACTGCTGCCAGAACAGCTCGGATTCAGACTTCATATCTCAGTTGGCGTTTTGCCCCACCAGTCCGCCCTGTGCCGGTGGGTCGCACAAACTACTTCGCCGCTGTCACCTGCAGCATTTTGTTGATGTCCTTGTCGTTGGGGAGTGCGTAGTCATAACCACGCACGATACGGCTATCTTCAGTGCGGACAAATTTCAGGCTGACGTAAGTCACGCTGGCGGCAACGGAGTAGGTGCCAACCAGCACAAAACTGGCATGGTGGCTTTGCGCGATTTCCTTGATCTCGCGTGAAAGCAGCAACTCCCCGGTTTCTTCCTTGACGAAGACATCACCGCGCAACTTCATTTCCTTGACATTGAAGCCGGCGTTCACCATGTGTGTGGCGTATTGCTCAGACAGCGTTCGACCCAGCGGAGCGGAACGGCGCATGTCATTGACGTTGACAATGGTGGCCACCAGTACCGGGGTGTCGCCCAGGGGAGCCAAGTCGAAACCAGAAACCAGACGGTTGATGGCATCACGGTTGGCTACCACAAACTTGTTGGCCGCCGCTTCTTCATAAGTGGTCTCAGCGCGCTGGACCGTGGTGGTGTTGCAACCGGCCAGCACGGCCAAGCTCGCCGCATAGAGGATCAGATTCAACTTCATGGGCCCACCACCTTGACGAGACGGGGAGTCTTCACTGGCTGCAGGGCAGCAAACAGCGTGGCGTCCTCTTCTTCAACGTAATAAATATCGGTCTTACGGGTCAGGTAACGTCCACCTGTAGCGACTGTTGTCGTCAAGATCAACTCGGTGTGCGTCGGCCCGCCGGAATTGATGCTCGCCACGGTGTCGGCAACTGCCGCCACGCCCAGACCACCAATGGCTTTGGCGTCCACATGCTCAAGCCGCAGGCCGTACAGCGCGTAAAGGCCGGCGGTCAGCATGGTAAAACCACCGGGAATAAAGTGCTGGCGGTAGCTCTGATGGCGCACCACCTGGGTCTGGTAGCTGACTTCGATGGCGTTGTCCGGTCGCTGCATGACGATGCGGCCGGACTTGACCAGTTCGGTGATCAGGAACTCCCGAAACGCGCGGTCGAATTCGCTGGCGTTGGGGGGCAAAGCCACATACAGGTGAGCAGTGGTGCCAACCTTGCTCAGCATGTCGAGTGTTTGTGTCACCACATCACGCGACAGCAGGTTCCAGTGCCCTGCCGAGCGGACCTTGGGCTGGACCGTCAAAGGAAAGTTCTCTGACACAGGTATTGGCGATGTTGTGCAGGCTGCAAGCAGCGTGGCACCAACACCGATAAGCAAAATCCGCATGGATCTGGGAATCAAGATAGCCCCCTTGTTCATGGTTGAGTGGTCTGAAGCGGTTGCCTTCAGAGCGACCGACGCTCTCATTATCAACGGTTCTTTGCGTTCAAAACAAGTTCAATACCGGGCTTTGACCGGTTTTTTCACCACTTCCAGCAATGAATTCGCGGCATTGGCAACACTGAGCGCCTGGCGCAGGCACGCTGGCCTTTCACTTGCCCTCAGGCTCGAAACAGTCAAGGTAGGTGAAGTACAGCGAGGTAAAGAACATCGAAGCCACCAGGAGCAGCGCTGGCAGCATCAGTGAAGCAGCCAACCCCGGACTGCCGGACAGACTCGACAGCGCGGTCACCAGCAACACAACCAGTACCATGATGCCCATCCACAGCCCGGCAAACAGGGTATAAGCCCAGAAGTTGCGAAAACACGCAACGATGCTGAAAAACATGCTTTTGGCAGGTGACAGTTTGTGCCAATACACCAGGGCGGGTGCATGCCAGAACAGCAGCGACAGCGGCAGATGCAAGCCGATGAACACCCACATGGCGGCCTGAAACTCGGCCGAACCCAGCATCTCACTGGTGGGTGCCTGACCACCCAGGTACATGCCGGCAAAACCACCACCGTCGACCAAATAGGACAAGCCCATCACAGCGACAAAGCCGAGCGCATAGAGTGCACCCAGGGTCAGCATGGCGCGCAAGGTCGGCGCACCGGAGCGAAAGGCAGTCAGCAGGATCAAGGGCATCGGAAATCGTCCTTGTGTCGCTTCACGAGAGGCTGCCATCAAGCCCAGCGTACAGGCTGGCAACAAGGTCATGGCAATGGGCAGACCGATCAGCGGCACCATGCCTGCCACAGACATCAGCGCCATGAACATGAACAGCAACCCGGCGAGCGCCAACGGTTGCCTGAAAAAAGTGCGCACACCGAGCCTGACCCAGGACGCGCCCTGACGAGCCGGCACGAGTCGCAGTTTCATGACAGACCCGCCAGCGCAAAATAGTCCAGCGGCTCGGCGGCTCGCATCCGCAGAACGCGTTCAAAATGGCCGGGATCATGGGCCTCAAGAACACTGGCTTGGCGGGGCAGGAAATGGTCCCACAGCCGGGAGATCCAGAAGCGCAATGCCGCGGCTCGCAGCATCGCGGGCAGCAAGGCGCGCTCGCTGTCCTCAAGGCGTCTGACGGTGTTGTAAGAAGCTATAAAAGATCTAGCTAACAAGGGTTTATGGGCATGCGCTAAAGGGTCAATACACCAAACATTCAGGCAAACGGCCATATCAAAGAGCCAAGTGTCAACCCCGGCGAAGTAAAAGTCAAAAATGCCGCTGAGGACGGGTTCACCGTCCAGATCGGCAAACAAGACGTTGTCCAGAAAAAGATCGGCATGGATGGGGCCACGTGGCAGCGCGTTGTAACGGCTCGAGGCTGCTATGTGATTTTGCAGCGCCAACTCTGCGGTCATCAGTGTGGCCTGGCTGGCGTTAAGAAAAGGTAGCACCTGCGGCACGGTGTCGTTCCACCATGCCAGCCCACGCAGGTGGGGTTGTTGCAATGGAAAGCTCTGACCCGCCAAGTGTAGTCGCGCCAAGGTTGCCCCCATCTGCGCGCAATGCTCGGCGGTGGGTTGTCGCACGCTCTGGCCACGCAGTCGGGTAACCACCGCAGCCGGCTTGTTCTTTACCTCGAGTACCAGCATGCCTTTTGAATCAGCTTGAGGTTCTGGCACGGCAAGGCCGTGGTGGGCAAAATGTTTCATTAGTTGCAAGTAAAACGGCAATTGCTCGGCAGACAGGCGTTCAAACAGCGTCAACACATAGTCGCGCGTCACCCCGTCATCTTGGCATGTGACAAAGTAGTTGGTGTTTTCAATGCCACCGGTGCAGGCTTGCATTTGGCTGAGTTCGCCCAGATTTAATGCACGCAACAGGGAACGAGCCTCTTTATTGGAGACTTCGGTGTAAACAGCCATGAATCAGGGCACCGTGGCAACGGCACGAGCCAGCGTGACGGCAGGACCAGCCGTGGCGTCAGGAGCCACCAACAGGCAAAAATGGAGCGGGCAAAAAAGCATCGGCGGATTGTAAGGAAGCCGACGCGTTACCTGAATGCACAGGCAAAATGTCAATATGAACACAGTCCCAAAATTATCGCTGCTGCTGGTGGACGGCTCCAGCTACCTGTACCGGGCATTCCATGCCATGCCGGATCTTCGGTCGGTACCCGGCGACCCCGGCAGCATGCCCACAGGCGCCATTCGCGGGATGATCAATATGCTGCAGAGTCTGCGCAAGGAGGTGCCTGCACAGTACGCCGCATGTGTGTTTGATGCCAAGGGGCCGAATTTTCGGGATGCAATTTATTCCGAGTACAAAGCCAATCGTTCGCCCATGCCCGATGATTTGCGACGCCAGATCGAACCGATTCATGAGGTGGTTCGTCTGATGGGCTGGAAAGTGCTGGATGTGCCCGGCGTCGAGGCCGATGATGTGATTGGCACTCTGGCTGCCGCCGGTGCAGCGTTGGGCATGGATGTAATTGTCAGCAGCGGTGACAAGGACCTGGCGCAACTTGTGAATGCCAACGTCACCATCATTGACACCATGAACGGCAAGCGTCGCGACGTGGCGGGCGTGACAACCGAATTTGGCGTTCCGCCGCACCTGATGCGGGACTACCAGACCTTGGTGGGAGATACCGTGGACAACGTGCCGGGAGTACCCAAAGTTGGGCCAAAAACTGCCGCCAAATGGTTGAACGAGTACGGCTCGCTGGACGCCATCGTCGCGCAGGCGGCCAGCATCAAAGGTGCGGTTGGCGAGCATTTGCGCAATTCACTGGACTGGTTGCCAACCGGCCGTGCATTGGTCACGATCAAGACCGATTGTGAACTGGGTGAATGGCTACCCCATTTTCCAGCTATGGATGATATAGCTGTCGAGTCAATGGACACGGGCGCTCTCGCCGGTTTTTATGAAAAATTCGGCTTCAAAGGCCTGGCCCGAGCACTGGTTGGCGCTGCTGGGTCAGCGTTGGCTGGTGGTGCCACTGAGGCGGCAATTGATGGTATTGCTGCAGACCCAGGTCGGCGGCCTGGATCTGGGGCCGCGGCATCTCTTGTGTTGTCAAGGGAGCGGGATCTGTTTGATGATGGCGGTGAATCGGACGCAGCCGACACGGTTTCTGGCAGCCCGATGGCCGCACCGAGGGCCTATGACACGGTGCTGACATGGCAGGCATTTGATGAATGGATGGCACGTATCCTCAGCGCTGATCTGGTTGCCATCGATACCGAAACTACGTCGCTGGACGAGATGGTTGCCCGCATTGTGGGCATTAGCTTCAGCGTCAGGCCAGGCGAGGCGGCCTACATCCCGCTGGCCCATGCATACCCTGATGCACCCGAGCAGTTGCCATTGGACCAGGTTTTGGCCCGGCTTCGCCCCTGGTTGGAGGACAAGACCCGCCCGAAGTTGGGGCAGCACGTCAAGTATGACCGGCATGTTTTTGCCAACCACGGCATTGAGGTGCAGGCGTATGTCCATGACACCATGTTGCAAAGTTATGTGCTCGAGGTTCACAAGCCACACGGGCTGGCCAGTCTGGCCCAGCGCCACCTCGGACGCGCCGGACTCAGCTTTGAGGATCTGTGTGGCAAGGGGGTCAACCAGATCTGCTTTGATCAGGTAGACATTGAACGGGCATCGCAGTACTCGTGTGAAGATTCGGACATGACCCTGGAGGTGCACCATGTGCTCTGGCCTCAACTGCAGGCTGATGCCAAACTGCGTTTTATCTACGAGCTGGAAATCGCCAGTAGTGAAGCGCTTTACCGGATTGAGAGAAACGGGGTACTGATCGACGCGCCAACGCTGGCTGCGCAAAGCCATAGCCTGGGTCAGCGCATCCTGCAACTGGAGAAAGAAGCCCATGACCTGGCGGGTCAGCCCTTCAATCTCAGCAGCCCCAAGCAAATTGGAGACATCTTCTTCACCCAGTTGGGTTTGCCCGTTGTCAAGAAGACGGCAACCGGCGCGCCCAGCACCGACGAGGAGGTGCTGGAAAAACTTGCCGAGGACTACCCGCTGCCAGCCAAAATCCTGGAACACCGCAGCTTGTCCAAGCTCAAGGGGACCTACACCGACAAACTTGCCGCATTGGCCCTGCCTGCAACTGGCAGGGTGCATACCCATTACGCACAGGCGGTGGCAGTTACCGGTCGACTCTCCAGCAACGATCCGAACCTGCAGAACATTCCGATCCGCACTCCTGAGGGCCGAAGGGTGCGTGAGGCGTTTGTGGCTCCAGCGGGGCGGCTGATTGCCAGTGCCGACTACAGCCAGGTCGAGTTGCGCATCATGGCGCACCTCAGCGGTGACGCGGCCCTGTTGCTGGCGTTTCATGATGGCATGGACGTGCACCGCGCCACCGCCGCCGAGATCTTTGCGGTCGATACGTCGCAGGTGTCCAACGAGCAGCGCCGCTACGCCAAAGTGATCAACTTCGGCCTGATTTACGGCATGAGTGCCTACGGGTTGGCTCGGGCGCTGGGCATCGACAACACCGCAGCCAAAAACTACATTGCCCGGTATTTTGAGCGGTACCCTGGCGTCAAGCACTACATGGACCAGACCCGCAGCATTGCCAAGGCGCAAGGCTATGTCGAAACCGTGTTTGGGCGGCGGCTTTATTTGCCCGAGATCAATTCACCCAATGGCCCACGCCGGGCAGGCGCAGAACGTGCTGCCATCAATGCTCCGATGCAGGGCACCGCGGCAGACTTGATCAAGCTCAGCATGGTCAAGGTTCAGCAGGTGATCGATCAGGAGAAGTTGGCAACCCGGATGATCATGCAGGTGCACGACGAACTGGTGTTCGAGGTGCCCGAGCCAGAGCTGGGCTGGGTTCGCCATGAAGTGCCCAAACTCATGGCAGGTGTGGCGCATTTGCGGGTGCCATTGCTGGCAGAAGTGGGTTTTGGGCCCAATTGGGATAAGGCACATTAAGGAAATGCCGTTCGCTGCGAGTCAAGCCCGGGTGGTGCGACTGGATTGCTAAATTTGATGTGAAGGAGGTCTTGAGTGTGGAGAACATGACAATTCTGGCGCTTGCGGGTTGTGTTGTCAGCGCGGCCGCTGTATTTGTCTTCATGCAGTTTCAGCGTTACGAGGAACGGCAGATTGCCAATGATCAGATGCTGAAGATGACCACTGAGCTTGAGTCCGTCAAAGCCAAGCTGCTGGGCTTTTCCAAGTATTCAGAGTACCTGGCGCCGGCCAAGCTGTATCTGTCGGAGCAGGCCAAGTCCCTGGGAGTCACGGTGGTGCGTGACTATGTACAGGTCGATCGGCTGCTGCCAGAAAAAGACAAGATCAAGTCGGAGGTCATGCTGATTGGCAAGTACCAGGTGGAGTTTTCTCTGGCGATTGACCTCAAGCCCGAGAGTTTTGAGTTGAACCAGGATGGGACTGGAATCACCATAAAAACCGGACTGCCGGTACTGAAGTCCCCGCCGCTGGTCAAATCCGCTTCACACGATCTATCGCTGGCGGGTGTCGTGGCCAACGAAGCGGCGGTTTTTACTGCGGCCAGTCAAAAATTCAGCTCCACGGCCCAAAGCCATGGCCTCACTGTAGCCCGAGAGGATACTGTGCGGGCACTATGCAAAGCCAAGTTGCTCGATGCGCTGCGAGATTTTTTGTCCCGACAGCCTGGTGTCAGGGCGCTGCCCATGGTGGTGCTGAATTTTCACTGAGTGAACCTCGGGTGTTTAGCGCACAAACAGCATGCCTGGGTGTTCCAGCAGGCGGCGTATACACTGAATGAACTGCGCTGCATTCATGCCGTCAACAACCCGGTGATCAAACGACGACGACAGGTTCATCATTTTGCGTGCCACCATCGCACCGTCAATGATTACAGGGCGTTCCACCACACGATTGGTGCCGACAATGGCCACCTCGGGGTAATTGATGACTGGCGTGCTGACAATGCCTCCCAAAGCGCCAAGACTGGTCAAGGTAATGGTGGAGCCAACCAGTTCGTCGCGTCCGGCTTTGCCGTTGCGTGTGGCGTCGGCCAGGCGCACCACCTCGGCGGCGCATGACCAGACATCGAGCAATTGCACATCCCGCAGCACTGGCACCATCAGGCCACTCGGGGTCTGTGTTGCCAGTCCCAGGTGAACTGACTTGAACCGGGTGATCACCGCTGCCTCATCGTCGTAGCGGGCGTTAACTTCGGGGTGGTCCCGGACGGCCAGAACCAGCGCCCGGATCAAAAAAGGCAGCATCGTCAGGCGTCCACGGCTTGGTCCGTGTTCGGCGTTGAGTTCAGCGCGCAGGGACTCGAGCTCTGTGACATCAATTTCTTCAACGTAGGTGAAGTGCGGTATGTGGCGCTTGGACTCCTGCATCTTCTGCGCAATTTTGCGCCGCAGCCCGATCACGGCAATTTGTTGCTCATCAGCCGCTTGGTCAGCCAGCGACGGGCGGGTCGACTGGTCAACGGTCCGCTTTGCCAGTTGGGCATCCAGATCAGCGTGGGTGATGCGCCCAGACGGCCCGGTACCCGCCACGGCCCGCAAGTTAATTCCAAGCGTCTGCGCACGTTGGCGAACGGCTGGAGCGGCCAGTGCGTGTTGAACTGGCGCGTTGAAAGCGGCCTGTGGCAATGCCTCAGCTTGGGGGGGGATATCCGGCAACGGGACGATTGGCTTGATGTCGGTCGCTGCGGAATCGGCTGCAACGGCAACATTGGCAGCGGGAGGGCAAGACGTGGATGGGTTTTCGTCGGCACCTGTTTCTATGCGGATGATCTCTGAGCCCACTGCCATGACCTGACCGACGGCACCTCCCAGCGCCAGCACAATACCGTTCACATGCGACGGAATTTCCACAGTGGCCTTGTCGGTCATGACATCGGCCAGGATCTGGTCCTCCACCACGCGTTCCCCGACAGCCACGCGCCAGGCGACCAGTTCAACCTCGGCAATGCCTTCGCCGATGTCGGGCATCTTGATAATCTGAATGGCCATGATTCAAGCCTCCATGACACGTTGGAGGGCCGCTGCCACCCGCGCTGGCCCCGGAAAATAGGACCACTCCTGTGCGTGGGGGTAGGGTGTGTCCCAGCCGGTGACACGTTCAATCGGTGCCTCCAGATGGTAGAAACAATGCTCCTGTATCAGCGCCATGAGTTCAGCACCAAAGCCGCTGGTGCGGGTGGCCTCATGGACGATGACGCAGCGGCCGGTTTTTTTGACGGACGCGACCAGTGTGTCAAGATCCAGTGGCCACAGACTGCGCAGGTCAATCACTTCAGCATCCACGCCACTTTCCAGCGCGGCAGCCTCTGCCACATGCACCATGGTTCCGTAGGCCAATACCGTCACCGCATTGCCAGGGCGATAAATCAGGGCACTGTCCAGCGGCACGGTGTAATAACCTTCTGGCACCTCGCCCCGCGGGTGTTTTGACCAGGGAACCACCGGACGCTCGTGATGGCCGTCAAACGGACCGTTGTAAAGGCGCTTGGGTTCGAGAAAAATCACCGGGTCATCGTTCTCGATCGCGGAAATCAGCAGTCCCTTGGCGTCATAAGGATTGGATGGCATCACGGTGCGCAGGCCACATACCTGCGTGAAAACAGCTTCCGGACTCTGGCTGTGGGTTTGTCCACCGTAGATGCCGCCACCGCAGGGCATACGAATAGTGATCGGGCAAGTAAAGTCACCCGCTGAACGATACCTCAAGCGCGCCGCCTCCGACACGATCTGGTCGGTCGCCGGGTAAACGTAGTCGGCAAACTGGATCTCGACGACCGGGCGCAGACCGTAAGCACCCATGCCCACTGCCGTGCCGACAATGCCACCTTCGGAGATGGGTGCATCAAAGACGCGCTGGTTGCCATATTTCTTCTGCAGACCTTCGGTGCAGCGAAACACGCCACCGAAGTAACCCACGTCCTGGCCATAGACCACCACGTTGGGGTCGCGTTCCAGCATCACATCCATCGCTGAGCGCAGTGCCTGAATCATGGTCATGGGGGTTTTGATGGGTTGGCTCATGATCCGGCTCCCAGTTCCTGTTGCTGGCGTTTCAGGTGTGCCGGCATGTCTTTGTAAACGTCCTCAAACATGCTGGCAATGCCGGGCGTGTGTGCGTCAGCCAGGGTACCGTATTTTTCGGCTTCTTTTTGCGCTGCTGAGACTTCGGCTTCCACCTCTTTTTGAGTCGCCTCATGTTCCGAGTCCGACCAGACACCCAGCATCGTCAGGTGTTGACGCAAGCGGGCGATCGGGTCCCCGAGAGGGAACCTGGCCACATCATTGGCGGGGCGGTACTTGCTGGGGTCATCCGAGGTGGAATGGGGTCCTGCCCGATAGGTGACCCATTCAATCAGACTGGGCCCAAAGTTGCTGCGGGCGCGCTCCAGCGCCCATTGAGAGGCCGCATAAACCGCCAGAAAATCATTGCCATCAACGCGCAATGAGGCAATCCCGCTGCCGACACCGCGTGCCGCAAAGGTGGTGCCTTCCCCGCCGGCAATCGCCTGAAAGGTCGAGATCGCCCACTGGTTGTTGACCACGTTGAGAATGACCGGTGCACGGTAAACGTGGGCGAACGTCAGTCCGGTATGAAAGTCGGCCTCGGCCGTTGCGCCGTCACCAATCCAGCTTGACGCCACCTTGTTGTCCCCCTTGATGGCCGATGCCATCGCCCATCCCACGGCCTGGATCACCTGGGTCGCCAGGTTGCCCGAGATCGAGAAGAACCCCTGCTTCTTGCTGGAGTACATGACTGGCAACTGGCGCCCCTTCATCGGGTCGCGCGCGTTGCTGTAAAGCTGGCAGATCATGTCGACCATGTTGTTGTCTTCGCGCGTGAGCAGCAGGCCCTGCTGCCGGTAGGTCGGAAAACACATGTCACCTTCACTCAAGGCCAGCGCGTGCGCGCAGGCAATGGCCTCTTCACCCAGGCACTGCATGTAGAAAGACATCTTTTTCTGGCGCTGGGCGATTTGCATCCGCACATCAAAGGCACGGGTCAGCATCATGGAGCGAAGGCCGCGGCGCAACAGGCCGGAACTGATCTGTGGTGCCCATGGCCCGAGCGCCTGTCCCTGGTCGTCGAGTACCCGAATCAGCGCAAACGCCAGGTCATTGGTTTGTGCGGCGGCGACATCCACCGGTGGCCGACGTTTGGCACCGGCGGCAGAAAGCGGCAGGTAGGAAAAATTGGTGTCGTGCCCGGGGCGCCCGGTGGGCTCTGGCACATGCAGATGAAGCCTTTGAGGCTGTGGCATGAAAAAGTCTCCTGGCCGGTTTGTGTCCGGCTTTAAAACCAACAACCGATTGGTCACAAGGCAGGTTCGCCGCGACGTCATCGGACCGTGCAGCCTGCGCAGTCAGGATCACCGCTGGCAAGGCATGCGGCGCAGAGCATAGCGGATTTCGCCACGGCAACATATCCCCATGGAAAACTCGGGTACCGCCTGTCGATAAGCTCTTGACTTTTATCAAAAGGAGACCCGAATGCTCACCAAAGACCAGACACAAGATGTTTCAGCGTTGCTGCCAGGTGTGTCCACCGAAGCCGGCGCGAGCCGTCGTACCGCCCTGAAAGTTGCGCTGGGTGTGGGGTATGCGGCCACCGCCATGCCCATCATGGCGCAGACCGCCATCAAAACCTCGTCCGAGGGCCTGCGCACCGGTGAGGCCATCTATGACGTGGCGGGTTTTTCAGTGCCTTTCTTCTTTGCCATGCCTGAAGGGAAAAAGAACCTGCCGGTGGTGCTGGTGATCCAGGAGATCTTTGGTGTGCATGAGTACATTGCTGACACCTGCCGCCGCTTCGCAAAAGCTGGCTACCTTGCCATTGCGCCGGAGTTGTATGCGCGTCAAGGTGATCCGGCGAGTTATTCACAGATGGCCAAGCTGGTGGCTGAGGTGGTTTCCAAGGTGCCGGATGCGCAGGTCATGGGTGACCTCGATGCCGCCATCCAATGGGCTGGTGAAAACGGTGGCAACACCAAAAAAGTTGCCATCACCGGTTTTTGTTGGGGTGGGCGCATCACCTGGCTGTATGCCCAGCAAAGCAAGAACGTCAAGGCGGGGGTGGCGTGGTATGGGCGTCTGGTCGGCACAGCCTCCGAACTGACACCCAAACATCCGCTGGATCTGGCGGCTCAGCTGAAGGCTCCGGTGCTGGGTTTGTACGGTGGCCAGGACGGGGGCATTCCGTTGACCACGGTCAACCAGATGAAGGATGCGTTGGCAGAGGCCGGTGCCAAGGGCAATGCGGCTGCCAAGGCTTCTGAGTTTGTGGTGTACAAGGACGCGCCACATGCATTTCATGCGGATTACCGTCCCAGCTATCGCAAGGAACCGGCAGAAGACGGTTTCACGCGTGCATTGGCCTGGTTCAAGGCACATGGAGTCGCCTGAACGCCGCCTCCATACACGTTGAGGGTGGGGGTCGGCAGCAGTTGGTAAAAATAAAGCTTGAAAAGAGGCTGAATTCCGGTTCATGTTGGTCGAAAGACAGGAATGAAGATCAGCCAATCCAACATTGCTCTGCACAGCCAGCACACCAGCGCGCTGTATCGCAGCTCAGAAACCAAACTGCGGACCTGGGTTGGCGATCGACGCCCGGACTTTGAGGGGCGCGAGCGGCCCCGGGGCCCTGACAGCGGTGTGGTTCTGGGTTTGTCACCCGCCGCGTCTATCCAAATGGCGGCACACGCCAGAGCGCCTGCCCCGACGGCACACACTGAGGCGGTGGCAGCAGGCCGCGACGAAACGCCGATCGATCCGCGTCTGCGTCTATTGATGGATATTGTGCTGGCCTTGACTGGGAGGGCTGTCCATGTTTTTGACGCTCGCGAACTGCAGGCGGGTGCTGCGCCGTCGCCCGTTTTGGCCGGGTCAGCAGAAGCTGTGGCCCAGCGGCCTGAACCACGCGATGGCTGGGGGCTTGAGTTCGACAGTCACGAGGTCGTGGTCGAAACCGAGTCCACCACGGTCAGCGCACAAGGTGTGGTGCAGACTGCCGATGGAAAAACCATCAACTTCTCGTTGCAGCTTGCGATGAGCCGCAGTTACACCGAAGAAAGCCGGATTTCGGTGCGTGCTGGCGACGCGGTGCTCAAGGACCCGCTGGTGATCAACTTCAATGGGGCTGGTGCTGAACTGTCGGACATGGGTTTCACCTTTGACCTGGATGCCGACGGATCGCAGGAACAAATTGCCTTTGTGAGTGGTGGCAGTGGCTTTCTGACGCTGGACAGGAATGGTGACGGCCAGGTCAACGATGGCACAGAACTCTTTGGTGTGCAAAGTGGTGACGGCTTTGCTGACTTGGCGCAGTACGATCTCGATGGTAATCAGTGGATCGACGAGAACGATGCGGTTTATCGCGATTTGCAGGTGTGGCAGAAAGATGAAGAGGGGCGGGACCGCCTGCGTTCGCTGGCGCAAAGTGGAGTCGGCGCGCTGTATTTGGGGCGGGTGGCAAGTCCTTTCTCAGTCAATGGCGCGACGAACCAGAGTCTGGGGCTGGTCCGCAGCACCGGCATTTTCTTGTATGAAACCGGGCAGGTGGGATCGTTGCAGCAGGTGGACCTTGCCCTGCAGTCAGCCACTGCCTGAGGCACCTGCCACGATGGCCATGTTGAAGGCAGTTCCGCGCTGGGCATTGCATCGCCACAAGGGGGGGGCTTGTCAGTCAAATCAGCGCAAAAATATTGAGAAATTGGTCTTAAGCCCATATTTGACATATAGTTAATGCTACAAATATAACGTCAATTTTCCGCTTGACGCAGGGTATAGTGCACCCTGCTACCGGAGTAATCGATATGACATTTCATTTGTGGAACATCGGCAACCACACACGCAGCGCCGACGCCATGGTCTGGCGTTTGCTGGCCTTTGAAGATCTGAGAGTCTTTGAGTTGTACGAGGTGCTGCGCTTGCGCAGTGAGGTATTTGTGGTGGAGCAAAAATGTATCTTCCATGATATGGATGGCTCGGACGCCCTGGCCATGCACCTGTTGGGTGTGCAACAGGGGGAGTTGCGGGCCTATGCACGCTGCTTCGGTGCCGGAGTCAAGTTTTCCGAGGCCAGTTTTGGCCGGGTCTTGACGCGACAGAGTGTGCGTGGCGGCGGTTTGGGCCACCAGTTGATTGACCAGGCCATTACCGCCATCAGCCAGTTGTGGGGCCCACAGCCAATTCGCATTGGTGCACAGATGCAATTGGCAGGTTTTTATGCCCAGCACGGGTTTGAAGATGCCGGCAAACCCTACATGGAAGATGGCATCGAACACTTGGAGATGGTTCGCGCTGGGTAGCCGGGCGCGTTGCACCTGATCAAGTCTTGTTTAAGTGCTCTTTTTCTGTGCGCAAGAGGTCCATCAACGCCAGATGTGACATCGGGCGATGAAAATAGTAGCCTTGAAATGTTGCGCACCCGGCTTGTTCAAGGTAGCGTTTTTGCACCTCGGTTTCAACGCCTTCGGCAACCAGTTTGAGCCCCAGGCCCTTGGCGATCGAAATGATCGCCAGAACGACCGGAAACTGCAGCCCGTCGTCTTCAATTGGAATGACGAAAGAGCGGTCGATTTTCAGAATATGAATCGGGAAACGGTGCAAATACGACAATGAGGAATAGCCGGTTCCGAAGTCATCAATGGCTACCCGCACCCCAAGCTGACAGAGCTTGTTGAGTTGCTCGATGGCGGTCAGCGGATTGCGGATACAGATGTTCTCGGTCACCTCAACCTCGATCTGCTCCGCAGAAATACCGTAGTGGTCGAGTGTGCTTTTGAGTTTTTCAAAGAAATCGCCACGCTCAAGGTAGTGTGGGGACAGGTTGATGGACAGGTAGACTGGCTCCCCGCCCAAAGTGTTCCACGCCAACAAGTCGCGGCAGGTTGCTTCCAGCATCCAGTCACTGAGCTGGATGATGAAGCCGCTGTCCTCGGCAAATGGCAGGAATGTGCCGGCACCCAAAAAACCGCGCCGAGGGTGGTTCCAGCGCATTAGTGCCTCGACCCCGATGACTTTGCCAGAGGCCACGTCAACCTGCGGCTGGTAATACATCTCCAGTTCGCCCTGGCTCAATGCCAGATGCAAATCGTGCTCCAGAGTAATCCGCTCCGATGACAAATCCTGCATGTCGACGTTAAAAAACGCGTGGCCATTGCGGCCTTTGGCCTTGATACTGTGCATCGCCAGGTCCGCTTTGCGGATCAGCTCGTCGATGCAATCACCATCATCCGGAAACACCGCCACACCAATGCTGGCCGAAATATGCAGGGCGTGGCCGCCCAGCACGAAGGGTTGACGCAGGCTTTGCAAGAGTTTCTGCGCCATGCGACTGGCATCCTCGGGCTGCTCCAGTTCAGGCAGCCCCACGGTAAATTCATCGCCACCAAAACGTGACAGAGTGTCACCATGGTGCAGGCAATCACGAAGCCTGATCGCTGCCTGTTGCAGCAGTTCATCACCAATCGGGTGCCCCAACGAATCATTGACGACCTTGAATCGGTCAAGGTCAACGAACAGAACGGCGAGGATGCCTTTTTTCCGCTTGGCCTGCAGCAGCGCAAGATTAAGCCGATCCTTGAACAGCAGTCGATTGGGTAGGTTGGTCAGAATATCGTGGTAGGCCTGGTACGCGATCAGCTCATCGGCACGTTTGTTTTCAGTAATGTCGCGGGCAACGCCGTAGACACCTGATGATGCGGTGTTCGCAGGAATGGACGATGGTATTTTTTGCTGGTTATTCGACGGAACTGTCGCCAACTCCACGATGAATGTACGGGGTTCGTCCTCGACCCGGTTCGATTTGAGGCGAAGTTCGATATTGCGTGACCACTGGTGGTCACGCTTGATATCGCCAAACACAAAATTGGCGCGCTCCATGTCAATCTCGTGGACCAGAGCGCTGTAGTGCCGGTCGACGAGTTCTTCGCATTTGAAACCAAGCAGTGGCTCAACACGATGGTTCACGAACGTGATCACACCGTCGGCACTGAGCGTGAAAATGATGTCAGGCGAACTGTCGACCAGAAATCGGTAGTGGCGCTCCGAGTACTCCAATTGCGCCGCAATCTGACGGTTTTCTGCCGCAAGGCGCCGCTGATGCAAGGCGTTGTGAACTGCCTTGAGAAGTTCCTCGCGTGAATAGGGCTTCCTCAGGTAATCGTAGGCACCTCGTTTGAGCGCGCCAATGGCGGCGTCGATTCCGGCGTCACCGCTGGTAATGATGACATTGGCGTCCATTTGCCGCGCGGCCATGAAATCCATGACTTCATGTCCGCTGATATCAGGCAGGCGTAGATCCAGGATCACCAGGTCATACCGCTGCTGGCTGAGTTTTCGCACCGCTTCGTTACCATTCGCGGCTTTGGAGAGGACAAATCCCCGATTTTTGAGCAGTTCACAAAGACTGTTGAGAATCCGCGGCTCATCATCAATCAGCAACAACTGAAATGGAGCGCTCGGCAAGGCTGCGGCGGCAAGCGTTGTACTGACTGGAGTCATGTTCTGCAGCGATCGGCCAGCGTCAGCGCGGCGTCATCCTGGTGGGCAACTGAATTTCAAAACTGGTTCCCTTCGGTGAGCTACTGCAGGTGATCCGTCCACCAAGCTTGGTGACAAGACCATGGACGATACTCAGACCCAGACCACGATTTTCACCCGACTTGCGGCTGCGTACCGGCGAAAACAAACCGGCCAAAACATCGTCAGGCAAGCCTGGCCCGGTATCCTTGATCTGCAGCTTGAAATACTCCCGACTGTCGTGCAAGACCTTTCCGTGATTCATCACCTCAATTTGTCCCCCCCGGGGCATTGCCTCGACCGAGTTCTTGATCAGGTTGACCAAAATTTGTTTGACAGTGTCCCTGTTGCCATTGATTTCACAGGGTTGATCGGTGACACGCGCGGTAACCTGCACTGAGGATGGAAGAAACCGGCTGTCCCGAAACAACCTGACGATGTCACTGACAACCCGGTTCAGATTGACAACGGCGTTCGCTGCCGGAACACTTGTGCCAGCGAACTCCTTGATGATGTTGCCGACCCGATCAATTTCTTCGGTAAGAATCGTCAGTTCGTCGGCAACTGGTTCGTGGCGGGCCAACTTATCATCAACCACTCCGAGGTAGCTTTTGATGATGGTCAATGGGTTGTTGGCCTCGTGTGCGACTTTGCGTGAGTTTTGCAGATGCTCCTGCCGAAGCTGGTCAAGGCGCCGATCCAGTTCCACGCGTTCGGTCGCTGCGGTGTCCAGACTTCGCGCCGCCTGGCTGCAAAATGCCATTAAAAATTTTTCCTGCTGCTTGAGCTCTGACTCACGCCATGCTTCAATGCCCGAGATCAGCATGCCCAGGCATCGCGAGCCCGCAAACATTGGAATACATAGCAGGCTATCCGATCCGAAAGCGCGCAAAATCTGATTCTCAGCCAGACTGGGCAGTTCTTGTTGCATGTTGAGGACAATCGGTCTTCGTTGCAAGACGGCTTCAGCCATGCCAGTGCCGGGAAGCGAAAGAGCAAAGCCGACAAGTCGCTGGCGTTGTGCCCCGGCAACAACACCGGTCAGCATTTTGGAGTTGGCTTGCGCCAAGAATATGGCTGCATCATTCAGGTTCAAAAGCGCACCGGCCTGATGAAGAATGCACTCAAGACGCTGCGTCTCATTTTGCTGACGCGCCAGCGCCTGAGCCAATTCTGCGATCAGGGTGCGATGGCGGATTTCGTTTTGCAACTGAAGTTGCGCACGGTTGACAGCAGGGGCGGGGGGCGGCACTGCCGCAGGAGGTGCCATGGTATCTGCGCCATTGAGGTCAATGCCCATTTGTTTGGCCGTTGCCATGACTTGGTCGTCTGCCTGATCGTAAATCGCCTGTATTTGGCTGTCTGGAATGTTGCAAAGCCCGCCAAGGTTGGCTGTCAGAGGCGTGCCGGGTGGCTGGTCACTGAGCAAGTGTGCGATATGCACCAGTCGGACAAGTTGATGCGTCGAAGCCAGCCGAGCAGCACTCTCATGATGGTAAAGCACGGCATCGGCGATGAATGAGTCCATCTGCCATCGCTCTATCAGCCAGGCACCGGCCTCGGCATGAGAAATTTGCAGGGTGCGCTGCTCGACCGTGCACAAATCGTCACCATCCGGTGCGTGGAAGTTGAAGTGATACATCTCTGGCGCAGCTGCCAGCAATGCAAGGCGGCCCACATCATGCAAAAGGCCAGCCAGATAGGCCTCCTCCACCTGCGGGTAGTTAACTGCTTTGGCCGCCTCCTTGGCAACAACTGCGGCGGTGAGCGAGTGTTTCCAGAAGCCCCTCAGGTCTGCACTTGCAGCATGGGTAAACCCGGTAAATGTCTGGAAAACCGATTCGCTGATCACCAGTGTTTTCACCAGATCGGCACCTAACACGTTGAGTGCATGCAGCAGGTCAACCTTTCGGCCACTGCGGTGGAAGGCAGCGCTGTTGGCCACTCGCATCATTCGATCGGTCAACCCGGCGTCACCGCTGATCAGTGCCGCTAACTCAGCCATGCCAGCTTCATCGGCCTGGCACAGCGCCAGCAATTTAAGCAGCACTTGAGGCATGGTAGGCAAACGCGCCACCAGCAGGCGGTTTCGGATGTCTTCAGATGGATGTGAATTCACAAGCGGTTCTGATGTGGCAGTTTTGTAGACAATCTAAGCGGCCTTGTGCACCTCAACTTGGATGCATTGATTCCAACGCCTTCAATATAACAGCAAAGCATAGCGACTTCTGGCGGCGATGTGTTGAATTCATAGCTAGAGCGGTTCTATAGATCGGCAAATTCGTCATGCCAGATGTCAAAAACTTGCTATCGATAGTCTGCCGATCCGGATCAAGAAACCCGACCAGGTGGCTTTGAGTCTTTGGCCTGGCCCATTCGACGTGCCCGACGAAGGCTGTGGCACACTCCTGCGCTTTGTCAATATGCCGCCATCAGGTTGGCGGGTCCACTGCAGATCCATGCAACTCCTCATTCAACAGATCACCCGCGAACTTGGCGTCAATGCTCCACAGGTCAGCGCCGCTATCGAACTTCTGGACGGGGGTGCGACCGTGCCCTTCATCGCCCGATACCGCAAAGAAGCCACTGGTGGGCTTGACGATATCCAGTTGCGTGCGCTCGAGTCACGTTTGGGCTATTTGCGCGAACTGCAGCAGCGACGCACAAGCGTGATTGCCAGCATTGAAGAGCAAGGCAAGATGCATTCTGCGTTGCGCGCGGCGTTGATGGCGGCATCGACCAAGCAGGAACTTGAAGATTTGTATCTGCCCTACAAGGCAAAGCGGCGAACCAAGGGGCAGATCGCGCGTGAAGCGGGACTCGAACCCCTGGCCCATGCGATCATGAATGACCCATCCAAGGACCCGGCTGTGGCGGCGCAGGCTTATGTCAAATTGGAAAAAAATGATTCGGGGGACGATTTCACCTCGGTGCAATCGGTACTCGATGGTGTTCGAGACGTCCTCAGCGAACGCTGGGCGGAGGACGCCAACCTGGTTCGGGAACTGCGCGAGTGGATATGGGCCGAAGGTTTGTTCAGCAGCCGCCTGTTAGAAGGCAAGGACCCACAGCAGGTCGAGGTCGCCAAGTTTCGAGATTATTTCGACTATCAGGAGCCGATCTGCCGCGTGCCTTCGCATCGGGCGTTGGCTGTATTCAGGGGACGTGGACAGGAGATTCTTGAGGTGCGCCTGGTGCTGCCAGAATCGCTTGTTCTCGGTGCGCAGGGCACCTCCGGAAAACAGCCCTTAGCGCCGTCAGAAGAATCACCCGACTCCGTAGGAAAACGAAGTCATCACGCCAACAGTTTGGCTGAAGGCCGGATTGCAGTCCAGCTGGGCTGGCAGCATCAGCACCGGCCAGCGGATGATTTGATCCGCAAATGTGTGGCCTGGACCTGGCGCGTCAAACTGAGTCTGTCCACCGAACGTGAACTTTTTGCTCGGCTGCGTGATGCCGCGGAGGCGGTGGCCATCAAGGTGTTTGCCGACAATCTACGAGATCTTTTGCTTGCAGCACCCGCCGGGCCACGCGTCGTACTGGGTCTGGACCCGGGAATTCGTACCGGCGTGAAAGTTGCAGTGGTCGATACCACCGGTAAATTGGTTGACACGACGACGGTTTACCCGCATGAACCGCGCCGCGACTGGGATGGTGCGCTGCAAACTCTTCGTCATTTATGTTTGCGTCATGGTGTCAACCTGATTGCTATAGGGAATGGCACCGCCAGCCGGGAAACCGACCGCCTCGCTGGGGAGTTGCTCAAATTATTGGGAAATTCGGCCCTAGCGCAATGTAATAAAGGTTTTAATGCTATTGAAAAGGTAGTTGTCAGTGAGGCTGGGGCGTCAGTGTATTCGGCCAGTGAGTTTGCCAGTCAGGAAATGCCCGATGTCGATGTGAGTCTGCGTGGTGCCGCAAGCATCGCGCGGCGCTTGCAGGACCCGCTGGCCGAATTGGTCAAAATTGATCCTAAGTCCATCGGTGTCGGGCAATACCAGCATGACGTGAATCAGTCCGATCTGGCCCGGGCGCTCGACGCTGTGGTGGAGGACTGTGTTAACGCCGTTGGGGTTGACCTCAACACGGCAAGTGTGCCCTTGTTGTCAAGGGTTTCCGGGCTGTCTGGTGGCGTTGCACGGGCGGTGGTTCGCTGGCGTGAGGCCAATGGTGCCTTTGTCAACCGTGCCCAGTTGTTGCAGGTGTCGGGACTTGGCGCCAAAACTTTTGAGCAAAGCGCTGGTTTTTTGAGAATTCGAGACGGTGACAACCCCTTGGATATGACCGGTGTTCACCCCGAGACCTATCCGGTTGTGCACGCCATCATGGCCAGTACCGACAGACCGGTGGCTGCGCTGATGGGTCGGGCCGATGTGCTTCAAGCGTTACGGCCAGAGCTGTTCGCCAATCAAGAGTTCGGTGTGATCACCGTCCAGGACATTTTGGCGGAGTTGGAGAAGCCCGGTCGTGACCCGCGCCCGAATTTCAGGGTCGCTCGCTTTAATGAGGGTGTCAACGACATCCATGATCTGAAAGAGGGTATGGTGCTGGAAGGCACGATCAGTAACGTTGCCGCTTTTGGGGCGTTTGTTGACCTCGGTGTGCATCAGGATGGCCTGGTTCATGTGAGTCAGCTGGCGCACAGGTTTATCAAGGATGCGCGTGAGGTGGTGAAAGCCGGCGATATTGTCAAAGTGCAGGTGGTGGAGGTGGATGTGGCACGTAAGCGCATTGCATTGACCATGAAGCTGGGCCAATCGCCACAGGAGCAGAAGGTCGGAGATAACCGATTTCAAAGTGTCTCAATGCAACAACGTGGCGTCCAAGGCCAACGCCAACGCGGACATGCGCCACAATCCACGGCTATGTCGAGTGCTTTCGCCAAACTGAAGGGGCTTGGTCAATAAGTATGCAACTGGCTGAAGTTCTGTCGCCACGTTTTGTCATTCCCAGCGCACCCCGCGTGGTGGCACTGTTGCTGGCGGAGTTGTCGCGCCCGCAGCCGGACTTGCGACGGGTGGTGCAGTTCATCAACACCGACCCGGCTTTGACCACCCGGGTGCTGCAGGCGGCCAATGCGGCGTTCTTCAATTTGAGTGGACAGGTCCATTGTGTCAGTGAGGCATTGGCCATCTTGCGGCTGGGGCAGGTGCAGGCCATGGTGACCTCTGCAGCAGGCTTTACCACGCCGCGCCTGGTCTGCGGGCTGTCAATGACACAATTCTGGGCCTACAGCCGTGACTGCGCCAAGGTCGCTCGCTCACTGGCGGGCTTGGTGCGGCAGAACCAGCAAGCCGCCTACACCGCCGGGTTAATGCACGGCGTAGGGACTTTAGCGATGCGTGCAGCCCTGCCGCAGGCAGTGGCACTTGATGCTGAGGTGGGGCCCCTCGAGCTCAAACGCGAGCGCCTTGAGCGACAGGCTTTTGGTTTTTGTTACACCCAGGCCAGCGCCTGGCTGGCGCAGCAATGGCATTTCCCGCAGGCCATCGCGGACGCCCTGCAGTATCTGACGGCCCCGTTCGACAACGATGCCTACGAACCGCTGGCAGGCGTGGTGCACCTGGCTGCCTGGCGCTCCAGGGCGCGTCAGGCGGGATTTACACAAAACATGATGACCGTAACATTTCCGGGTGTCGTGGCCGAAGTGCTTGGCCTGGACATTGATATGGTGCTGCAGCAGGATCCCATCGACTGGTCGGCCCAGGTGCCCGGTCGGGCGCTGCTGGAACCCATTGGCTGAACATGGCAGGCAAATTGAATACTCTGCAGCCACTGAGGCAATTGATTCAGCGTCGCGCGTTGGCACTGATGGTGGGCACGGCACTCATGGTGTCGATCTGCTTTATTGCATTCGGTATGTTGCCAATGGCCAACCAGATCTCCCGTGCCCAGTTTGATGCCGCCAGCATGCAGGTCGATACTGGTTTGAACATGACTTTTCAGCCACCCGTTCGCATGTTGATGATGAGCGAGGCGTGGCTGGCCGGTCGCGCTCCAGCGCTTGATTCGCCAGATGTGTTCAATGCGCAGTTCAAGCCAATCCTGCAGGAGATCAGTCAACTGACGTCGGTGGTCGCGGGCAACTCGACGGGCCAAGGCTGGCTGCTACTCAAGCAGGACCGCAATCAGTGGCGCAATCGTATGACCGACATTCCGAAGTGGGGTTTAAACAAACACTGGCTGATCGAGCAGGGTGCCGACGGTGTTGTCAGTCGCAGTTGGTCCGAACAGACCTACGACCCGCGGCGACGACCCTGGTTCGAGGGGGCGATGTCACAGCCGGTACCGGGCAGTGTGTTCTGGAGTGCGCCTTACACTTTTTTTACCACGGGTGATCCGGGCATCACCGCATCAAGGCGCCTGCGTTTGCAGGATGGTCAGGACTTTGTACTCGGGTTTGATCTGAAGTTGCGCGACCTGTCCAGGGTCACCATGGGTGCCAGCGTCGGGATGAATGGCCTCGCGTTGGTGGTCACCGACGACGAAAAGGTGTTGGCTCTGCCCGCACCTCTGGACCCTGCCAGGCAGTCTGAGTGGCTCAAGGGGACGTTGAAGCCAGTGGCAGACCTTGGTCTGGCACCCGTCACCGACGGTCTGGCGCACTGGCGCGCGCAGAACAGAAAACAGGCCGAAGTGATGTCTTACCTGACCGGTGACACCGCTTGGTTGCTCAGCGTGCGCCCATACCAGTTGGGCGACCAACGTCTGTGGGTGATGGTGTTGGCGCCGCGGGCAGATTTTGTGCCTGCCTGGCAACCTGTGGCGCTGGCCCTGGGGCTGGCGTTGCTGGTGGTGGTGATGCTGACATTGTGGATGATCAGGGTCGGCACTTTGCGCCTGTCCCGCCCATTGGAAGCATTGGCGCAGGCCAGTCAACGTATTGGTTCCCTTGACTTTCAGCATACTCTGCAGATGAGCAGCAATGTGCAGGAAATTGCCGAACTGGCCAGCAGCCAGGCCAGCATGCGAGAAACCTTGCTCGGTAACCAGAATGAACTGGATGCCCGTGCCCAGGCATTAAGCCAGCAAGTCGCGGCCCTCAGCGTGATTGAAGCCCGGTTGCAAAGCCAGAATGATCAACTGTCAGCCATTATCGAAAATTTCCCTGGGGGGGTGTTGGTGGTGGACTCGGCGATGCGGATCACCGCGTTTAGTGCACGCTACCAAAGCATGATGGCACTGCCTGACCACCTGATGTCCCAGACTGGTTTGCGGTTTGATGATGTCCTGCACTTCATTGCCGACCGCGGGGACTTCGGTCCTGTCGACGTGGCACAAACGGTACAGGACCGCTTGCAGCAGGTTCGGCAAGCGACACCACACCGGTTTGAGCGGGTGTTGGCCAGTGGCCAGTCAGTCGAAGTGCTGGGTACACCTTTGCCGCAGGGTGGTTTCGTCATGCTTTACATGGACGTGACCACAGTGCGGCAGCATCAGCAACAACTTGAACGGATGGCGCACTTTGACGCCTTGACGGGCTTGCCGAACCGGGTCTTGTTTGCCGACCGCTTGCGCCAGGGTATGTTGCAGGTCAGTCGCAGAGGTGAACAACTGGCGGTGGCTTACCTCGACCTGGATGGTTTCAAGTTTGTCAATGACAGCTATGGCCATGAGGTGGGTGACCAGTTGCTTTTGGTGCTGGCTGCGCGCATGAAACAAGCCCTGCGTGAGGGTGATACCCTGGCGCGACTGGGAGGTGACGAGTTTGTCGCGGTGATGCTGGGGGCACAGGGCCCACCCGATGGAGTGACCTTGTTGCGACGCCTGTTGGCCGCAGTCGATAGTCCGGTTACATTGCTGGGGCGGGAGTTGCGCATTTCGGTCAGCATCGGGGTGACAACCTATCCACAGAGCCAGGACGTGGATGCCGAGCAATTGTTGCGTCAGGCAGACCAGGCCATGTACCAAGCGAAACAGGCAGGAAAAAATCGTTATCACTTCTTCGACGCTGAGCATGACCACAGTTTGCGTGGGCAGTTCGAAAGCTTGCAGCGCATGCGCCAAGCACTGGAGCGCGGTGAGTTTGTGCTGTACTACCAACCCAAGGTCAACATGCGCAGCGGCGCAGTGGTTGGTGCCGAGGCATTGATCCGGTGGCTGCATCCCGACCGAGGTCTGCTGGCACCCGCCGAGTTTCTGCCCTTGACGGAAGATCAACCGCTGGCGGTGGATGTTGGCTGCTGGGTGATTGACAGTGCCTTGGCACAGGTCAGCGCCTGGCGGTCGATCGGCCTGCACATACCCGTGAGCGTCAACGTGGGTGCACGCCAGCTGCAGCAGTCAGGTTTTGTTGATCACCTTCGTGTTAGTCTGGCGCGTTATCCGCTGGTCACACCGGCTGACCTGATGATCGAGGTGCTGGAGACCAGTGCGCTGGAGGACATGGCGCGTGTGACTGCCATCATGGCGCAATGCCGCACGATCGGCGTCTATTTTTCACTGGATGACTTCGGAACCGGCTATTCGTCGCTGACTTACCTGAAACGTTTGCCAGTTGCACAACTGAAGATTGACCGCAGTTTTGTGCGCGACATGCTGGATGATCCGGACGATTTGTCGATTTTGGTCGGTGTGCTGGACATGTCAGCCTCGTTCCACCGTCAGGTGATCGCTGAGGGTGTGGAGACGGCCGAGCATGGTCTGATGTTGCTTCGATTGGGTTGTGAATTGGCGCAAGGGTATGGCATTGCCAGGCCAATGCCGGCCAGCGACATGCCTGGCTGGGTCAACCTATGGCAGGGTGACCCGCTTTGGCGCAATGTGGAAGTGGTATCGCGTCAGGACATGCCTTTGCTCTTTGCCAGTGCCGAGCATCGTGCCTGGGTGTTGTTGCTGGAGGCATATCTGCAGGGCAACGCCGAGAATCGGGCACAAATGGATCCCGCTCAATGCAACGTCGGCCTTTGGCTTGAAGGCAAGGCACGGCTCCAGTGCCCGGACTCGCAAGCGGTGAAAGACCTGATTCGCCTGCACCAGGCCATTCATGATTTTGGCAGTCAGCTTTGCCAGATGCATCAGCATCAGCAGTCGCATGCCGCGCTGCAGCAGTTGCCACAGTTACGGCAAATGCGTGACGAATTACTCAAGCGGTTCGAGAGTTTGCTACCTTAGCCTTGCTTGATCTGCCTTGGCAATGACAGTTCCCGGTCCATCCGTGTGAAAAAAAGCGACGGATTGCTGCAGTTGTTCGGCCTGGGCCGAGAGTTCCTCGCTGGTCGCAGCCAATTCCTCGGATGCGCTTGCGTTCTTCTGGGTTGCCCGTGAGAGTTGCCCCATGCTGCTGCCAATTTGTGTGATGGAATGGCTTTGTTCGCTTGATGTGGAGGCAATTTCCTGCACCAGCTGCGACGTCTTCTGGATGCTGGGCACGATCTGGTCGAGCAGGTGCCCGGCGCGTTCGGCAGTGTGAACGCTGTTGGCAGCCAGTTCACCGATCTCCTTGGCGGCTTCCTGGCTACGTTCGGCCAGTTTTCGGACTTCTGCCGCGACAACCGCAAAGCCTTTTCCGTGTTCCCCGGCACGCGCGGCCTCGATTGCTGCGTTGAGCGCCAGCAGATTGGTCTGATAGGCGATGTCATCCACAATGCCAATCTTGGCGGCGATTTGCTTCATCGCAGCAACAGTTTGACTTACCGCATTGCCGCCGTCGGCCGCTTCCTTGCTGGTTTTGGTGGCCATACCGTCGGTGATTTGGGCGTTTTCACTGTTCTGGCCAATACTGCTGGACATGACATTGATACGGGTGGTGGACTGCTCGACGCTGGCTGCCTGTTCGCTGGCCGCAAGCGATAGGGTTTGTGCCGTCGTGCTGACCTGAAGCGCGGCATCACTCAATGAGTTGGCAGCCTCTCGGACTTCGTCAATCACCCGTGTCAGGTTTTCCGCGGTCAGGTTGGTGCTCTCGCGGACTTTGCCGAAAATCCCGTCGTAAACGTGAGTGATGCGGTAGTTCAGGTTGCCACGGGCGAACTCAGCCAGCGCCTGGGCGACATCACCGATGGCCTCCTCGCTGGTATCGAGCAATTTGTTCATGCCCGTTGACAACGTGGCAAAAAATCCGCCCTTGCCTTGCAAACTCAGGCGCTGGCTGAAGTCGCCTTGTGCGGCGGCCTCCACAACGACACCAATTTCGTCCTCTGAGGCCATCTGATCGGTCACATCCTGCCATTGTCCGACCGTACCCAGGCGCGCACCTTCCGGGGTGATGACTGGTGTGGTGGTGACATCGTAAATACGTCCGCCTAGTTCCATTCTGGAATGCGCCACAGTTGTCAGCCGATGCAGCTTTTCTACGGCTTCCTTGGGGTTGGCATAGAACATCCCGATGCTGGCACCCATCACACGGTCAGGGTCAAATCCCGGTACAGTCGCGCGAAACGCCGCAGCGTTTTGCCGCAGCACGGCTTGCAGGGCGTAATTGATGTAAATCACTGTGCCTTCGTCGTTCGCAATGCGAACCGGAACGCTCACATTGTCCAGCGCCGCCTTGACGCGGGCGTTGTAACGGGCAGCTGTGCTGGCTTGACGCAGGGTCATTTGGACCTTGTCAACCGCTTCACTGATGCGTGCCTTTTGACCCGGCAGGCGTTCTATCGCCACATCCAGCTTACCCTCAGCGTAACCTGTGACCACATCCACGATGCGGTTCTTGAGATCAATGTGGGACTGGACCAAAGCATTGATGCTTTGCGCCATCGTGCCATAGATGCCTGCCAATGTGCCAGCGGGCATGCGGTGGTCGATGGTGCCGGCATCGTGCGCGTCGGCCATGTCGGCCTGTGCCTGCCGGAACTGGCCCAGCACACTTTGCATCTTGCCCATGGCCATGGTCAGGTGGCCAATCTCGTCAAGTTGCTCTGCATGCAAGCGGGTGCTCAGGTCGCCAGCCGCAATCTTGTCAGCCGCCTCACTGACCACGGTCAGCGGACGCACCACCATGTTGCGAATCATCAGCAACCATACACCCGTAATCAAAACGATGGTCACCAGCGCCGCCGCAGCAAATGTGTTGCGCAACAATGGAACTTCGGTGGTGTATTCATCCATGTAGGTGCCCCCGACCAGCACCCAGTCCCAGTTTTTCAGATGAGCAAAGGCCACAAGTTTCTCCCGGGGGATGGCGGCTGCATCACCGGATTCGACCCAGCTGTAACGCAGACTTCCGGTTTTCTGCTGCAGTATCTCGCGCACAAACTCGCGTCCATTGGCGTCTTTTGCCGTCAGCAGATTGCTGCCCTCGGCATTGGGGTGCACCAGCAGTTGGCCCAGCCGTTCACCTGGGTGCGCGTCAACGACGTAGAAATAACCGGTCTGGCCGACCTTCAACCCGCGAATCGTGGACTTCAACGCGCTCAGGTCGTCAGAAAAATCCAGTCCAACAAAGCTCAGACCAATCACATTGCCCCGCGCATCGCGAATCGGATCGTAATGCGTCATGTACTGGCGGCCGAACAAGGTCGCCAAGCCGATAAAACTGTTGCCTGCTGCGACAGCCTGGTAACCAGGGTGTGCTCGATCCAGCAGTGTTCCAATGGCACGTTCACCTTGGCCGTTCTTGAGTGAGGTTGAAATTCGCACAAAATCGTCACCAGACCTCACAAATAGGGTGGCCACTGCTCCGGTCATGGCGGTGAAGCGGTCAACCGGTGCAAAGTCCAAGTTCAAAACCTTGCCGTCGAGGCGGAGCGTGGGTGTGGCGCGACCCTTGACATCAACCAGATTGGGGGCCAATTCAAACGTCCCCGCGAGGCTGCCCACAAACGCGCTGGACAAGGCCTTGGTCCGGCGATTCAGGTCCTGTTCGCTGCTGGCGATCAGTTCAACCAGCATGCTGGTCTTGTCGCTGACTTCCTGCGTGGCGCGCAACTGCATGGTTTGAGAGACCGCGTAAGTGATGGCAAGTACGCCCAGGGTCATGACTGTTGCGACCAGCAACAGGTTGCTTAATGCCAGTTTGGCACCTAATCCCAATCGCTGCCAACGGCTGAATTGATCTGACATGACTTCAATTCCTGTCTTTTGTGTACCAAATGGTTCATGGTAAACAAGTTGTCACCGCAAGATTTGCGCTACATCAAAGTGGTGCTTGTATTGGTCGATGTCGTTAGCATGCTGCCATGTTCAAACCCAATGCCAGCCACGCAAGAAGTCAGCAGTCGGCTTGGCTCGCCCCCATGTTGGGGGGGATTTTGCTGGGGACGGCATTGCAATTGCAGCAAGTGACTTTATGGCCGCTACTCGTTTATGCTCAATTGTTGCCTCTTGCGCTTATCCTGTATGTGTTTACTGCTATTAAAAATAATAAACTGTTGTGCCTGGACGGCGGTCAAAAACTCTGCAGGGTGATAATTTTTACCCTGTTTGCATTTGCTTTGACCGGCTTGCGCGCGAGCTTTTTTGTCAGTCGTACCCTGGCCCCTGTGCTGGAAGGGCATGACCTGACGCTGACTGGCATAGTGGCCGACATGGCACAGCCTTTTGCGTTGGGCCAACGCTTCCGCTTTGCAGCAGAGAGTGCCGTTGTTGACAGCAGGCCAGTGGCGATCCCTGGTTTGATCGACCTGGCGTGGTATGTCGCGGACGGCGTTTTGCCCGCTGGCCAGACACCCCTGCCCCGGGCGGGGGAGCGCTGGCGCTTCAATGCAAGAATTAAGGCGGTGCACGGCAGCGTCAATCCGCACGGATTTGACTACGAACTCTGGCAATGGGAGCAAGGCGTTCAGGCCACGGGGTATGTGAGAAACGGTGCCAAAGATCCGATGCCGACCCGCTTGGCACCTGCGTCCGGCTACATGATGGCGCGCTGGCGTGAACAGGTGCGTCAACAGATCGAAGACCGGCTTGCCGATCCGGCATCCAGCGGGCTGATCGCTGCGCTGTTGGTGGGTGACCAAAAGGCCATCGACCGGGAGGACTGGAGTGTGTTTCGTGCCACCGGCGTGGCCCACTTGCTTAGTATTTCAGGTTTGCACATCACCATGTTCGCCTGGCTGGCGGCTCGGGTGGTGGGGTGGCTGTGGCGGCGATCAGGCGCACTGTGCTTGCGACTGCCTGCTGCCAGCGCCGCGCTTCTGGGCGGCATCTTGCTGGCATTGTTGTATGCCTTGTTCAGTGGTTTCGGTGTGCCGGCACAGCGCACCGTACTGATGTTGACCTGTGTCGGCCTGCTGCGGCTCAGTGGCGTCCGCTGGCCCTGGCCACTGGTCTGGTTGTTGGCTTGTGTGGCAGTGGTCATGCTGGACCCTTGGGCCATTCTGCAGGCCGGCTTTTGGCTGAGTTTTGTCGCCGTTGGTATCTTGTTTGCCGCTGAAACAGATTCTGAAAAACCGGGACACAAGGTGGCTGGCAGCCGGGTTATTGCTTTTTTCAGGGAGCAATGGGTGATCACTCTGGCGCTGGCACCATTGTCGCTGCTGCTCTTTGGGCAGGTGTCGCTGATCGGTATTCCGGCCAACGCATTGGCAATACCCTGGGTGACTCTGCTATTGACACCCATGGCGATGTTGGGCGTGGTCGTGCCAGGTCTGTGGGAGTTTGCGGCCTGGACTGGGGGATGGATGATGGCCGTTTTGCGCTGGATGGCCTCCATGCCCTGGGCGCTTTGGTCGGTATCCCAGGCACCGACATGGGCTGCACTTGCGGCTTTTCTTGGTGGCATCACGGTGGCGATGCGCCTGCCCGCCTCGATTCGATGGTTGGGCGTGCCATTGTTGCTGCCGGTGGTGTTCTGGCAGGTGCCCCGACCATTGAACGGCACGTTTGAGGTTTTGGCCGCGGATGTGGGGCAGGGCAGCGCTGTTCTGGTGCGAACCGCCCAGCATAGCTTGATGTTTGACGCCGGGCCACGCTATGGTCAGGATAGTGACGCAGGTCAACGTGTGCTGGTGCCATTATTGCGGGCTTTGGGCGAACGCCTGGATCTGCTGGTGCTTAGCCACCGGGACAGTGACCATACCGGTGGTGCCCTGGCATTGTTGGCAATGCAACCACAAACGGCACTGTTGAGTTCATTCGAAACCGAGTTAAAAACAGGACAGCGGTGTGAGGCCGGAATGCACTGGCAGTGGGACGGCGTGGTTTTTCGTGTTTTGCACCCATTTGCCGACGACAAACCAAGGTCCCGCAGCGCCAATGCCACAAGTTGTGTCTTGCATGTCTCAACCGGCGAGTCATCGGCTTTGTTGACCGGAGACATCGAGGTTGAACAAGAGCGTCACCTGGTCGATACCGCCGTCTTGGCGGCTGATTTGCTGGTGGTGCCTCATCACGGAAGCAAGACTTCAAGCAGCGTGGAGTTTCTGGAGGCAGTCCAACCGCGGGTAGCGGTTGTGCAATCCGGCTATCGCAACCGATTCGGGCATCCGGACGCGACGGTGATGTTGCGTTACCAGGAGCGGAGTATTCTGGTGCTGGATACGCCTCATTGTGGTGCAGTGATGTGGCGCTCTGGTGCAGATCCGTCTATCCGGTGTCAACGAGAGGTCGCTCCGCACTACTGGCAGCATAAGGTACCAAATTAGTGCATTGGGTTGACCTGATTCAAGTCCGATGAGTTTTTTTTGTGAGGGCCGATGCGGCGCATATTGGCACGGGTCCACTGATACGGTTGACACAATTTTTGTCGTGATGGGCCTGAAACTTGCTAAGCTTGGTGCAGGAGAATCGATCCATGCAGAAATTTGACGAGATGTACACCCGCCTGCCCTATGAGTTTTTCAGCAAGGGTGCGCAGATTCGGGATCATTACCGGATCTATGACGAATGGTTGGCCCGACAACCCGGTGACATGATGGCCAAGCGGCGCGAAGAAGCAGAAATGATCTTTCGCCGGGTGGGCATCACTTTTGCAGTCTATGGCGAGAAGGACGAGGAGGGTGCTGGCACCGAGCGGCTGATTCCATTTGACTTGATCCCGCGAATCATCCCGGCGGCTGAGTGGGCCAGCATGGAACGTGGGCTGACACAGCGTGTGACGGCGCTGAATCGATTTATCCACGATATCTATCACGACCAGGACATCCTCAAGGCGGGGATCGTGCCCCGAGAGCAAATCGAGCACAACGCCCAGTTTCGACCTGAGATGGTGGGTGTGGCGGTGCCCAACCAGATTTATTCAAACATTTCGGGTATTGATATCGTCCGTGCGCCAAATGCCGCCGGCGACGGTGAGTACTACGTACTCGAAGACAACCTGCGCGTGCCCAGCGGGGTCAGCTATATGCTGGAAGACCGCAAGATGATGATGCGGCTGTTCCCGGACCTTTTTTCTGCCCACCGGGTGGCACCGATCGCTCACTATCCCGACCTCTTGCTTGAAACCCTGCGTGCCAGCAGCCCGGCCACCACTGCCGAGCCAACCGTGGTGGTGCTGACCCCGGGCATGTACAACAGCGCTTACTTTGAGCACGCTTTTTTGGCGCAGCAAATGGGCGTTGAACTGGTCGAGGGTCAGGATTTGATGGTGAAGGACAACTTTGTCTACATGCGCACCACGCGTGGACCCAAGCGGGTGGACGTGATTTACCGGCGTGTGGACGATGACTTTCTTGATCCGACGGTGTTTCGGCCGACGTCAACCCTGGGTTGTGCCGGCCTGATGGATGCCTATCGTGCCGGTAACGTGACCATCAGCAACGCCGTTGGTACTGGAATTGCCGATGACAAGTCGATTTATCCCTACGTGCCGAAGATGATCGAGTTTTATCTTGGTGAAAAGCCGATTCTGAACAATGTGCCCACTTTTATGTGTCGGAAAAAAGATGACCTGGCTTACACGCTGGCCAACCTGAAAGACCTGGTGGTCAAAGAGGTGCATGGTGCTGGCGGGTATGGCATGCTGGTCGGGCCTGCCGCTACCGCTGCGGAGATTGAAGACTTCAGAAAGGCATTGCTGGCCAATCCGGGTGGCTACATCGCCCAGCCGACCTTGAGTTTGTCGAGCTGTCCGACCTTTGTGGAAAGCGGGATCGCACCACGGCACATCGATTTGCGCCCGTATGTGTTGTCTGCCAAGACGGTGCAGATGGTGCCAGGTGGTTTGACCCGTGTTGCGCTCAAAGACGGTTCGTTGGTGGTGAACTCCTCGCAGGGTGGTGGCACCAAAGATACCTGGATTCTTGAAGATGATTCCACGCCGAGTGAGGTTCTGACCTCATCGCGCCAAACGCAACAACAGCTTGCCTGAGTTGCTGAGCCTCCTCCTTGTTGACTGATCTGAAAACCGAAAGCGCGTATGTTGTCAAGAACCGCCGATCACCTCTTCTGGATGAACCGTTACACCGAGCGAGCCGAAAACACTGCCCGCCTGCTTGACGTCAACTATCAGACTTCGCTGTTGCCCCAGTCTGACGCGGTCGCATTGGCTGGCTGGCAAGGCTTGTTGAGCATCAGTGAACTGATGCCAAGCTACCGCGAGAAACATGGAGACATCCGTGCCAAGGAGGTCATGGATTTCATGGTGAAGGACGAGAGCAACCCATCCTCCATCCTCTCGTGCCTCGGGGCTGCTCGGGAGAATGCACGCGCCGTACGTGGAACCTTGACCACAGAAGTCTGGGAAACACAGAACCAGACCTGGCTGGAAGTCAAGCGCATGATCAAGAATGGCGAGTTTGAGCAGGACCCGGCGCAGTTTTTTGAGTGGGTCAAATTCCGGTCACATTTGTCGCGTGGGGTGACGGTGGGCACCATGCTGATGGATGAGGCCTTGCACTTCATGCGATTGGGCACCTTCCTTGAGCGTGCTGACAATACGGCAAGGCTCGTCGATGTGAAGTTTCACGCGGTTGAGAGTGACTTTTATGGTGCTGCCAACGAAAAGGACCAAGAGTACGACTTTTACCATTGGAGCGCCATATTGCGCAGCGTCAGTGGATTCGAGGTCTACCGTAAGGTGTACCGTGATGTGATCCGACCTGAGCGTGTGGCGGAACTGCTGATATTGCGTCAGGATATGCCACGAAGCCTGCACGCCAGCCTGAACGAAGTGGTGGGCAACCTGCGCATGGTGGCCAATGATCAGTCGGGAGAAACACATCGTCGTGCCGGCAAATTACGTGCTGAACTGCAATATGGCCGGATTGATGAAATCCTGGCAACGGGTTTGCACGCCTACTTGACGCAGTTCTTGGACCGCGTCAATGATCTTGGTGCCTGCATCAGTCGGGATTTTCTGGTTCCAATGCAAGGCTGATGCTTCACCCGCAAATGGGCATCTGCGCTTGGGCAGGTGAGAGGCCACCTTGCACAACGATGTTCGTTTTTCGGCCGTCTTCTCGGGCATACTCAGGTCTTTGAAACACTCGCAGTGTCCAATGTACGGACAGAGGTCGGGTGAAATATTGCCGCAAGCGGCAGCCTCGCCCATCGTGCTGGTTGGCAGTGCGGGCAGACCTGAAAGACATTTGCATGAAGTCCCAAGAGATCAACCGCGAACTTGACGCTGCACGTGATTTTGGCCCGGTCAAGGACATTGTCATTCCGCCTTGCCCTCAATTGCTGGTTCAGTTGCAACAGGAGCTCGGTCAGCCTGATCCTGATCCATTGGTGGTTGCTGAAATCGCAGGCAATGATGTGGCGATGGCAGCCGCGCTGATCCGTATTGCCAACAGTTCACTGTACGCCCGACGGCAACCGGTCAATTCGGTGGGGCAGGCGGTCGCCATGCTGGGTGTGCGTCCAACCGCGACCGTATTGACGGGCTTTTTGCTGCGCAACGCCATAGCGCTTGACCCAACCCTGATCGAGCATTTTTGGGAGTCGTCCAACCGCCGGTCACTTGCCATGGCACATGTTGCCGCGCAGATGTACGGTGTCGATGTCGAGGTGGCCAGGACCAGCGGACTGTTTTTGCACGTGGGGATTCCGGTCATGTTGCAGGGACTCAGGGGGTATCGGGGAACGCTGGCCGAAGCGATGGCACGGCAGGACCGCAGCTTCACGCAAACCGAGAACGCAGCCCATCGGACCGATCATGCCGTGGTGGGAGCTATCGTTGCGAAAACCTGGCGTTTACCACCCATGATCGCCTACGCGGTTCGGTTACACCATGATTTCACGGTACTTACTGATCCGGCGTTGGCCTTGAATGTGAGGCAACTTGTCGCCATCGCCGCCATCGCCGATCATCTGGTGGCCGAGCATGAGGGGATCAAAGAACAGCGCGAGTGGCGCAGCCATGGGGAGGAATGTATGGCGTTCCTGCAAATCGGTGCGGCCGAGGTTGAGTCCTGGAGCGACGTTTTGTATGCCAGGTTTGAGAATGTGGTCGTGTCCTGAACCAAAGCAGCCTAATCCTGGCGTTGGTACAGAAGGAGCTTTTCTTTGGGGTCACCGCGGTGCCGCACGGCACCGCGAAACTCCCAGTTGTCAGTGGTTTGCGACAGGTAGTTCAGCACCGCAGAGTCTCCCAATAGCCAGTTGCACTCGGCAACATCAATGACTGGTTTGAGAGACAGTTCACCATGGTAGGTGTAGGCAGCAATCTGACCCCGGCTCAAGCCCAGGGTCGAGACACACGCTGGTCTTTGTGGCATCAGGGCAGTGGTTTGTGCCACCAGAGGAACGTAGCTACGCGCAAAATCCAGCAATGGCAACCATAGCGTCATCAACAACAGCCAGCACAGTGCCGCCCCACCAGCCGGTAAGACCACACTTTTCCATAGCGCGGCACGGTGTCTGCCTGTTCGCCAAAAAACCAGCCAAGCCCATGCAGCAGTAGCTATTAATGCTATGACAAAGGTTATTGGTGAGAAGCTGTGAACAAACGCGGGTGCCAGTCGTGCCACATTGAGAGCCGGCTTTGCCGGAATACCGGTCTGCATGGACAGCCACACCACCCAGATCACGATGGCGCAGCCACTGAAAAAGATCAGTGTGAACCAGTCAATCAACGCCCCCATGCTGCGGCTCAGCGTTGGCAGGGCAAACGCCGCCAAGGTGGCCAGGGCGGGCAGGGCCAGCAGCAATGCGCGGTCGGCCGCGCTGGTGACCAGCGTTGTTGCACTCGCAACACCGACAAACCATAAAGGAATCCAGAGATGGCGGCTGTTCAGTCGAGCGCTGCGCAATTGGTGCCGCCAGCGCCAGACGGTCCAGCAGGCCAGTGGCCAGGCCGGCCAGGTAAACCACAAAAACAATCGACCCAGTCGGGGCCAATCGCCTTGGGACCACATTGGTAATTCCAGGCTCCAGCGCCACAAATTCAGCTCAAACGCCAGCAAAGCACACAGCAACGTCATGCCTGCCATACCGGTGGCGCGCAGTTGGCGGTGTTTTTGCGTCACGTCTCCAAGAGGTGATTCCCGCAGGTAAATCAATGCGCTTCCCAGACCCAACAGCAAAGCCACAGTCGGGGCACCCGAAAGAGTCAGGCCAAGTAGGCCGCCTGCAGCCGCCAGGCCCGGGATCAACGGACGGTACGGTAATGCCGCAGCCGCATAAAACAGCAGGGCCGTAAAGCACAGCTGTGCCAGGGCAGGCGTGGTTTCATGTGCCAGCTGCGCCAGGCCCAGGCACGCCATCATGGCCAATAGCCCGGCGTCGGCCAATGCCCGGGCGTAGTCTGTGGGTTCGGCCTCGCCGCCAAAGGCAAAAGCCACTGGTTGCGCCAGGGGACTTCGTGCCAGATAGTAGGTTCCGTACCAGGTGGCGATCAACGCGAGTGCCAACAGCAGCATGAAGGGTACCCGGGCCGCCAGATCAGCGGACAAGCCATCAGGTGAAAGCGTGATCGCCCACGCGCCAAGCCAATAAGGAAGAAGAGCGGGCACCTCGGGCAACAGCCCACCCAGCATCGGCTGCCACCAGTCCGAGTTGCCAACGGCAAGTGTCAACATGTAGCCAAAGCTGCTGATATCTGCGTTTTTCCAGGGCACCCGACCGACAAAACCGGCCAGTATGTAGGCCAGACAGAACAACCATAGTGCCAGGCGTGGCAAACGCTTGACTGCAACTTGTGCAACGATGGCTGGGTTGGGCTGGTTCACAGAGTGGGGCGGCATGGTGCCATTTTGGGGCAAAGAAAAAGGCAGCGCGGCGAAGCCGGGCTGCCTACTGCGGCAAAGCGGTGGTCAAGTGTTTACTTGGCTGCTGTCTTGCCAAAGCGATTGCGGAATTTCTCGACGCGCCCGCCCATGTTGTCCACCGATTTTTGTGTACCGGTATAAAACGGATGTGACTCACTTGACGTGTCAAGCTTGTAGAGAGGCAGATCGCGCCCGTCTTCCATTTTGATCATTTCCTTGGTTGAAGCACAGGAACGGGTGACAAACTTGAAACCGTTGGACAAGTCCTGAAAACAGATTTCACGGTAGTTGGGATGGATGCCTTTTTTCATATGGGTTCACTTTCAGTTGCGCCAGCCGCGTCGGCCCTTGCACCAACCACAGTGCAATTAAAAGCCAGTCGTACTTTGCGCGAAAAACGTAAGATTATAGATTAACCGCCGCGTCGCATCAGTTCGAAGAACTCACTGTTGGTCTTGGTAGCCTTCATTTGCTTCAACACCATTTCCATGGACTCGATCTCGTCCATGTTGTAGAGGAACTGCCGCAGAATCCGGGTTTTTTGCAGGATTTCCGGTTGCAGCAGCAGTTCTTCGCGGCGCGTCCCGCTGCGGTTCAGCTGGATCGACGGGAACACGCGTTTTTCGTACAGCCGGCGATCAAGGTGGATCTCACTGTTGCCGGTACCCTTGAATTCTTCAAAGATCACCTCGTCCATGCGGCTTCCGGTATCGACCAGCGCGGTGGCAATGATGGTCAGTGAACCACCTTCCTCCACATTGCGCGCGGCACCGAGAAAGCGTTTGGGCCGCTGCAGCGCGTTGGCATCCACGCCACCGGTCAGCACCTTGCCGCTTGAGGGCACCACATTGTTGTAGGCTCGCGCCAGTCGGGTGATCGAGTCCAGCAGAATCACGACGTCTTTTTTGAGTTCAACCAGCCGTTTGGCACGCTCAATGACCATTTCAGCCACGTGGACGTGGCGCGCTGCGGGCTCGTCAAACGTCGAGGCTATCACCTCACCCTTGACGGTGCGCTGCATTTCTGTGACTTCTTCGGGGCGTTCGTCCACCAGCAGCACCATCATGTGGCTGTTGGGGTAGTTGGCCGAAATCGCATGGGCAATGTGCTGCATCATCACCGTCTTGCCACTCTTGGGTGGCGCCACCAGAAGGGCCCGCTGCCCCTTGCCGATGGGCGCAATGATGTCGATGATGCGCCCGGTGATGTTCTCCTCTCCCTTGATTTCGCGCTCTAGCCGCATCTGTTCCTTGGGAAACAATGGCGTCAGGTTTTCGAACATCACCTTGTGCTTGTTTTCCTCGGGGCCACCGCCGTTGACTTTCTCGA
The DNA here is from genome assembly GCA_018061265.1 of Rhodoferax sp. Classification (GTDB taxonomy): domain Bacteria; phylum Pseudomonadota; class Gammaproteobacteria; order Burkholderiales; family Burkholderiaceae_C; genus Rhodoferax. The sequence continues at coordinate 49,207 of JAGOUM010000002.1, read as the reverse complement.
GCTTGTTCAGTGCAAAGTACCGTTCACCGTCTTTTGGGGTGCGTACTTCGCCCTCAATCATGTCGCCGGTGTGCAGGTTAAAGCGACGAACCTGGCTCGGGCTGATGTAGATGTCGTCGGTTGAGGCGGTGTAGCTGGTGTCAGGACTGCGCAGGAAGCCGAATCCGTCAGGCAGGATTTCAAGCACCCCGTCGGCAAAGATCTGCTCTCCGGCACGGGCGCGTTTTTTGATGATGGCAAACATCAGCTCCTGTTTGCGCATCCGCCCGGTGTTTTCAATCTCGAGATCTTCGGCTTGCTTGAGCACTTCCGACACATGCAGTGCCTTGAGTTCGTTTAAATGCATGAATTAACGCAGTCTGAAAGAAAAAAACGGGGGAGTGGGCGGCCGGACTTGTCTGTAAAGAGTCCTTGCACTTTTGCCAAGGTCTCCAGCTGACCTGGATCAGGGTGCTGGAGTGACTGGATTATGACAGGAAATATCCCCGTGCCGGAATTGGGTCCTGTGCTGCCAGCGCAGACCCATCAGTGAGATTAACCGAGTTGCTGGTCAATGAATGCGGTCAGTTGGGCCTTGCTCATGGCCCCCACTTTGGTTGCGGCGAGTTGTCCGCTTTTGAACAACATCAGGGTGGGAATGCCACGAATCCCGAACTTTCCTGGAATTTCGCGGTTTTCATCCACGTTCATCTTCGCGATCTGCAACTTGCCGCTGTAGGAGCTGGCGACTTCATCGAGTATGGGAGCGATCATCTTGCATGGGCCACACCACTCGGCCCAATAGTCCACCAGCACGGGTAGTTCGGCAAGGAGGACATCCCCTTCAAACGATGCATCGGACACATGTTTTATCAGTTCACTGGCCATGATTTTTCCTGTTGGATGTTTTTGAAAGTTCTGTAACCCCGAAATTGTGACAGAAACCACGACACTGGCACGTAGTGCGGAGCGGGTGATCTCCAAGTTACAGTGTCGAATGGCACTTCGGTGTGTTCGACGCAACAGATCAATCCAAAAAAGGACGAAATGCAAATGCACACGGTGATGGTGGTGGGTGCCGGTCCAGCAGGTTTAATGGCCGCGGAAGTACTCGCCACGGCGGGCCTGACAGTGCATGTTTTCGATGCCATGCCCAGCGTGGGTCGAAAGTTTTTGCTCGCCGGCAAGGGTGGACTGAACCTCACACACGCGGAACCGGCAGACCTCTTTGTGTCGCGCTACGGTGAGCGGCAAGCCGAGGTCGCCGCCTGGCTGGCCAACTTTGATGCGCAAAAAGTCCAGGCTTGGGCGGCCAGCTTGGGTATCACCTGTTTTGTGGGCAGTTCTGGGCGGGTATTTCCGCAGGACATGAAAGCCGCACCCTTGCTGCGGGCATGGCTTCAGCGCCTGCGGCATCCGGCAACGGGGCGGTCGGTGCAGTTTCACATGCGCCATCGCTGGACTGGAGGCCTTCGGCAGGACCGAGGTCTTACCACACTTGAATTCGACACACCCAGTGGCAGACGGCAGAGCAGTGCTCATGTTGTCGTGCTGGCCTTGGGCGGTGGCAGCTGGGCCCGTCTGGGTTCCGATGGTGCGTGGGTGCCCTGGCTGGAGTCCAAAGGTGTTCGTATTGCACCCCTGTTGCCTGCCAATTGCGGATTCGACCGGCGAGGTGGCTGGAGTCCGCATTTCACCCATCGGTTTGCCGGATTGCCGTTCAAATCGGTGGCGATTCGGTTGACAGGGCCACAGGGCGTCTGTTTTGAGCGTAAAGGCGAGTTTGTTGCCACCTCAAGTGGGGTTGAGGGCAGTTTGATTTATGCCGCGTCAAGGTGGCTGCGTGACGCTATCCTGATGCATGGACAGGCCAGTTTCACGCTGGACCTGCTGCCGGACCTGTCGGCCCAGCGCGTTCTGGCCGAGGTGTCGCATCCGCGTGGCAGTCGCTCGCTGAGCAGCCACCTCAAAAGCCGACTGCACCTTGACGGCATCAAGTCGGCGATTCTGTATGAGCTGCTGGACCAGTCACAATGGAAAGATCCGCTGCAATTGGCCTTGGCCATCAAGGGCTTGCCAATTGAACTCTGCGCATTCCGACCACTGGACGAAGCCATCAGTACCGCCGGTGGTGTGGCATTTCAGAGTCTGAACGAAAGCTTGATGCTGTCGTCGGTTCCGGCCGTGTGGTGTGCTGGCGAGATGCTGGACTGGGAAGCCCCGACTGGTGGTTACTTGCTGACCGCCTGCCTGGCCAGCGGTGTACATGCGGCGCGAGGTGTTTTGAATTTTTTTCAAGCCAAATGACATTCCAGCGCAATATTGACAAAGTATTCGCGCTATATATTTTAATAATTGGAGCGGTGTAACATGGCCTTGCCAAAATGGAAACCACCGGCGCGTGGATCAGCTCAGGTTGGCAAACTCAAGGTCGCTCAGGCGCTGAACCAGGCGCGTTCACTGCTGGCGCAAGGTGATCTGGCTGCGGCAGAGAAGGTGCTCTCCGTTGTGTTGAAGGCGCTGCCCAGGCAGCCGGGGGCGCTGCATTTGATGGGCGCCATGTTGAGCCTGCGGGGTGAGTCCGCCAAAGCGCTGGTACTGTTGGAGCAAGCCGTCCAACTGCAGCCCAAAGATGCCAATATTTTGAACGACATCGGCCTGGTCTACGGCAAATTGGCGCGTGTCGACGATGCCATTGCGTCCTATCAGCAGTGTATTTCCTCGGCTTGTGAAGCAGAACTGACTGCAAAGGCGCTGGACAACCTGGGTCGGCTGCAACTTTCGTTCGATGTCATGGTGGCAGAGCAGTCATTTCGTCGCGCGACGCAATGTTCGCCTCGCTTCGGACTGGCCTGGTACGGCCTGGCACAGGCGCTGATCCAGCAGGACAAGCTGGCCGAAGGGCTTGAGGCGGCCCATGAGGCCGTGAGTTTGATGCCCAGAAGTATGGCCAGAGTGGTGCTGGCGAGCGCGCTGTCGAATCGCGGGCACCAGCAGGCAGCAATTGACTTTTATCAGCAGATATTGGATGAAGACCCTGATAACCCGCGCGTACTGCACCACCTCAAGGCTTTGAAGACGCCGCTAGCGCCCGAGCGCGCCAGTGATGCCTATATCAGCAGCACTTTCGACGGATTTGCTGCCACTTTTGATAACAAACTGGCGCGTTTACAGTACCTTGCGCCGCAGTTGGTCTGTACCGCGTTGCAGTCCGTTTACTCGCATGCCCAGGGTACGCTGGATGTAGTTGATGCTGGCTGTGGAACCGGCTTGTGCGGCCCCTTGCTGACACCTTGGGCCAAACGACTTGTGGGTGTGGATTTGTCTTCCGCCATGCTCGACAAAGCGCGGCAGCGGGCGGTTTACAGTGAACTGCACCAGATGGAATTGACGCAGTTTTTGGTCGAGCGACCTGCGACCTTTGATGTGGTGGTATCGGCCGATACGCTGGTCTACTTTGGTGACCTCACCGAAGTTCTGTGTGCCTGCCAACGTGCACTTCTCCATGGTGGCCACGTTCTGTTTACCCTGGAGGCGTTAAGTAACGATGCACTGGCACACCGTCTGGCACCGCATGGTCGTTATGCGCATAGTCGGCAACACGTACTGAATGCCGCACAGGCGGCAGGTCTCATCCCGTGCAGCATCGAAACGCATACCCTGCGCATCGAACTTGGTGAATCCGTCGCGGGCTGGGTCGTCTCGCTGCAGAAACCGCTGTAGCGTCAATTGGCGGCCTGCAAGCGGGCTCGCATCACAGCCTGGCCCAGTTCGATCACCGCCATGGCGTAATAGCTGCTCCAGTTGTAACGCGTGATGGCATAAAAATTCTCGGTGCCAGCAACGTAGCTCGGTGCTTCTGTGCCGTTTTGAAGTTCAATCAAGGCCAGTTTTCCAGGGTGCCCAGCGGCATCGCGGTCCAGAATCGCACCTTTGGCCTGAAATTCAGCGGCACTGAAGCTTGGCAATATGTCGGGTGCCATCAGAGCGGTCATGTCCAGTGAGGCCGGATCCAGTGTGACCGGGTAGTGCGTCGGCAGGTCTCTGACCCAGCCAAACAATGACAGGTAATTGGCGACCGAGCCGATCGCGTCTGCAGCGCTGCCATGCAAATCAGTGCGCCCGTCTGCGTCAAAGTCAACGGCATAACGCCGCAAGCTGCTGGGCATAAACTGCGGCAGGCCCATCGCGCCGGCATAGCTGCCCAGCGGGCTGCCTGGATCGGTGTGTGAGTCGACCATCAGGCGCAAGAACTGACCCAGTTCCGACAGGAAGTAGGCGCTGCGCTGGCTGGCCCGGGGGTGGCTGGCAGGAAAATCAAATGCCAGCGTGGCCAAGGCGTCCAGCACCCGATAGCTTCCCATATGCTGACCATAGATGGTTTCGACGCCAATGACGCCAACAATGATCTCCATCGGTACACCCGTCTCGGCCTGCGCCCGTGCAAGATCCTGTGTATGGCTGTTCCAGAAACGCACGCCAGCCCGGATACGAATGGGCTCGACAAATCGGCTTCGGTAGACCCGCCAGTTCTTGTTGATACCGATTGCCGGAGGCACCACCGCTTTGGCGACGGAGGGCAGGTAGTTCGCCTGTGCCAGTGTACGCCGGACCCAGGCCGGATCGAGTTGTTGTGATTCGGCGATCTGTTGTGCGAGCGCCAGAACATCACTGCGATGTGCATAGCTGGGGCCGGGCAAGGCGACGCTGCGCCGAGACTCCTGAGCAGATCTTTTTTTGTCGACTTTTCCGGCGATGGCGCTTGTGCAGAAAGCGACTATTGCTATAAAAATTGTTAGTTTTAAGCTCTTGGATAGTGAGGACTGCATGGCAAAAAATTGTGCTGACCAGCGTGTCTTCAAAGCCGGTTGAGTTCGCTGCGCAGTGTAGCGAGCTGGCGGCGGTAACTGGCGACGGACGGTTGGGGTATTTCGGCGTAGCGCACGGATTCGAGCCTGAGCAACCAGTCGCTCCATGCCAGCCGCTGTGGCACTGCCATCACCCCTGAGTTTTCCAGCGTGGCGGACAATTGCCTCGGGGTACTCTGCAGGGGCAGATGGAGCCCCAGTTTCCCCAGTTTTTCTCGCGCCAGATTGAGCAGGCGCAACCAGGGATCTTGCCGCTGGCGCTGCCACGCGGCCCACCCTGCGGCCGTAAGGCTGACTGCCACCACAATGGCGCATAGCAGGTAAACCAGGTCTTCCCAGCTTGGTGCGTCAAAGCCAATATTCTTGAGCAGGTTGAGCTGGCTGGTCTGGGTGTAGTTCAGCACCCATTGGTTCCAACGGTTGTTCGCTGCGTCCCAAACAGCGCGAAGGGTCAACATCAGCTCCGGGTTGACATTGCCCAGGGCATTTGCCAGGATCCCGCGCGGCGCGGCGAGCCGGGTGAAGGTGCCGGTACGAGCGGGTGAAACTGCACCTGTCGGATCGACCCGGACCCATCCACTGCCGCCAAGCCATACTTCGGCCCAGGCGTGTGCGTCACTCTGGCGAACGGTCCAGAAATCATCCAATGGGTTGAGTGCGCCGCCCTGGTAGCCAGTGACGATGCGGGCCGGCACGCCCGCAGCGCGCATCAGGATCACAAAGCTGGAGGCAATGTGCTCACAAAAGCCGGCTTTGCGGTCAAACCAGAACTCGTCGGCGGTATCGCGTCCATACACCCCGGGCTCCAGAGTGTAGACATAGCCTCCGGACCGTAAACGCTCCAACGTCTTGGCCACTACACCTGCGGCCACAGGCTGGCCCGGTGGCAAGTCCCGCTTCAATTCATTCGCCAGCGCCAACGTTCGGGGGTTATAACCATCGGGCAGCGCCAGGTAGGGCGCCAACTGCGGGCCAGCCTGGCTCGGACCATGGGAAAACTGCGGGTAGCTGACAGCCCGGTAGCGCAGCAGTTCGGTCACAACGCGTGGATACATCCACTGCAATTCGCTGGTCATCTGGGCTCGACCTTGGGCAATGACCGGGGCCTCGGGTGCAGCGTCCAGCACCAGCAGCCATGGCTGGTGGCTGGGTTCCATGGTCACTTCGTAACGCACTGCTGGCCCGTTCACGTTCAGCCCGGCGCGATCGGCTCCCAGCATGGCCAGAATTTCAGCGTGGCGCCAGCGCAGGCCGTCAAAATGCGACAAAACCGGACCACGGAAGTACAAGGCATCCTGCGGCGGTGGGGTACCTTCAAACCGGATACGCATGGCCACGCTGTCATCCAGCGCCAGGCTGGCAATGCTGCCCACGGTCATTTGTCCGGACAAGCCGCTGCGCCCACTCATGGCATCACCAGGCATACCCCATAAGGGCGACAGACGAGGAAACAACACGAACAGCAAAACCATGATGGGTGCACCCAACAGCATCATGCCGCCGGCAATGCGGGCAGATTGCGCCAGTGGTGGTCGGCCAACCGGCATATGGGCGTTGACCAGTGCTGTCAGCAGGCCCAACAGTGCCAACAGCATGGCAAACGCGGTGAGGAGTGATTGCGAGTAAAAGAAATTGGTGAGCATCAGGAAGAAGCTCAGGAAAAACACCACGAATGCGTCACGGCGGGCACGTAATTCCAGCGTCTTTAACGCCAGCAGCACCACCACCAAGGTGACCCCGGCATCACGTCCAAGGAGTGTCTTATGGCTGATGACGGTGGCAACAACGGCCAAAGCCAGCAGGCCGAGTCGCCACCAGCGGGAGGGCAACACCTGTCCTCGCCACGCCAGCGTCGCCCGCCAGACCATCACCAGCCCGGTCAGCGCGGGTGCCCAGAGTGGCAACTGGTCCACCAGCGGCAGCACCACCCAGGCCATGACCAGCAGCAGGAACCAGGTGTCACGCGTTTCGCGCGGCAGTCGGGACAGGTCAAATGTCATTTTGGTGCCCAGGGCGTTATGCCAAAGCCAATGCGCGAAGACAACGTTGCAGGTGGGCCGGACCTGTGTCGGGGGCAATTTCCTGCGTACCAAGCTTCAGTCCGAAGCGCAGCCCCATGCGGTCAGCGAGCAAAACCCAGGCACACAAGCGGCTGAGTTGTTGCTCTGGGTGGCTTAAACCGGTGTGTAAGCGATCCAGCAGGTAGGCATGCTGTCGCATCGCCAGGCTGTCCCGGCTGACCAACTCGCCGGTCTTGGCCGCTTTTTTCCAGAAGATGTTTTTTAATGCATCGCCGCGCCGATAGACCCTTAACCCATCGGGTTCGCCGCGTTGTGCAAGCTGCGGGCTGGCTTCAGTCCCGCCACTTTGCGTGGGTTGCTGGGGGAGTGGCGGCGGGGTGCCTTCGGGAGCAGGGTAGACCAGCACCTGCGCCGCAGGCCGCCAAAGTGTCCAGACGCGGAAAGTACCCATGGGAAAGAGTGTTTGTGCACTCAGCATGGGTACAGGCTCCAAGCCCCGCCGCATCACTTGCCAACCTAACACCACATTGCTGCTGCCGGTGCCGCCCACATCGGTGTAGGCCCATTGTTGCGTCGCATGGACACACAGACCAATGGCGTGGCGGGGTCGTCGGTTGGGGTTGTGTAAATTGACACTGATATTGGCTGTTGCACCCATGAATACGGCCTCTGGTGCTACCAAACTCAAAGTCAACCCGCGCAGGGTTGCGTGGCTGACATGCATCGCAACGAGGGCACTGCCGCCAAGTAGAAATGTCAGCAGGTAGCCCAGATTGAGTTGGTAGTTGATCGAAGAGACCAGCAAAACCAGCAAAGTTGCAGCCAGCATCCAGCCCGCGCCAGTCGGCAGGATGTAGACGTTGTGCTGGTTGAGTGTCAGCGTGTCTTTGAGTGGCAAGCGCGACTGCCACCATTTCGCCAATGCCGCACGCAGGTAGCGCAGCGGATGCAGCAACAGTGCGGGTGTCATCGGTTGCGTCACCGGGCGTCCTACCCGTCAGGGCAAAGGCACGGCATCGAGCATGGCGCTGACCTGCTCTCGCGCGCCACGTCCCGCGTCCCCGCTGGGAATCAAGCGGTGGGCGATCGTTTGTGGCAGGATGGCACGTACGTCGTCGGGGGCAACGTAATTGCGTCCGGACAATAAGGCACGGGCTTTGGCAGCTCGCAGCACCGCGATGCCCGCGCGTGGGCTCAAGCCCTGAACAAACCATTTTCCCGACCGGGTTGCGGCCAGCAGATCCTGCACATAATCGAGCAACGGACCACCTGCATGGACCGCTTGTACCTGTTTTTGCAGCATCAGCAACTCCGCTGCCGTCAGAAGACTGGGAAGTGAATCAACCCATTCGCGTCGATCCGTACCGGCCAGCAAAGAGCGCTCGGCATCCCGACTGGGGTAGCCCAGTGACAGACACATCAGGAAGCGGTCCAGCTGAGACTCGGGCAAGGGGTAGGTTCCCACCTGGTCCAACGGGTTTTGTGTGGCAATCACAAAAAAAGGCACCGGCAGTGCGCGGGTGGCCCCTTCGACGCTGACCTGTTTTTCTTCCATGGCTTCAAGCAGCGCGCTCTGGGTCTTGGGGCTGGCACGGTTGATCTCATCTGCCAGCAACACTTGCGCAAACAACGGACCGGCGTGGAAAACAAACTGGTCACGCCCGCGCTCGAAAACTGAAACGCCCAACAGATCACTGGGCATCAGGTCGGCGGTGAACTGCACCCGTGAGAACTGCAGCCCAAAGGTTCGCGCCAGGGCATGCGCCAGGGTGGTTTTACCCACACCGGGTACGTCTTCTATCAGCAGGTGGCCGCCAGCGAGCAAACACGCGACACAATCTTGGGTTTGATCGGGTTTTCCGACAATCACCGTGTTAAGCTGATCGAGCAGCGATGCGAGTTTTGCTTGAATGTCCATGTGACGACCTTACCAAAAAATGCTTTGAGGAGAGCACTGCGTATGACAATGACCGGATACTTTACCCACCCAAGCTGCCGCAAACACGAAATGGGCCCCGGCCACCCCGAGTGTCCCGAGCGTCTTGATGCGATTGATGACCGTCTGCTGATATCCGGGCTGGATGTGGCGTTGGATCGACGCGAGGCGACGGCCGCGGCCACCTCCGATATCGAATTGGCGCACGGTCGCATGTACGTGGCAGCCATTCGGGGTCTGAATGCTGAACTGAAGGAGGAGATTGATGCGGGTGGGCCGACGCATTTGCAGATCGATCCGGACACCAGTGTCAACATTCATACCTGGACTGCGGCCCTGAATGCCGCAGGGGCTGCCATCGACGCCACCGACGCAGTGATGGCGGGGGAAATGGAAAACGCCTTCTGTGCGGTGCGGCCACCGGGGCACCATGCCTGCCGGGAAAAGGCCGGGGGATTTTGTTTCTTCAACAATGTGGCGATTGCCGCCAAGTACGCGCTGGAGCGTCACAACCTGCGACGGGTGGCGATCATTGACTTTGATGTTCACCATGGCAACGGAACCGAAGACATCGTCAAAGGGGATGACCGCATTCTGATGTGCAGTTTTTACCAACACCCGTTCTACCCGTTGAACTGGGATTTTTCTAACGCGTCGAATCTGTGTAACCTGCCGGTCCCCGCGTACACCAAGGGTGGCGATATTCGTGAAATGATCGAAGCGATGTGGATCCCGCGGCTGGAGGAATTCAAACCCGAAATGATCTTCATCAGTGCCGGTTTTGATGCACACCGGGAAGATGACATGGGCCAGCTCGGACTGGTTGAAAACGACTACGCATGGATGACCAGTCGCATCAAGGATGTGGCGCGTCGCCATGCGAAAGGACGCATTGTGAGTTGCCTTGAAGGTGGTTATGTGATGAGTGCCTTGTCCCGCAGCGTGGAGGCGCACATCCGGGTCCTGGCCGATGTCTAGCCCGGCACCAACAGACTTGCTGGACTGGTTTGAGGCGCTGACCAAGAGTTCTGCGCTGATCGAGTTGGGGGTGCTGGGTGCTTGTGCCGCACTGGCGTGGCTGCTGACCGGATTGTTCGCCAAGGCATTCGAGGGACGCGACAGCAAGTCGATCCTGTTTGGCCAGCGCTTGCTGGACGGGGTGCTGTTTCCGGCGTTTCTACTTATGCTGGCTTACCTGGCGCGCCACCTGCTCGCGCATGTTGTACCTCCTGCGGTATTCAAGTTGGCGATTCCTGTGCTGATTTCACTGCTGGTGATTCGCCTGGGGGTCAAGGTCTTGCAGGCCGCGTTTAATGAGACACCCGCGATCCGGCTGCTGGAGCGGTCGATCTCCTGGATCGCCTGGCTGGCCATGGTGCTGTGGGTCAGCGGATTGCTTCCGCTGCTGCTTGAAGAAATGGACCAGATCAGCTGGAAGGTGGGTGCCAGCACGCTGACAGTTCGCAACATTGTCGAGGGCACGCTGACGGCCGGCCTGGTGTTGTTGCTGACCTTGTGGATTTCTTCGTCGATTGAAGCCAAACTGCTTCGAAATGCCACCGGTGGCGAGTTGAGTTTGCGCAAAGCCATCAGCAATGCGGCGCGGGCACTGCTGATGTTTGTCGGCCTGTTGCTGGCTTTGTCGACGGTGGGCATCGATCTGACGGCGCTGTCGGTCCTAGGCGGTGCGGTTGGTGTTGGCATCGGTTTGGGTCTGCAAAAACTGGCCGCCAATTACGTGTCGGGTTTTGTGATTCTGACCGAGCGCAGCATGCGCATCGGTGACACAGTGCAGGTGGACAACTTCAACGGTGTAGTGACGCAGATCAACGCGCGGTACACCGTGATCCGGTCACTTTCTGGCCGCGAGTCGATTGTTCCCAATGAAATGCTGATCACCAGCCGTGTCGAGAACCACTCGCTGGCCGACACCAAGGTCTGGCAATCGACGCTGATTTCGGTGGGATACGACAGCGATGTGCAACAGGTCATGCAATTACTCAGTCAGGCGGCTTTGGCACAAGCCCGGGTGCTGCGTGACCCGGCACCGTCTGTGGCCCTGTCGAACTTTGGCGCTGACGGCCTAGAGTTCACCCTGGGTTACTGGATAGGTGACCCGGAGAATGGAAGCCTCAACATCAAGTCACTGATCAACGTTGAAATCTTGCGATTGCTACGTGCCAACGGCATCGAGATACCGTTTCCCCAACGTGTCATTCATCAGCGCTAAGGCCGTCGCTCATCAAATTGAACTTTGTTAGTCAAGGGGCTGTTTAGGGGCAGTGCTCTGAAATCGGTGACAAAAAGGAACGACCGTGCTTTTTCTTGTATCATGAAAAAGTGCCAGATCTGGGCGGAGGCCAACGTATGGTGACGAATAGAATATTGGCATTGACGTACACGTCAATTGAATTGACGCCTGCGCCGAGTTTCGGCCGAACAATTTTTAAACCCTCTGGAGAGCAACAAGCATGAAAGTCCTGGTCGCAGTCAAGCGCGTGGTGGACTACAACGTGAAGGTCCGGGTCAAATCGGACAACACCGGTGTAGACATTGCCAATGTGAAGATGAGCATGAACCCGTTTGACGAAATCGCCATCGAAGAAGCCGTACGCCTGAAAGAAAAGGGCGTGGTCACCGAGATTGTCGCCGTGTCCTGCGGCGTCACGCAGTGTCAGGAAACCCTGCGTACAGCGATGGCCATCGGCGCAGACCGTGCCATTCTGGTCGAAAGTGCAGACGAACTGCAGCCCTTGGCAGTGGCCAAACTTCTCAAGGCGCTGGTGGACAAAGAGCAACCCGGCCTGGTCATCCTAGGCAAACAAGCCATTGACGATGACTGCAACCAGACCGGTCAGATGCTCGCGGCCTTGGCCGACCTGCCGCAAGTCACCTGTGCCAGCAAGATCACGGTGGAAGGCGGCAAAGCCAGTATCACCCGCGAAGTCGACGGTGGTGCCGAGACCCTGTTGGTGACTTTGCCAGCAGTGATGACGGCCGACCTGCGCTTGAACGAGCCGCGTTATGTGACCCTGCCCAACATCATGAAGGCCAAGAAGAAGCCGCTGGAGGTGCTCAAGCCCGCCGATCTGGGGGTGGATGTGAGCCCGCGCATCAAGACTCTCAAAGTGAGTGAACCGCCCAAACGCAGTGCCGGCATCAAGGTGCCCGACGTGGCCACCCTGGTTGCCAAACTCAAGAATGAAGCAAAGGTGATCTAAATGACAACTCTTGTAATCGCCGAACACGACAATACCAGTCTCAAACCGGCAACGCTCAATACGGTCACCGCAGCACTGCAATGTGGCGGTGATGTTCATGTTCTGGTCGCCGGTCACAATGCCGGTGCGGTCGCCACAGCGGCGGCTCAAGTGTCAGGAGTTGCCAAAGTACTGCACGTCGACGCAGACAGCTTGGCCCATGGCATCGCGGAAAACGTCACCGCCCAGGTCCAGGCGGTTGCTGCCGGGTACAGTCATATCCTGTTTGCGGCCACCGCCAGCGGCAAGAACATTGCGCCGCGCCTTGCGGCCAAACTGGACGTGGCTCAAATTTCCGACATCACCCAAGTGATCAGCGCCGACACCTTTGAGCGCCCGATTTACGCCGGCAACGCCATGGCCACGGTACAAAGCCTGGACGCGATTCGTGTGATCACCGTCCGTACGACGGCTTTTGATGCTGCAGCCCAATCAGCACAAGCACCAGCAGCTATTGAAAACGTAACAGCCGTGGCTGCTGCGGGGGGCACCACCTATGTCGGCAGCGAAATTGCCAAGAACGACCGCCCTGAATTGACCGCCGCCAAAATTATTGTCAGTGGTGGCCGTGCCATGGGCTCGCAGGACAAATTCAACGAAGTACTCACGCCTTTGGCCGACAAGCTGGGTGCTGCCATCGGGGCCAGCCGAGCGGCGGTGGACGCAGGCTATGCGGCCAACGATCTGCAAGTCGGTCAGACCGGCAAGATTGTTGCCCCACAACTCTACGTGGCTTGTGGCATCAGTGGTGCCATTCAGCATCTGGCCGGCATGAAGGACTCCAAGGTGATCGTGGCCATCAACAAGGACCCCGAGGCACCCATCTTCAGTGTCGCCGACTACGGTCTGGAGGCCGATTTGTTTACCGCTGTGCCTGAACTGGTTGCAGCGCTGTAAAACCACTAGACCCCGGGCATCCCATGTGATGCCCTTTTTTTCGCCTGTGCCACTTCGGCCCCGGCCTGCACGATGAAGTGTTAGTACCAACAGGAGCAAAACCATGAGCTACAAAGCCCCGCTGAACGACATGCTGTTCAACATCAAGCATCTCGCCAACATCGACCAGATCGCCCAGTTGCCAGGTATGGAAGACGCCGGTTTCGACACCGCGCAGGCGGTGCTCGAGGAGGCCGCCAAGTTCAATGAGGGAGTGCTTGAGCCCTTGAATTGGGAAGGTGACCAGAACCCGACCAGCTGGAAAGATGGCACCGTGACGGCCACCCCGGGGTTCAAGGAAGCCTTTACGCAGTACACCGAAGCCGGCTGGCAGGGCCTGCAACACCCGGTGGCCTATGGTGGCCAGGGGCTGCCCAAGACCATTGGCTCGGCGGTGGGTGAAATGCAGAACTCGGCCAACATGAGTTTTGCCCTGTTGCCGCTGCTGACCGACGGGGCCATCGAGGCGCTGCTGACGGCCGGCTCCACCGAGCTCAACGCCACTTACCTTGAAAAACTCGTCAGCGGCCAGTGGACCGGTACCATGAACCTGACCGAACCGCAGGCCGGCAGCGACCTGGCCGCAGTGCGCACCCGTGCCGAACCGCAGGCCGATGGCACCTACAAGATCGCAGGGACCAAGATTTTCATCACCTGGGGAGAGCACGACCTGGCGGAGAACATCGTCCACCTGGTGCTGGCGCGGGTGGTTGGGGCGCCGGAGGGGGTCAAGGGCATCAGCCTGTTTGTGGTGCCCAAGTTCATGGTGGGCGCTGGCGGCACTTTGGGCGCGCGCAACGATGTGCACTGTGTCAGCATCGAGCACAAGATGGGTATCAAGGCCAGCCCGACTTGCGTGCTGCAGTTTGGCGACCACGGCGGCGCGGTCGGCTACCTGGTGGGCCAGGAAAACCGTGGCCTGGAGTACATGTTCATCATGATGAACGCCGCGCGTTATGGCGTGGGTGTGCAAGGCGTTGCGATTGCCGAGCGCGCCTACCAAAAGGCGGTGCAGTTCGCTAAAGACCGCGTGCAAAGCCGCCCGGTGGACGGCTCACTCAAAACCGCCGGCCCGATCATTCATCACCCCGATGTCAAACGCATGTTGATGACCATGCGCGCCTACACCGAGGGCTGCCGGGCGCTCTCCAGTGTGGCCGCCGCCGCCTACGATGCGGCCCACCTGTGTGAAGACGCCGAAATGCGCAAACAAAACGAGTTGTTTTATGAGTTCATGGTGCCGCTGATCAAGGGCTACAGCACCGAGATGAGCCTGGAAGTCACCAGCCTGGGCGTGCAGGTGCATGGCGGCATGGGCTTTATCGAAGAAACCGGCTGCGCCCAGTATTACCGTGATGCCAAAATTCTGACTATTTACGAAGGCACCACCGCCATCCAGGCCAACGACCTGGTGGGGCGCAAAACGGCGCGCGATGGCGGCCAGACGGCCAAGGCATTGGCCGGCCAAATTGAGGCCACCGAGGCAGCCCTGACGGCCAGCGGCACAGCCGATGGGTTGGCCATTGCCAAGCGCCTAGCGGCCGCAAGGCTGGCGTTTGTCGATGTGGTGAATTTTGTCGCCGGCAACACCAAGGCCAGTCCCAACGAGGTGTTTGCCGGGAGCGTGCCTTACCTGATGCTGGCGGGCAACCTGATGGCAGGCTGGCAACTGGCGCGTGCAGCGCTGGTGGCGCAGGACTTTGTTGCGCGCGGCGAGGATATGGCCTTCATGCGGGCCAAGTTGGTGACGGCACGTTTTTACGCCGACCACCTGCTAACCAAGGCTCCGGGCTTGCGCGATGCCATCGTTGAAGGCGCCCAATGTGTGACGGCGCTGGCGCTGGACGCGTTCTGACAAGTTCTGCCGCAGAGCTATCAGCGCAGTGGTAGTGCTGTTTGCCGCTGGCAGGATGACGCAGCGACTTTCTTGGCACATCGGTTTAATTTAAATATGCTAGCTGCTAGCGCAATACCAGTAAGCGCTAGAGGCCAATTGTGTTTTTAATTTCAAACTGCAACAGTCGCGGCCTGGTACCCACGGCCACAATCAAATGCGCATTCCAGAAATGTTTGACCTTGTCCCCATCCATGAATGCTTTGCTGCTTGAATTGCCTGCTGACGCGCTGGCGACGCCTGGTATGTCGCTGGAGTCCGTGTCCGCAGAGGCCAAATTCATGCTGGCGCCTAAGTCGTTTGAAGTTGGAGGACTGAGTTCTGCCAAGGCCGGGCCGCTGTGCGGCATGGGTCGGGTCGAGTTTTCGCTGGCGGCCAGCCGTCCCGGAGGGCCGGTCATCACGCTGGACAGCATGGAACTTAACGCAGAATTCCCGCCCAATGATTGAACGTGCCGTCATCAACGCCGAGCCGCTGGTGGCGCTGTCTTTGCTTGGTCAGTTTGATCTTTTGCCCGCTTTGTTTTCTGAAGTCTGGGTGACACAACGGGTGTTGCGGGCAGAGCATTGGTGCGGTGACCCGGGTGCAAAACACGGCCGTACTGGTGGCACAACTTAAACGCGAGTATGTGTTGGCGAGGCAGCCCTTGCCGCTTTAGAAGAACGGTAAGTCGCTTCAACTTCGTCCGCGTCGCCACGCATTTGGGTGAGTGCTTTTCCTAAATTTAAAACCTGGACGAGCCTCGGACATGACTTGATGGCTGACTCGCTGCATCTGCAGGCAACTTGAGTCTGGGTAAGTCATTTAATTTTCAAGCCAGCAAGCAAACGATTGCATCGTGATTGCTTTTTTGTTGTATAGAAGGCAAAAAACACCTAATATTTGTGGAAAAAGTTCCAATTGTTAGGGTAAACCCTATAATGCAAACGATTGCATGAGTGCTCAAATTATGACTGCTCTGGTTGTCAACCCTCAGAGTTTCAAAGAGCGGTCGACAGACAGACATCACCTCAACAAACTGGAGAATTACATGCAATTCAAGATCCGCCTAGTGGCTTTGGCTGCCGCTGTAGTCGCTGCGACAAGTGCACATGCGGGTGTCGTATTCGATGCCAACCTAGAACTGGACATCACGAAAAAAAGCGGCGATGTCGCCGAAACCAGCAAAAGTGTTACCGCCAGTGGTCGTGTTGAGATCAATGCCAATGCACAGTTGATCAAAAACGGCGACAACTATGTCAATGCCAAAGGCACATTGATTGTCCCGGTGAGCACCGACGATGGCAGCAACGACGTCACCATGGACGATGTGTGGATTCAATTTGGCAATAGTGCTTTGGATCTGAAAGTTGGTCGTTTTGAAGCTGCGGATATGTTTCCGGTCGGCAAGGACACGGTACTTGAAACCGTTGCTGGGGCGGGTTATCGCGCAAATACATTGCGTGGCCGCATGACGGATGGTCGCGCTCATATGGTGGCCGGCTTCAATGCGGGCAGTTTGCGACTTGAGGTGGGTCTTGTGACGGAGAAGAAGGACAACACGGGAGCGGCCTACGGGTTGCGGCCAACGTTGGTCTACAGTTCCGGTTCACTGACTTTGCGTGCGGGTCTTGAGTCGTTCAAAACCAATGGTTTGTCTTCATCAGGCTTAGGTTTGTCCGCCGGTTATGCTTTGGCGTCCGACGCCAACGTGAACGTGAATTTTGCCAAACTGTCAGGCAACGACAAGACTGCCGATGCGGCGTCGTTTGGTATCAATGGTGTGTTTGGCCCAGCAGGAGTCGGCTTTGTCCGTGATAGCACCGACGCCCTTGGTGGCGTCGCCAAGAAGAGCGTGAATACGTTTTATGCCGCCTACAGCGTTCCGCTGATGGGCATCAAGGGTGCAACTGTGACACCTGCAATGAGCTATTCAAAAAGCGATGGCCAGAACCTTGCCGCAGTGCGGGTTCGCTTCAATTACGCGTTTTAATTGGGTTTGATGAGTTAGAGAGTTTCCGAAGTTGATTGCCGCTCAGGGTTTGGCGAAGCCCTGAGCGGTCTTTTTTTTTGCATCGGTGAAATAATCCGGGCATGACTCTATCACCTGATTCAACCAGTCGGCGCGCCCAGATGGCCGACCTAGCTCGCATGGCCGGGGTTTCCACTTCAACGGTTTCAAGAGCACTCAGCGGCAGCCCGCTGATTCCGGCGGTAACCCGCGACCGTATCACCGAGTTGGCCAGGTCCTTGAATTACCAGATCAACGTTGGAGCGGCCAATCTGCGTAAGCGGGCTGTTCAGTCGGTCGGTGTTGTAGTGTTGGGCGATAGCATGCAGGCGATTTCTGACCCATTTATCCTTAGCATGATTGGCAGTGTGGCCGATGCCCTGGATGCCCAGGGTAGTAGCGTTTTGCTGGCGCGCCTCAGCGATGGCCGGTGGGAGCAAATGCAGGCCATGGTTAGCAGTCGGCAGGTCTCAGGGCTGGTGGTCATTGGCCAGTTGACCTGGCATCAGCACCTGAACCGGATGGCTGTGGGTGGCACCCATCTGGCGGTGTGGGGTGCTAACCTGCCCGATGCAGCCTACCCGCTGGTGGGGGGTGACAACGAGCATGGGGGCTATTTAGCAGCGGCGCACTTGCTGGCGCGTGGCTGCAAACGCATTGCTTTTTTTGGCGATATCAGTCACCCCGAGTCTGGCCTGCGCCACGCCGGCTATGTGCGCGCGCACCGAGAGGCGGGTCTGGAGCCAGATGACCGTCTGCGCGTGCCGGTGCTGTTTGGCGAATCCAGGTTGCGTGCGGTGGTGGACGACTGGCTGGACCACGGTCTGCCGTTTGACGGGGTGTTTGCCAACAACGACATGGCGGCCATTGTGCTGATCAGTGCGCTGAAAGCGCGTGGGGTGGAGGTGCCGCGCGATGTCAAGGTGGTGGGCTACGACGACATTGAGATGGCAAGCCATGTGCATCCGTCGCTGACCTCGGTGCGCCAGCCAACGCAGCTGGCCGGGCAATCGCTGGTGGCCTTGCTCAGCGAAAGCCAGCAAAACCTGCCGCGACGCAGTTTGGTGTTACCCACCGAGCTGATAGCACGCGAAAGCTCCTGCTGACGAGCAGGAGCACTATTTTTACGACTTATTTGCAAAACTAAGGGTAAACCCTGTTATGCAAACGATTGCATGAATGATCAAATAGCCTTGTCTGCTGAAAAACCCTTGATTGATGGTGCTTCATCAGAAACCTAGACAACTCCTTCTTGAGGCCATTCACCATGAAATTGAATTTTTCGAACACCGCCGTTCAGATGGCTGCAGCATTGGTTGCAGCCCCCCTGTTTGCCCTGTCGGCAAGCGCCGCTACCGTGACCATCTCGTGTGGCTCGGTGGGTCAGGATTATGAAAACTGCAAGACGATGACGGCCCAGTGGGCCAAGAAGACCGGTCACGAGGTCAAGATTTTCACCATCCCCAATTCCACCACCGACATCCTGGCGCTGTTCCGCCAGTTGTTTGCCGCCAAGTCACCCGACCTGGATGTGGTCAACGTGGATGTGGTGTGGCCTGGCGTCATCAAAGATCACCTGCTTGACCTCAAGCCTTACAGCAAGGGTGCTGAAAAAGAGCATTTCCCGGCCATCGTGGCCAATAACACGGTCGACGGCAAACTGCTGGCCATGCCCTGGTTCACCGACGCTGGCTTGCTGTTTTACCGCAAGGACCTGGTTGAAAAATATGCTCTGAAGGCACCAACCACCTGGGAAGACATGGCAACAGCCGCGAAGAAAATTCAAGACGGCGAGCGCGCCGCTGGCAACGCCGACTTTCAGGGTTTTGTGTTCCAGGCCAAGGCCTATGAGGGCCTGACCTGTGACGCAGTGGAGTGGATCTACAGCTACAAGGGCGGCAACATTGTGGATGCCAAGGGCAATATCACCATCAACAACCCACAGGCAATCAAGGCACTGACCACCGCCAGGTCATGGATTGGCACCATTGCCCCGCAAGGCGTGTTGAACTATGCTGAAGAAGAAGCGCGTGGCGTGTTCCAGAACGGCAACGCCGCCTTCATGCGCAACTGGCCGTATGCCTGGTCGCTGGGCAATGCCAAAGATTCCAAGATTTCCGGCAAGATTGGCGTGTCTGCTTTGCCCAAGGGCGGCGCCGATGGCCAGAATGCGGCCACCTTGGGCGGTTGGCAACTGGCGGTGTCGAAGTACTCCAAAAACCCGGCCATCGCCGCCGACCTGGTGATGTTCATGACCAGCCCTGAAGCGCAGAAGTACCGCGCGATCAACGGCTCGTATAACCCGACCATCGCCGCGTTGTACAAGGACAAAGAAGTGCTGGCCGCCAACCCGTTCTTTGGCAGCCTGTTTGAGGTGTTCACCAATGCCGTGCCGCGCCCCGCCACTGCCACGGGTGCCAAATACCCTGAGGTGAGTTCGGCCTTCTGGAATGCCACGCACGATGTGCTGTCGGGCACCGCCACCGCCGAAGACAGCCTGAAAAAGCTTGAAGGCAAGCTCAAGCAAGTCAAGCGCAGCGCCTGGTAATGTGATGCGTTGAAACGCCAACCCAGGAGAGCACCACCATGAACAGCAAGACGCGCACCGCCTGGACTTTTCTTGCACCGATGCTGGTGGTGCTGTTTCTGGTGGCCCTGTGGCCGCTGGGGCGCACCATCTGGTTCAGCTTTACCAACGCGAATATCAACGACCTGTCCAGTACCAAGTTTGTTGGGCTGGAAAATTACTTTGGTGAGTACGGACTGTTTGCCAACCCCAATTACACCGATGGTTTTTTTGCCAGCGACTGGGGTGTGTCGATTCTCAACACGCTGAAGTTTTCGGTGGTATCGGTCACTTTAGAGACGCTCTTCGGGCTGGGCGTGGCGATGCTGCTCAACCAGGACTTCAAGGGCCGCACCTTTGTGCGCACTGCGGTGCTGGTGCCGTGGGCGATTCCGACCATTGTGTCGGCCAAGATGTGGGGCTGGATGCTGCACGACCAGTTTGGCATCATCAACCAATGGCTGGTCAACACCGGCATCATCGCCACCAAAATTGCCTGGACGGCCCAGCCGGAATACGCGCTGTGGACGGTGGTGGCCGTTGATGTCTGGAAAACCACGCCGTTCATGGCCTTGCTGATTTTGGCCGCTTTGCAAACCCTGCCCAAAGATTGTTACGAGGCAGCGCAAGTGGACGGTGTGCACCCGCTGCGGCTGTTCTGGAAAGTGACGCTACCGCTGATTCGCCCGGCGCTGATGGTGGCGGTGATTTTTAGGCTGCTGGACGCGCTGCGGGTGTTTGACCTGATTTATGTGCTGACCTCCAACAACAACAGCACCATCAGCATGTCGGGTTATGTGCGCCGCGAGATGGTGGACAACGGCTACATGGGCTATGGCTCGGCCGCCTCCACCGCCCTGTTTTTGATCATTGGTCTGTGCACGGTGCTGGCCATCAAGGCCAGCCGCATGAAACTGGGGGAAGACTGATGAAAGCAGCCTGGTACTGGCGCGTAGCGCTTTATCTTGCGGCCGCCGTGGTGGTGGCGGTCTCGGTGTTTCCGTTCATTTATGCGGTGTCCACCTCATTCAAGTCGGGCGCGGCGCTGTTTGAGCCGGCGCTGTGGCCGTCGAGCGTGACCCTGGGTAACTACACCTCGCTGTTTACCCTGGCCGAGCAGCCGTTTGGCCGCCATATTGTGAATTCCGTCATGGTGTCGGTGCTGGTGGTGACGATTTCACTGTTCATTGGCGTTACCGCCTCGTATGCACTGGGTCGCATCAACTTCAAGGGGCGCAGCCT
The DNA here is from genome assembly GCA_018061265.1 of Rhodoferax sp. Taxonomy (GTDB): domain Bacteria; phylum Pseudomonadota; class Gammaproteobacteria; order Burkholderiales; family Burkholderiaceae_C; genus Rhodoferax. Next base: position 28,515 of record JAGOUM010000002.1, on the reverse strand, counting down.
GCTGCTGACGGCTGTGCTGGCGGTGTCGATGTTCCCGCAGGTGGCGGTGCTGGCCGGCATGTTTGAGCTGATCCGCTTTCTGGGGCTGTACAACAAGGCGCTGGGCCTGGTGCTGCCCTACATGATCTTCACCCTGCCATTTACCGTGTGGGTGCTGACCACCTTCATGAAGCAGTTGCCCAAAGAGCTGGAAGAGGCTGCCATCATGGACGGCTGCGGCCCCTGGCGCATCATCAAAGACGTGTTCATGCCATTGCTGTGGCCGGCACTGGTGTCCACGGGTTTGTTGGCCTTCATTGCCGCCTGGAACGAATTTTTGTTCGCCTTGACCTTTGTGCTGGACAACAACGAGCGCACCGTGCCGGTGTCCATCGCCCTGATTTCCGGGGCCAGCAAATACGATATTCCGTGGGGCAACATCATGGCTGCCTCGGTGCTGGTGACGGTGCCGCTGCTGGCGCTGGTGCTGGCTTTTCAGAAAAAAATCGTCTCCGGCTTGACAGCCGGCGCAGTCAAAGGTTGACATGACCATGAATATGAAAGCATCCAATAGCGGCTGGTGGCGCGGTGGCGTGATTTACCAGATCTACCCGCGCAGCTTTCAGGACAGCAATGGCGACGGCATTGGCGACCTGCCAGGCATCACCCAACGCCTGGCGCACATTGCCGCCCTTGGGGCAGACGGCATCTGGATTTCGCCGTTTTTCAAGAGCCCCATGAAAGACTTTGGCTACGACGTGAGCGACTACTGCGATGTGGACCCGATGTTTGGCACGCTGGCTGATTTCAAGACGCTGCTGGCCCGCGCGCATCAGCTGGGCCTGAAAGTCATGATTGATCAAGTGCTGTCACACACCTCCGACCAGCACCCCTGGTTTACTGAGAGCCGCGCTAGCCGCAGCAACCCCAAGGCCGACTGGTTTGTCTGGGCCGATGCACAGCATGACGGCACGCCGCCCAACAACTGGTTGTCGATCTTTGGTGGCAGCGCCTGGCACTGGGACACTCGGCGCTGCCAGTATTACCTGCACAATTTTCTGACCAGTCAGCCAGACTTGAACTTTCATAACCCGCAAGTGCAGCAGGCGCTGCTGGATACGGTGAAGTTCTGGCTAGACCTGGGAGTGGACGGCTACCGGCTCGATACCGTCAATTTTTATGTGCACGACGCGCAGCTGCGTAGCAACCCAGGACGCGGCGCACCCGACCCGGCGCACCCCGACCCTGCCGTCAACCCCTATAACCCCTACGCCTGGCAACAACACCTGTACGATAAAAGTCAGCCGGAAAACCTGGTGTTCCTGCAGCGCCTGCGCGCCTTGCTTGACCAGTACCCTGACACCACCATGGTGGGTGAGGTGGGCGACGATGATGGTTTGGCACTCGTGGCGCAGTACACACGGGGCGGCGACAAGCTGCACATGGCTTACTGCTTTGACTTTCTGGGTGAGCTGCACAGCGCGCCGTTCCTGCATGGCGTGCTACAAAAATTCTCAAGCGTGGTGGGCGACGGCTGGCCTTGCTGGGCGTTGTCCAACCATGACTGCGAGCGCTCGGCCACGAGATGGGGTGGCCAGCAGTCCGACCCGCGCCTGCTGCGCCTGGCGGCAGCATTTCAAATGAGTTTGCGCGGTACCGTCTGTCTGTATCAAGGCGAGGAACTGGGCCTGCCCGAAGCTGAGCTGGCTTTTGAAGACCTGCAAGACCCCTACGGCATCACCATGTGGCCGCAGTACAAAGGCCGCGACGGCTGCCGCACCCCCATGCCGTGGTCGGCCAGCGCACCGCAGGCTGGCTTTTCAAGCGCCACGCGCACCTGGTTACCGGTGGCGCAGTCCCACCTGGCGCTGGCCGTAGATCAGCAGCAGGCGCAGCCGCAATCCATGCTGCACTTCATGACACAGTTGTTGCACTGGCGCCGCCAACAGGGCGCGCTGCTGCACGGTGCCATGCGCTTGCTGCCTGAGCATGCCCAGGTGATTGCCTTTGAGCGGGAAGCCGATGGCCAGCAGCTGCTTTGTGCCTTCAATTTCAGCGACACCCCGGCGATTTTCCCGCTGCCCGCTGAATGGACCGGCACCCTCCCGCGTGACGGCAGCGGCCTGGCGGGTGCACAAATGGTGGGCAGCAGCCTTCATTTTGAGCCGTGGGGCGGGCTGTTTTTGCAGCAGGCCTGAGTTCACACCATCAGGAGACAAAAAAAATGTCAAAAATTGAATTTCGGGAAGTCTGCAAGCGCTACACGCCCCAGTCGGCCTTGACCATCAACAACGCCAATCTGACGATAGAGAACGGCGAATTTTGTGTGTTTGTCGGCCCCTCTGGTTGCGGCAAGTCCACCCTGCTGCGCATGGTGGCGGGGCTGGAGGATATCAGCGCAGGTGACATCTACATTGGGGGCGAGCGCGTGAATGAGCTACCACCCGCGCGCCGGGGTGTCGCCATGGTGTTTCAGAGCTACGCGCTGTACCCACATATGACGGTGCGCGAAAACATGGGTTTCGGCTTGAAAGTTTTTGGTTCCAACGCTGCTGAAATCGACAAAAAAGTACGCGAAGCGGCCGAGATTTTGCAGCTGACCCATCTGCTGGACCGCCTGCCCAAGGCGCTCTCTGGCGGACAGCGCCAGCGCGTGGCGATTGGCCGCGCCATTGTGAAAGAACCCAGGGTGTTTTTGTTTGACGAACCCCTGTCTAATCTGGATGCGGCGTTGCGCGTCCAAACCCGGCTTGAAATTGCCAAGCTGCACCACGGCATTGGCACCGCCAGCATGATCTATGTGACGCACGACCAGGTGGAAGCGATGACGCTGGCCGACAAGATTGTGCTGTTACGCGCCGGTGATGATGTGCAAAAAAAGGGGTCGATTGCCCAAGTGGGTTCGCCACTGACGCTGTACCACCGGCCAGCCAGCCTGTTTGTGGCCGAGTTCATCGGCTCGCCCAAGATGAACATCCTGCCTGGTGTGCTGGAGCAGGCTGCAGCTGACCGCTCGACCCTGCAGGTGATGGGTGCGCCGTTTGCTGCCGCCGTCGATACCACACGGCTGGCCAACGGCGCGGCGATCTGTCTTGGCGTGCGTCCGGAAGACATGCATCTTTGCGATGCGCCTGGCCAAAACGTTATCAGCGGGCAAGTGGAGCACGTCGAAAAACTGGGTGATTCGTCGCTGCTGTACATCATGGTTTCGGCCAAGGTGCCGCTGTTGACGATCAAAATCGAGGGTACAGCCAACCAGACCGTGGGTAGCATCGTGCACATGCAGTGTCCGCCCGACTCTTTGCATGTGTTTGATGCGGAAGGCGATGCCTGCCTTCGTACCCCCAAATTGCCCGCATGAGCCAGTCGAAACCGCCCCGCAGCTGGAAAAACAGCGTCGTTTATCAGATTTATCCTCGCAGTTTTTGCGACAGCAATGGCGATGGCATCGGCGATTTGAATGGCATCACCTCCAGGCTGGACTATCTGCAAAACCTGGGCATTGACGTGGTGTGGCTGTCGCCGGTGTATGCGTCACCCAACGACGACAACGGTTACGACATTTCTGACTACCGTGCCATCAGTCCCGAGTATGGCAACATGGCCGACTTCGATGCCATGCTGGCTGCGATGCACGCATGCGGCATCCGGCTGATGATGGATCTGGTGGTTAACCACACCTCGGACGAACACCCCTGGTTTGTGCAGGCCCGGCAAAGCCGCGACAACCCCTGGCATGACTACTACCTGTGGTGTGACCCCAAGCCAGACGGCTCACCACCCACCAACTGGGAGGCCGCTTTCAACGGCTCGGTGTGGGAATTCAATGCGGCTACGGGTGAGTATTACCTGCACATGTTCAGCAAAAAACAGCCTGATCTGAACTGGGAAAACCCGGCGGTGCGGGCTGAAGTCCATGCGCTGATGCGTTTTTGGCTGGACAAAGGGGTCGACGGTTTTCGCATGGATGTCATCAACATGATCTCCAAGCCGTGGGCCGCAGATGGCAGCCTGCCCGATGCGCCGGTGGTGCGCGATGGTGTTTTGCAGCCCAGCTTTGCCATGACCTGCAATAGCCCGCGACTCAATGAGTTTTTGACCGAAATGCGCCGCGAGGTGCTTGACCACTACGACACGATCACTGTCGGTGAGGCACCTTTGGCCTCGGTACAACAGGGCCGCGAAATTACCCACCCAGAAACCGGCTCGCTCAACATGCTGTTCCAGTTTGAGCACATGGACCTGGACAGTGTGGGCGGCCATGTCAACGGCAAGTGGGCGCGCAAACCGCTGGACTGGCGCGACATGAGTGCCTGCATGGCACGCTGGCAAACCGCTTTGCAGGACGACGGCTGGAACAGCCTGTACCTGTGCAACCACGACCAGCCGCGCTCGGTGTCGCGTTTTGGCGACGATGGCGTACTGCGTGTCACTGCTGCCAAAGCGCTGGCCACCTGGCTGCACGGCATGCAGGGCACCCCTTTTGTCTACCAGGGTGAAGAATTGGGCATGACCAATGTGGCGTTTGCGTCCATCAGTGAATATCGCGATATCGAAACCCTGAACTTTTACCGTGTGGCCACCACCGAGCGCGGCCTAAAGCCCGCCGATGCCATGGCCAGCATCCACGCCGTCAGCCGCGATAACGCCCGCACGCCGATGCAGTGGAGCGCTGCCGACCATGCCGGTTTTAGCAGCGCGCCGCCGTGGATTGCCGTCAATCCGAACCATGCATACATCAATGCACAGGCAGCGCAGGCCGATCCGGATTCGGTGTTTCACTACTATCGTCAGCTGATTGCGTTGCGCAAGCAATTGCCGGTGCTGGTGCATGGGCGGTTTGAAGCCTGGACACCCAGCGACCCACAGATCGTCGGCTACTTGCGCCATTGGGGCGAGCTGAGTCTGTTTGTGATCTGCAATATGGGCAAAAATCTGCGCCATCTGCTGCTGCCTGAGCAGCTCGCCACCAGGGCAGGGCAGTGCATTTTGTCCAATTTGCCGGTGGACGACAGGGCCTGGCAGCACCAGATGAGTTTGCGTGCTTTTGAAGCACACATGTGGCTGCTGCGTTGAGTCGCCTGCCTGATTGAATAGTTTGACCGGAGTTTGATTGCCATGCCCCCCCTTGTAAGCCCGAAGATTGCCCAGTCAGGGGCTGACCTGGATGCATTAAAAAAACGTTTGCAAACAACATTTGGCAAGCAACGAGACTGGCCGGCGTTTGCCCAGCGTCTGCAACTGCATTTGCCACGCTTGTGCCAGGAGTTGCATCCACTTTATGGCCAGCGCGATGACTTTTTGAACCTGGTGGAGCGGCTGCTGGGGACGGCATTTAACGCCTGGGTTGAACGACCCGAGGCACTCAAGCAGCAAGACGATGACCGTGAAGCCTGCCCGGACTGGTTCCAGTCCGAAAAAATGCTGGGTGCAGTGTGCTACGTGGATTTGTTTGCCGGTGATTTCAACGGGCTGGAGGCGCAGATTCCTTATTTTCAGGAGCTGGGCCTGACCTACTTGCACCTGATGTCACCCTACCTTTGCCCGGAGCCGCACAACGATGGTGGCTACGCGGTGAGCAGCTACCGCGATGTCAAACCCAGCCTGGGCAGCATGGCCGATTTTCAGCGGGTGATTGACAAGCTGCGGCAGGCGGGCATCTCGGTGGTACTTGACTTTGTGTTTAACCACACGTCGGATGAGCATGCCTGGGCACAGGCGGCGCGCGCCAACGACCCCCACTTTCGTGCGTATTACCATGTGTTTGATGACCGCCAGATGCCCGATGCTTACGAGCGCACCACCCGCGAGATATTCCCCGATGAACACCCCGGCGTGTTCAGCCCCTTGCCAGATGGTCGCTGGGTGTGGACCACGTTTCACCATTACCAGTGGGACCTGAACTACGGTAACCCCGATGTGTTTGAAGCCATGGCGGGCGAAATGCTGTTCATCGCCAACCTCGGCGTTGACTTTTTGCGCATGGATGCGGTGGCCTTTGTCTGGAAGCGTCTGGGCACGCCGTGTGAAAACCTGCCCGAAGCGCACCACTTGCTGCGCGCCTACAACGCGCTGGCGCGCATTGCGGCACCGTCGTTGTTGTTCAAGAGCGAGGCCATCGTTCACCCGGACGCGGTAGCCGCGTATATCTCGCCACAGGAGTGTCAGATTTCCTACAACCCACTGCAAATGGCGTTGCTCTGGAACACCCTGGCCACGCGTGAGGTGAACCTGCTGCAACAGGCGCTGAGCAAGCGCCATGCACTGCCCGATCACACCAGTTGGGTCAACTATGTGCGCAGTCACGACGACATTGGCTGGACCTTTGCCGACGAGGATGCGCTTGAATTTGGCATCCAGGGTTTTGATCACCGCCAGTTTCTGAACCGGTTTTACGTCAACCGGTTTGATGGGAGCTTTGCCCGGGGCGTGCCGTTTCAGGATAACCCGGCCACTGGCGATTGCCGCATCAGCGGCACTGCTGCCTCGTTGTGCGGGTTGGAGCAGGGCGACCCGCACGCGGTGGCGCGGCTGCTGCTGCTGTATGGCGTGGTGCTGTCAAGTGGCGGTATTCCGCTGCTGTATCTGGGTGACGAGGTGGGTACGCTCAATGACCTGGAGTACACCCAGGATGCTGGCAAAGCCAGTGACAGTCGCTGGGTGCATCGCCCGCGGCGCAGTGCTTCGCGATATGCCATGCGGCATGACCCGACGACCGTGCCTGGGCAGATTTATGCTGGCTTGCACCACATGATTGGCGTGCGCAAGCACCTGTCGGTGTTTCAGGGCGGCAATCTGACGCCGTTTGACACCCGGCGCAACTCAGTGCTGGGGTACCTGCGCGGCCGGGGATCGACGCGGGTGCTGGTGCTGGCCAACTTCAGCGAACATTCGCAAACCCTGCCAACCGATGTGCTGGCGGACCTGCCCGTGCAGGCCAGCGATCTGATCAGCAGGCTTGGCTATAACCTACGAGAAGCCTTGGTGCTGCAGCCTTACCAGACTATCTGGCTGTTAGTGTGAGGCTCGCGGCGCATCAGAGTGATTGATTGCCCCGCACCTTGACAAGATTTTTGACAGTTTCGGCACCATTGGTCTTGAGCTGATTCAGGGTGTGGTGCTGGCCGCGCAGGCCATGGGTGCTGACTTTGCCTACATCGGCTCGGCGTTTATCGCCACCCACGAGGCGCGGGCGTCTGACGCCTACAAGCAGGCGATTGTGGACGGCAACTCGGACGACATTGTGTACAGCAACCTGTTTACCGGCGTGCATGGCAACTACCTGGCACCCAGCATTCGAGCCGCCGGCCTGGACCCGGATCATTTGCCCGAAAGCGACCCGAGCAAAATGAATTTTGCGGGCGACAAATCCAAAGCCTGGAAAGACATCTGGGGTTGCGGGCAGGGCATTGGCGCGGTGACCGGGGTTCGAAGCACGGCCGAACTGGTGGCGCGGCTGAAAGGTGAGTATGCGTCGGCGCGGCAACGTTTGATGCTGTAATCCATCGGAGCGTCTGCAATCTTTAGAGCGTTTCAGGTCGTTAGCGCTTTACCAATAAGCGCTAACAGCTGCAAAAGTGATAGTAGATTAGGTCGGCCAGGTCGACCCCTGCTCTGGCACCTGGGCTCGCCAGCCCAGCTCGCGCACGATACGGCTGCGCAAGGTGTCGGCTGGTCCGGCTTCGCCGTGCACCACATACACCTGATCGGGTGCCTTGGGCATGGTGCGCAGCCAGGTCAGCAACTGGTTGGCGTCTGCATGGGCCGAGGCGGATTGCATTTGCACCACCTCGGCGTTGACCTCGACATCGCGCCCGTGAATGCGCACGGTTCTGGCACCGCTGGCCAGGGTGCCGCCGCGCGTGCCGGGTGCCTGGTAGCCCGTCAGAATAATCATGTTGCGATGGTTGCCTGCGTAATGCGCCAGGTGGTGCAGCACACGGCCACCAGTGGCCATGCCGCTGGCCGACAGGATGACCATGGGGCCATGGCGGCTGGCCAGTGCGCGGGACTCGTCGGTGCTGTTGATCATGGTGGCGTTATGTGTTAGCGCGCGTGTGTCGTGCTGGCTCAGCCGGTGTTCACCCGGATGGCTCTCGAAAAGATGGGTGGTATGCACCGCCATCGGGCTGTCCAGAAACACCGGCAGCGACTCGGGCAACTCGCCCTTGAGTTTCAGCAGGTGGATGGCGTGCAGCAGGGCTTGCGCCCGCCCCACCGCAAACACCGGCACCACCGCCACGCCACCGCGCTTGGCCACCCGCTGCAGGGCTGGCGCCAGCTCGGCCAACATGTCTTCGTGCGGGTGGGTTCGGTCTCCGTAAGTGGATTCGATGAGCACGGTGTCGGCTTGCGGGGCATTCTGGGGTGGACTCATGAGCAGGTCGTCGGGTCGGCCCAGATCACCAGAAAATAAGATGCGCCGACCCGCCACCTCCAGCAGCACGCTGGCTGCCCCCAAAATATGCCCGGCCGGCGAAAAGCTCGCCTTCCACCCGGGAATGGGTGAGAAGGTCTTGCCAAAAGCCACGGTTTTGATCAGTGGCAGGGCATCGAGCGCGTCCTGCCGGGTGTACAGGGGCAGTGCCGGCGCATGTTTGCTGAAGTTGTGCCGATTGGCAAACTCGGCGTCTTCTTCCTGAATATGTCCACTGTCGGGCAGCAGGATGCGGCACAGATCACGGGTGCCGGGCGTTGCGTAGACCTTGCCGGTAAAGCCCTCTTTGGCCAATAAGGGCAAATAGCCGCTGTGGTCCAGATGGGCATGGGTCAGCACCACCGCATCAATCTGCCCAGGGGCGATGCTCAACGGTGTCCAGTTACGCTGGCGTAACTGTTTGTAGCCCTGAAACAGGCCGCAATCGACCAGCAGGCTGTGGTCCTGGTGTTTCACCAGGTACTTGGACCCGGTCACGGTACCTGCACCGCCCAGAAATGTGATGCTGACACCCATAGGGTTGACTCCAGTGTTGAAAAGAAAATGCCGCGCAGTCCGGAGATTATTGCGCGGCATGGGGGGTGCGATGGCCAGGCCTTCGCCCGTTGGTCGACTTAACTGAAAAAGCTCTTGAGCCGATCTGTCCAGCTGTCACCTGTGGGTGAGTGCTTGGCACCACCCTTTTTCAGCGATTCATCCAATTCGCGCAGCAGTTTGCGCTGATGCTCGGTCAGCTTGACCGGTGTTTCGATCAGGATGTGGCAGTACAAGTCACCCGGGTAACTCGAACGAACACCTTTGATACCCTTACCGCGCAGCCGGAACTGCTTGCCGGTCTGTGTGCCTTCCGGGATGTCGATGGCCGCCTTGCCAGCGAGTGTTGGCACATCAATTTCACCACCCAAGGTGGCCGTGATGATGCTGATCGGCACCGAGCAGTGCAGATCATCGCCGTCGCGCTCAAAAATGTCGTGTTTCTTGAGGCGGATTTCAATGTACAGGTCGCCTGGTGGGCCGCCATTGGTGCCAGGCTCACCATTGCCGGCGCTACGGATGCGCATACCGCCGTCGATGCCGGCCGGAATTTTGACCTCCAGCGTCTTTTGTTTTTTGATCTTGCCCTGGCCATGGCAGGCGGGGCAAGGCTCCGGAATGACCTTTCCGGTTCCACGGCAAGTCGGGCAGGTTTGCTGCACGCTGAAGAAGCCCTGGCGCATTTGAACCGAACCGCTACCACCACAGGTACCGCAGGACTTGACCTGCGTGCCCGGCTTGGCACCGCTGCCGTGGCAGGTGTCGCAGTTGTCCCAGCTTGGGATACGGATTTGTGCGTCTTTGCCCGCTGCGGCTTCTTCCAGAGTGACTTCCATGGCGTAGCTCAAGTCACTGCCGCGGTAAACCTGCCGGCCACCACCGGCGCGCCCGCGTTGCTGGCCAAACATGTCACCAAAAATATCGCCAAACGCCTCAGCAAAACCGCCGTAGGCTTCCGCACCGCCTGGGCCACCGCGCATATTGGGGTCAACGCCGGCAAATCCGTGCTGGTCGTAGGCCGCGCGTTTCTGCGGGTCGGAGAGCATTTCGTAGGCTTCCTTGCACTCCTTGAATTTTTCTTCAGCGGCTTTTGCGGCATCACCCTGGTTGCGGTCAGGGTGATGCTTCATCGCATGCTTGCGATACGCCTTTTTGATTTCGTCGTCGGAGGCGTTTTTGGGTACGCCCAAAACCTCGTAGTAATCTCGTTTAGCCATGGTCTACTCGTGCCTGGTTTGAATACAAACGCCGCGTTGAAGCCAACTGGCGATCAACGCGGCGCATGTTGTTGGGATCAACAACAGAAATCAAGTCCGCAAATCAGGGTTTCTTGACTTCTTTGACTTCAGCGTCGACCACATTGTCGTCCTGCGCCGCGCTGGCACCCTGAGACGCACCGCCATTTGATGCCTGTGCTCCCGCAGCGGCCTGTGCCTCAGCACCTTCCTTGGCCTGCATGTCGGCGTACATTTTCTCGCCCAACTTCTGACTCACTGTCATCAGCGCATTACTTTTTTCTTCAATGGCGGCCTTGTCGCTGCCCTTGAGCGCTTCTTCAAGGTCTTTCATGGCAGCCTCGATTTTCTCCTTCTCGCCGGCATCAATCTTGTCGCCGTACTCGGTCAGGCTCTTCTTCACGCTGTGCATGCTGGCCTCGGCCTGGTTACGGGCTTGCACCAGTTCGAGCTTTTTCTTGTCGTCTGCGGCATTGAGCTCGGCGTCCTTTACCATTTGCTGGATCTCGGCTTCGCTAAGACCCGAGTTGGCCTTGATGGTGATCTTGTTTTCTTTGCCGGTGCCTTTGTCTTTGGCGCCCACATGCAAGATGCCGTTGGCGTCGATGTCAAATGACACTTCGATCTGCGGCAAGCCACGCGGTGCGGGCGGAATGCCCTCCAGATTAAATTCGCCCAGCAACTTGTTGCCCGTGGCGATTTCGCGCTCGCCCTGATACACCTTGATGGTCACGGCTGGCTGGTTATCGTCCGCGGTCGAGAAAGTTTGCGCAAACTTGGTCGGAATGGTGGTGTTCTTGGTGATCATCTTGGTCATGACACCACCCAGCGTCTCGATACCGAGCGACAGCGGCGTCACATCGAGCAGCAGCACGTCCTTGCGGTCACCACTGAGCACCTGGCCCTGAATGGCCGCACCCACGGCCACGGCTTCATCCGGGTTAACGTCTTTGCGCGGCTCCTTGCCAAACAGTTCCTTGACTTTCTCCTGCACCTTGGGCATACGGGTCATGCCCCCCACCAGAATCACGTCATGAATGTCACCCACACTCACGCCGGCGTCCTTGATGGCAGTGCGGCAGGGCGCAATGGTGCGCTCGATCAGTTCGTCTACCAGCGACTCGAGCTTGGCGCGCGACAGCTTGATGTTGAGGTGTTTCGGTCCAGAGGCATCCGCCGTGACGTAGGGCAAGTTGATGTCGGTCTGGGCGCTGCTGGAGAGTTCAATCTTAGCTTTCTCGGCGGCTTCCTTGAGGCGCTGCAAGGCCAGCACGTCTTTGCCTAGATCAACACCTTGCTCTTTCTTGAACTCGGCAATGATGAAATCGATGATGCGCTGGTCAAAGTCTTCGCCGCCCAAAAAAGTGTCGCCGTTGGTGGAGAGCACTTCAAACTGCTTTTCACCATCGACATCGGCGATTTCGATGATCGAGATATCAAACGTGCCACCGCCGAGGTCGTACACCGCAATCTTGCGATCCCCTTTTTCGTTCTTGTCGAGGCCAAAGGCCAGCGCCGCAGCGGTTGGCTCATTGATGATGCGTTTGACGTCCAGCCCGGCGATGCGTCCGGCGTCTTTGGTGGCCTGGCGTTGCGCATCATTAAAGTAAGCGGGCACGGTGATCACCGCCTCGGTCACCGCTTCGCCCAGGTAATCTTCCGCAGTTTTCTTCATCTTGCGCAGCACGTCGGCGCTGATCTGCTGTGGCGCCATGCGGTTGCCGCGCACTTCCACCCAGGCGTCGCCGTTGTCGGCCGCGGCAATTTTGTAGGGCATCAGGTCGATGTCTTTTTGTACTTCTTTTTCAGTGAACTTGCGGCCAATCAGCCGCTTGACGGCGTACAAAGTGTTTTTCGGGTTGGTGACCGCCTGACGCTTGGCAGAAGCACCCACCAACACTTCGCCATCTTCCTGGTAGGCAATGATGGACGGTGTGGTGCGTGCACCTTCGGCGTTCTCAATGACCTTGGGAGTGTTCCCTTCCATGATGGCCACGCAGCTGTTGGTGGTGCCCAGATCGATACCAATGATTCTTCCCATGATGAACTCCTAAATTTCAGATGTGTATAACTTGTGGATGACTGGCCGCATTTCAAGCCGGTCGTTGGACTTACTTTGGCGCAGAGACAGTGACCAGTGCCGGGCGCAACACACGCTCGGAGATCAGGTAACCCTTCTGCAGCACCGTCACGACCGTGTTGCTCTCCTGCTCGCATGGCACAACACTGATCGCCTGGTGCAGGTGCGGATCAAACTTGCTGGCCGGTGCCGGGTCGATCGCAATCACTTTGTTGCGCTCCAGTGCGGACAGCAACTGACGCAGCGTCGCCTGGGCGCCTTCGCGGATGGTCTCCAGACTGGCGTCCTTGACGTTCAGGCCAGCCTCCAGACTGTCGATCACCGGCAACAGGCTGTCAGCAAAACTCTCGAGGGCGAACTTCCGGGCCTTTGAGACCTCGTCCTCAGCACGACGACGCACATTCTCTGTATCTGCCTTTGCACGCAAGAACTGGTCAGCCAGGTCTGCACTTTTGCCTTGAAGTTCGGCCAGTTCAGCCTGGCACTTTGCCAGAGCCTCGGCCTCAAAATTGGCCAGAGAATCAACGATGTTCTGTGGGTCTTGCTGGAATGGAGTTCCAGCAGATGCCTGATTTGCACTTGCCTCATTTTGCGAGGACGGTGATTTTGAGTCGGTCATTCGGCGGGGTATTTAAATACAAAGATGAAATGACGTGGAGGCGGATGGCGTCATTTCAAGACCCTCAAGCACAAATTTCAGGCGCAAGCCAGCCGGGACGTCCTGGATGCCAGGGACACCCTGGACCAGCAGTCGCAGTTAACGGACGGCCAGAAGTTCGACGTCAAACTTCAGAGTGGCGTCAGGCGGTATGACACCACCAGCACCACGTGCACCGTAACCCAGCGCCGAGGGAATGATCAACATGCGGCTGCCGCCCACACGCATGCCGGCCACCCCTTCATCCCAACCCTTGATGACCATACCTGCACCCAGATTAAAGATAAAAGGACTTTGGCGGTCCTTGCTGGAGTCGAACTTGGCACCTTGTTCACCGTCCTGAAAGAGCCAGCCCGTATAGTGGACTTTGACTTCTTTGCCGACGGTCGCCATTTCACCTTCACCCACAAGCGAGTCTTCGTAGATCAGTCCGGATTCAGTGGTTGTCATGGTCATAGGAATCACCTGTCATCCGACAGCGGTTGAAGAAAAGAGACTTGGGAGGAAATCAGACGGCTTTTTTTGCCTGACTGGCGACCCACTTGGTGGCGAAAGCAGAAAGGTCACCCATGCGCTTAAGCAAGTCGGCACCGCTGGGTGTGACCAGATAGCCTTTATTGCCATGCGTGATCAGTTCGGCCTCGCGCAGTTCCTTGATTCGGGTGTTGAGCGTGTTGGGCGTGATGCCTCCCACGCTGTCCTGCAAATGACGAAATGTCTGTGGATGCCCGTCACGCAGAGCCCACAACACACGAATCGCGTAACGCGACTCAAGCAAACTCAGCAATTGACCAATGGCGACATTTTCTTTTGAACTCATGGGGCAAATCTCCTTGGGTGTGGGTGGTCTGGCATCAGGCAGGTACTACACGCAATGATCATCAGTGCATGCGCAACAACTTCCAATCAATTTTCGTGGACTATATCTCAAAATGGTACATTGCTACAGGTTTTGTAGCTATTTAGTTGCCTTTCAGCATCAAAAATATCGAAAACAAGGTCTTGCCACCCGCCAAACGAACTGCTACCGTTGCAGCTTCACCAACTCAGCACCGTGACACGCACGCCGGATATGAATATCAATTTTGAACAGGTTCACAACTATTTTGAACGTATTGTGTTTGAAGATGTGGCAAGCCGGGCATCCCAGTACCCGAACTATAGCGCCGACATGCTTGCAGATGTTGCCTGTGTGGCGCTCAATCGTTTGCCGGCGCGTTATGTTCGCCATGATGTCGACATGATGTTCTATCTGACAGAAAAAGAGCGCCATGCAATTGACGAATCGGTCAATGAGGCACTGGCCTTTGCCTTTTCGTTTGTCGGTGAACGCATGGCCATGCTCGGTCGCAGCCGCTGAGATTCTGGATTGGTCAGACCGCACCCAGGGCTTGGTCCAGATCCTCAAGCAAATCATCGATGTGCTCAATGCCCAAGGACAAACGCACCATATCCGGTTTTACCCCGGCTTTTGCCAGTTCTTCAGGGTTGAGTTGACGGTGCGTCGTCGACGCCGGGTGACAGGCCAGTGACTTGGCATCTCCGATATTTACCAGACGGGTAAAGAGCTTGAGGGCATCCTGAAAACGTGCACCCGCCTGCAGGCTGTCGCTGGCCCGCAAGCCAAAACTGATGATTCCAGATGCCCGCCCGCCAAGGTATTTTTTCGCCAAGGCGTGATCAGGGTGCTCAGGCAATCCAGCGTAGTTGACCCAGCCCACTTTGCCATGTTTTTGCAGGTAACTTGCCACTTTCAGGGCGTTGTCACAAATGCGGTCCATGCGCAAGGCCAGTGTTTCGATTCCTTGCAACAGCTGGAACGCCGCGGTGGCACTGAGCGCTGCGCCCATGTTGCGCAAAGGCACCACACGGGCTCGACCGATATAAGCCGCTGCACCCAGCGCCTGGGTGTAGACAACACCGTGGTAACTGACGTCCGGCTCGTTGAGGCGCTTGAAGCGCTGGGCGTGCTCCGCCCAAGGAAATTTGCCGGAGTCAACAATCACGCCACCCAGGGTGGTGCCATGGCCTCCGAGGTATTTGGTCATCGAGTGCACCACGATATCTGCGCCATGTTCGAACGGACGGCAAAGGTACGGGCTGGGCACCGTGTTGTCAACGATCAACGGGATGCCATGGGTGTGGGCGACTTTGGCAAGTGCTGCCAGATCGGTCACATTGCCCAATGGGTTACCCACCGATTCGCAATAAATCGCCTTGGTGCGTTCGTCAATCAGCGCAGCAAACGATGCCGGGTCACGGTAGTCGGCAAAGCGTACCTCGATGCCCATTTGCCCAAAGGTGTGTGCAAACAGGTTATAGGTTCCGCCGTACAGGGTGGACGCTGAGACGATGTTGTCACCCGCTTCGGTGATGGTCTGAATGGCATAGGCAATGGCCGACATGCCCGAGGCCACCGCCAACGCCCCGATGCCGCCTTCAAGCGCAGCAACTCGGGCTTCCAGTACGCCACAGGTCGGGTTCATGATCCGACTGTAAATATTGCCCGCGACTTTGAGATCGAACAAGTCGGCACCATGCTGGGTATCGTCAAAAGCGTAGGCCACCGTCTGGTAGATCGGCACGGCGACTGCCTTGGTGGTCGGGTCAGGGGTGTAACCGGCGTGCACAGCCAATGTCTCGAATTGCATGAAGATTGCCTTAGGAGTTGAAGTTCAAGTGCCCATTTTTCAGGAGTTTTTGCCGCGTCGAATATCGACCTTCAGTCATTCTCGGACCGGTCTGGAATGATCACATCAGCCACAGCGCCCACCGTTTTTGCTGTGACCTTGACACCCGTGGCCACCACTGTCACTGCCGCATCAGCAATCGCCACCACGGCGCAGGCCTGCAAACACATCACCAATACAAGAACAGGAACAAGCCGAAATGAGGCAGACATAAAAGACAGGGTTGTTGGGTCGTGGCCGTTTGGGCTCCGGAAAGATCGGTATTGTGCCTATTTTTGAACTGGCCGGTGTTACATTGCGGCGCATGAACGATCTAGCCGGAAAACACATCGTATTGGGTCTAACGGGTGGCATTGCCTGTTACAAGTCGGCCGAGTTGTGCCGCCTGCTGGTCAAAGCTGGCGCCAGTGTGCAGGTGGTGATGACCTCCGCGGCAGAGCAGTTCATCACCCCGGTCACCATGCAGGCGTTGAGTCAACGCCCAGTTGTCCTGTCGCAATGGGACCCGCGCGAAGCCAACAACATGGCGCACATCAACCTGACGCGCCAGGCCGATGCCATATTGGTGGCCCCCTGCAGTGCCGACTTTGTGGCGCGGCTGGCGCAAGGGCAGGCCGATGATTTGTTGAGCCTGATGTGTCTGGCTCGCCCAATTTTGGCCGTACCCCTGCTGCTGGCACCCGCGATGAACCGCGAGATGTGGACACACCCGGCCACCCAGCGCAACCTGCAGCAGGTGGCGGCCGACGGTGCGGCGGTACTTGGTGTGGGTTGTGGTGAGCAGGCTTGTGGCGAGACCGGCGATGGACGTATGCTTGAACCCCGTCAACTGCTGGACGCAGTGATTGCCTCGTTTCAGCCAAAGTCTATGGCGGGGCAACATGTGCTGGTCAGTGCCGGTCCGACCTACGAGGCGATTGACCCGGTGCGCGGACTGACCAACCTGTCCAGCGGCAAGATGGGATTTGCCATTGCAGCCGCAGCGGCCGAAGCAGGCGCAAACGTTACTTTGGTAGCCGGTCCGGTGGCTTTGCCAACGCCCGATGGGGTGACGCGGGTGGACGTGCGGTCGGCACAGCAAATGTATGTGGCCATTACCCAGTATGCGGATCAGGCGACGGTGTTTGTTGCGGCAGCAGCGGTCGCAGACTGGCGACCGGATACGGCTGCGGAGCAGAAAATCAAGAAAGATGGTTCAGGTGAGACGCCGGTGATCCGTTTTGTGGAGAACGTCGACATCCTGGCGACGGTGGCGCAGTCAGTACGCGCCCAAAGCGGTGCCTTGTATTGTGTAGGATTTGCAGCCGAAAGCCAGGATCTGCTGGCCAACGCCCAAGCAAAGCGACTGCGTAAAGGGGTGCCACTGCTTGTTGGCAACATTGGCCCTGCCACTTTTGGTCAGGACGACAACAGCCTTTTGCTGGTGGATGCGCAGGGTTACAAAGAACTGCCGCGCAACAACAAGCGCGCATTAGCTAGAATATTAGTAGCTGAAATATCAATAAGAATAAGCGCTGGAGGCATAAAATGCTGAAAATTGACGTCAAGATTCTCGATGCCCGAATGGCTGACCAATTGCCAAGCTATGCAACATCTGGCAGCGCCGGACTGGATTTGAGGGCCTGTCTGCAAGAGCCGCTCACCCTGGCGGCCAATGCGTGGCAACTGGTTCCGACCGGCATTGCCATGTTCTTGAACGACCCGGCCTACGCCGCGCTGATCCTGCCACGTTCAGGACTTGGTCACAAACATGGCATCGTGCTGGGAAATCTGGTCGGATTGATCGACAGTGACTACCAGGGGCAGTTGATGGTCAGTGTCTGGAACCGCAGTGATGTGCCTTTCACCGTTCAGCCGATGGAGCGCATCGCACAACTGGTGATCGTGCCCGTCATGCAAGCCCAATTTAATGTGGTCACTGAGTTTGCGCCGAGCGCGCGCGGTGAAGGGGGCTACGGCTCAACCGGCAAACACTGAAGTCTTACGCAGTCAAGCCACGGTACCCCATGTACAGCGCCAGCGTATAAAGGATCAGGGCGAATACCCGTTTGAGTTTTTTTACCGGAAGACGGTGTGCAGCAGCGGCACCCAATGGTGCGGTGATCACACTGCAGCTGGCAATCACCGCCAATGCGGGTAACCAGACATAGCCCAGCGAATAGGACGGCAGATCCGGCAAGCTGTAGCCGCTGAACACATATCCCAACACATTGGCCAAAGCGATCGGAAAACCCAGTGCCGCTGAAGTGGCCACTGCGTTGTGCATGGCCACGTTGCACCAGACCATCAGCGGCACGCTGATAAACCCCCCACCTGCGCCGACCAACCCGGACAGAAAGCCGATCAGGGTGCCTGCACCGACCAGGCCGGCGGTGCCGGGCAGCACCTGGCTTGGTGCCGGTTTGCGATCCAGGTACATCTGTGTGGCTGAAAAGCCAACAAATGCGGCAAACAACAACGCAAGTGATGAACCTTTGAGGACAGCAAAAACCCCCAGGCTGGCCAGCGCCGCACCCAGCACGATCCCGGGCGCCAGGCCCCTGACGATGTCCCAGCGGACGGCACCCCGGCGGTGGTGCGCGCGGACACTGGAGATGGACGTAAAAACAATGGTGGCCATCGAGGTGGCGATGGCCATCTTGATGGCCAGCGGTGTTGACACGCCACGCCCGGTCAGTATGGCGGTGACGAAAGGCACCATGATCATGCCGCCACCGATTCCCAGCAGTCCCGCAAGGAAGCCGGTGACCAGGCCCAAAAGTGCCAGCTCGACAACCAGGCTCAGTTCAAAGGACATGTGGGGAGGGGAGTGTAGATAAGGTGTCTGCCGTGCCACCGGACCCGCAACCTGAACCGGGGTTCAGGTGGGCCAGGTCAGCGATGCCTTGGGTTCATCTAACGCGAGACGATCACGCCAGCTTCGCGATGTCCCCAGCCCAAGCTCGTAGAGCATTGGTTCAAGGATATATAGAGCCCGGTGAAGCACTGCAGACAAATTTATTCTAGTCCTGCAAAAGCCGCTTGGGGGAGGTTTTTCGACCTTTCAGCGAGAAATCTGCACAAAGATTTCATTGGCCTTGACCATGCCCAAGTCCATGCGGGCCTTTTCTTCAACCATTTCCAGACCTTCCTTCAGGTCGCGTACTTCGGCTGCCAGCTGACCGTTGGCCAAGAGGGCCTGCTGGTTGCGCTGATTCTGCTGATTCAGCTCGTTTCGAAGTTGCGCAACATTGGGCAGGCTGCCCCGACCCAGCCAGAGCTGGGCATGGATCAGTACCAGCAGACTGATCAGCAGTAAAGGGACAAAACGCCTGCCCATCAACGCTCCGTTTAGCGCAGGTTGTAAAACGCCGCACGGCCCGGGTAGCTGGCAACGTC
The DNA here is from genome assembly GCA_018061265.1 of Rhodoferax sp. Taxonomy (GTDB): domain Bacteria; phylum Pseudomonadota; class Gammaproteobacteria; order Burkholderiales; family Burkholderiaceae_C; genus Rhodoferax. The sequence goes on along the minus strand of JAGOUM010000002.1, from coordinate 9,524 downwards.
ACCCAGGTCTTCTTCGATGCGCAGCAATTGGTTGTACTTGGCCATGCGGTCAGAGCGGCTCAAAGAGCCAGTCTTGATCTGGCCAGCGTTCATACCCACGGCAATGTCGGCAATGGTGGAATCTTCGGTTTCACCCGAGCGGTGGCTGATCACGGCGGTGTAACCAGCGCGTTTGGCCATCTCGATGGCGGCAAATGTCTCGGTCAAGGTGCCAATCTGGTTGATTTTGATCAGGATCGAATTGGCGATGCCCTTGTCAATGCCTTCCTTGAAGATTTTGGTGTTGGTCACAAACAGGTCGTCACCGACGATCTGCACGTTTTTGCCCAGGCGGTCTGTCAGCACCTTCCAGCCGTCCCAGTCGCCTTCGGCCATACCGTCTTCGATGCTGATGATCGGGTATTTGTCGACCCAGGTGGCCAGCATGTCGGTCCACTCCTGGGCGCTCAACACCAGGCCTTCACCTTCGAGGTGGTATTTGCCGTCCTTGTAGAACTCGCTGGCGGCACAGTCCAGACCCAGGGCGATGTGTTCACCGGCGACAAAACCAGCTTTGTCAATGGCTTGCAAAATCAGCTGAATGGCCGCTTCATGGCCCCCTTCGACCTTGGGCGCAAAACCACCTTCATCACCCACAGCGGTGCTGATGCCCTTGTCGTGCAGGATTTTCTTCAAGGCATGAAACACTTCTGCGCCATAACGCAATGCTTCGCGAAAAGACGGTGCACCCACCGGGATGATCATGAACTCTTGCAGGTCCAGGTTGTTGTTGGCGTGTTCACCACCGTTGATCACGTTCATCATCGGCACAGGCATCTGCATGCCACCCATGCCGCCAAAGTAGCGGTACAGCGGCAGGCCAGACTCTTCAGCGGCTGCGCGGGCCACGGCCATCGAGACGGCCAGCATGGCGTTGGCGCCCAGGCGACTCTTGTTGTCGGTGCCGTCCAGGTCAATCAGCGTCTTGTCCAGAAAGGCCTGCTCGGAGGCATCCAGGCCCAGCACGGCCTCGGAAATTTCGGTGTTGATGTGCTCCACAGCCTTCAAAACACCTTTGCCAAGGTAGCGGGTTTTGTCACCATCACGCAGCTCGATGGCCTCCCGGCTGCCGGTGGATGCGCCGCTTGGCACCGCGGCGCGGCCCATGGTGCCGCTCTCGAGCAGCACGTCGCACTCCACCGTGGGGTTGCCACGAGAGTCCAGAATTTCACGACCGACGATATCTACGATTGCACTCATTGGCTTCTTTCAGTAGTTAAACAAAGGGAAATCTTCTTCGACATTCCATCATGCAGAAAAGTCATTTTCAAGAAAACCATGCTGTTTGGTCACCGTGTCGAGCGCCAATAGGGTTTCCAGCAGGGCTTTCATGTGTTTGAGCGGCACAGCATTGGGGCCATCGCTCATGGCTTGCGCCGGGTTGGGATGGGTTTCCATGAACAAGCCTGCCACGCCCACGGCCACGGCGGCGCGTGCCAGCACGGGCACCATCTCCCGCTGGCCACCACTGCTGGTGCCCTGGCCACCGGGCAGCTGCACCGAGTGGGTGGCATCAAACACCACCGGCGCGCCCGTGTTGCGCATGATGGCCAGGCTGCGCATGTCGCTGACCAGGTTGTTGTAGCCAAAGCTGGCGCCGCGTTCACAGGCCATAAAGTTGTCTTCGGGCAAACCTGCCTCACGCGCTGCGGCGCGGGCCTTGTCGATGACGTTCTTCATGTCACCCGGGGCGAGAAACTGGCCCTTCTTGATATTGACCGGCAAACCACTTTGCGCCACCGCACGGATGAAGTCGGTCTGGCGGCAGAGGAAGGCCGGGGTCTGCAGTACATCCACCACCGCGCTGACTTGGTCAATCTGGTCTTCAGAGTGGATGTCGGTCAGCACCGGTAAATCCAACTCACGCTTGATTTTGGCCAGAATCTCCAGGCCCTTGTCAATGCCGGGGCCGCGAAAGGTGCTGCCACTGGAGCGGTTGGCTTTGTCAAAACTGCTTTTGAAAATGAAGTGAATGCCCAGGCTACGGGTGATGTCCTTCAAGGTGCCGGCAGTGTCCATCTGCAATTGCTCGGACTCGATTACACACGGCCCGGCAATCAGGAAGAACGGCCTTTGCAGCCCAACCTCAACGCCACACAGTTTCATCAGGCGAGGGCCTCCGATGAAGATTGCACTTGCTGGTGGTCAAGCGCTGCACGTATGAAGGAATTAAACAGCGGGTGACCCGCCCAGGGGGTGGATTTGAACTCTGGGTGAAACTGCACGCCGACAAACCAGGGATGGACTTCTTGCGGCAGCTCGACAATCTCGGTCAGGTGCTCGCGCTGGGTCAGCGCTGAAATGACCAGTCCGGCATTGCGTAACTCGTCCAGATAGTTGACATTGGCCTCAAACCGATGTCGATGCCGCTCAGTTACCACATCGCCATAGATCTTGTGCGCCAGGGTGCCTCGGGCGACGTCAGAGCTTTGTGCACCCAAACGCATGGTGCCGCCCAGGTCCGAGGTCTCGCTGCGCACCTTGATGCTACCGTCGGCGTCTTTCCATTCGGTGATCAAGGCAATCACAGGGTTGGGGCAGCCGGGTGCAAATTCAGTGCTGTTGGCCTCTTTCAGGCCGGCCACGTGGCGGGCAAACTCAATGGTGGCCACCTGCATGCCCAGGCAAATACCAAGATAGGGCAGCTTGTTCTCGCGCGCAAATCGTGCCGCACAGATTTTGCCTTCCACACCGCGGACGCCAAAACCGCCCGGTACCAGAACGGCATCGAAGCGCGCCAATTTGGCGGCGTTGTCTTCGGTGATGGATTCGGACTCGATGTACTCGATCTTCACCTTCACATGATTTTTCATGCCGGCGTGGCGCAAGGCCTCATTGAGTGACTTGTAACTGTCGCTCAGTTCCACGTATTTGCCCACCATGGCAATGGCCACTTCGCCTTGCGGGTGGGCCAGTTCATAGACCAGATCGTCCCAGCGCTTGAGCTTGGCCGGTGGTGTGTTGAGCCGCAGCTTGTCGCAAATCAGACCGTCGAGCCCCTGCTCGTGCAACATGCGTGGCACCTTGTAAATGGTGTCCACATCCCACATCGAGATGACACCCCAGTCCGGGACATTGGAGAACAGTGATATTTTCTGTCGTTCCTCGTCAGGAATGGGTCGGTCAGCACGGCAGATCAGTGCATCGGCCTGAATGCCGATCTCGCGCAGCTGTTTGGCCGTGTGTTGTGTGGGTTTGGTCTTGAGTTCACCCGCTGCCGCGATCCAGGGCACATAGCTCAAATGCACAAAGGCGCTGTTATTGGGGCCGAGTTTCAGGCTCATTTGCCGCACCGCCTCCAGAAACGGCAGGGACTCGATGTCACCCACGGTGCCGCCAATTTCGACAATAGCCACGTCGACCGCGTCAGGCGTATCCACGCCAGCGCCGCGTTTGATAAAACTCTGGATCTCGTTGGTGACGTGTGGGATCACCTGCACCGTTTTGCCGAGGTAATCCCCATGGCGTTCTTTCTCCAGCACACTTTTGTAAATCTGCCCGGTGGTGAAGTTGTTGGCTTTCTTCATGCGGGTCTCGATGAACCGCTCATAGTGCCCCAGGTCCAGGTCTGTCTCGGCACCATCGTCGGTGACAAACACCTCGCCATGCTGAAACGGCGACATCGTGCCTGGATCAACGTTCAGATAGGGGTCAAGCTTGATTAATGTGACTTTGAGGCCCCGCGATTCGAGGATCGCGGCAAGAGAGGCGGAGGCGATTCCCTTGCCCAGGGAAGACACCACACCGCCGGTGACGAAGACGAATTTGGTCATGTCGAGGCGAGCTGCACGCTCATGGAGCTGGTAAAAACAGATTATAGAGGCCACCTCCCTTGTGGTCATCTCGGCCCAAGCCCGCGTTCATGGCCAGCCCTGTCGGGCAATTGCCCTATCATTTTCCTCTTGGCACTGTGCCAACCGTTCCGGGCAACAAAAAAGGGCGCATTGTGGATTTTGTGGATTGTGTGGTTGTGGGTGCGGGTGTGGTCGGACTGGCAGTCGCCAGATCGCTGGCGCTCTGCGGCCGTGAGGTGCTGGTGCTTGAATCTGCTGCTACCATTGGCACCGGAACCAGTTCACGCAACAGCGAGGTCATTCACGCCGGCATTTATTACCCAACCAGTTCACTAAAAGCCAGTTTGTGTGTGCGTGGACGCGAGCTGCTGTATGCCTACTGTGAGGCCCGCGGGGTGGGTTACCGGCGCTGTGGCAAGCTCATCGTGGCCACCAGCACCGAACAGGTGGCTGAACTGGGCCGGATTGCCGGGCGTGCACGGGCCAACGGCGTTGGTGAACTCGAACTGCTGAGCGCGCAGCAGGCGATCGACCTGGAGCCTGCTTTGACCTGCGAGGCGGCCTTGTTGTCACCCCAGACTGGCATTGTGGACAGCCATGCGCTGATGCTGGCGTTGCAAGGTGAACTTGAGGCGCATGGCGGAATAGTGGCACTGAATTCGGCTCTAGCCCATATTCTGCCGATCAAAGGTGCTATTGAAATGGAAACTTCTGACGGCACCCGCTTGTGCGCCCGAACGCTGATCAATGCCGCCGGTCTGAACGCGGTGGCACTGGCCAACCGCTCCAGTGGTATCCATACCGGCCAGCTGCCGAGGGCTTTTTTTGCCAAGGGGAACTATTTTTCCCTGGCCGGGCGCTCGCCGTTTTCCCGACTGGTCTATCCAGTGCCTGAGGCCGGCGGACTAGGCGTTCACCTGACGCTGGACCTGGGTGGGCAGGCCAAGTTTGGCCCGGACGTAGAGTGGGTATTGTCGCCGGAAGACCTGAGCGTGAGTCCGGCCCGAGGCGAGCGCTTTTATGCCGAAGTGCGAAAGTACTGGCCCGCCTTGCAAGACGGCAGCCTGCAGCCGGCCTATGCGGGTGTGCGTCCGAAAATCAGTGGTCCAGGCGAGCCAGCGGCGGACTTCATGATTGCCGGGCCGCAAAGCCACGGCGTACCTGGCCTGGTGAACCTGCTGGGCATCGAGTCGCCCGGGTTGACGGCGTCGCTTGCCATCGGTGAGTATGTGGCCGCGCTGCTTCGACCCTGAGGTGTGAAAAAGCTCGGCGCTGACCGATTGGCGGCGCGGCTGCGTTCAGCCCAGTGTGGTTTTCTCATACATCTCGACAATATGTTGTCCGGCGGTGATGGCCGGGTAACGGGGCGGATGCTCGGCGTCACAACACCCCGGCAGGGCGCTGACACTGGCGTGATAGTCAATGTCATAGAAGTAGGCCACGGAGTAGCGCTCATAGCCCGGCTCCTGGGGTAACACCCGGTGCAGGCTGGAGCGCCAGCGGTCGTTGCTCCAGCGTGCCATCAAATCCCCAAGATTGATGATAAAACTGTCGGGTACATAGGGCGCATCAATCCACTGGCCATCACACAGGACTTGCAGTCCGCCAACTCCGTCCTGGGCAAGGATGGTGACACTGCCCCAATCGGTATGGGCCCCCGAGCCAACTTGCCCGGGCAGGAGTTGATGTTCGCGGGGTGGGTAATGGAGCAGCCGCAACACCGGCATCGGGTCGGTCAAAAAGGCATCAAAATAGGCGGGTGGCAACTGCAGCGATTCGGCCAGCAGGCTCAACAACAAGCGGCCCAATTGCGCCAAGGCATGGGCATAGGTCTGCGTGGTGGCCTTGAACCCCGGGACCAGCGTCTCATCGGGCCATTGGTTGGGGCCTTGATTGGGTACACCCTGGCGCACCAGGGCGTCGTCCGGGCCACGGTCCACACCAAGGTAAAAACTCTCCTTGATGTCGGCGGGCTTACCATGGTCCAGGCTCTGCCAGCCGATGGGGTCATAGCCCCGCATGATGCCCGAGTGGCGCACATGCCAGCGCGACTTGGTCTCCAGCGGCAGGCCAAAAAACGCCTTCGCCTGGGCGAACACATCAGCGCGCAGGGCACTGTCAATGCCGTGACCGGTGACATAAAAAAAACCATGGTGACGGCATGCCTCGTCGATGGCGTGTGCCAATTGTCTGCGCGGCACAGGGTCACCGGCACGGGCGGCGCTGAGGTCAAATACGGGCAGTTTCATTCAACACTTTTCTTTCGTCTGGGTTGTGTTCTTTGGGTACCCGCTTTGATGCAAGTTGTACGCCAAAGCCAAGCGATTGTTCGCCAGTGAGGTTGCCCACGGTGCGTAGAGATGCCAAAGAAATAGCAAATAACCCAATGCCAATATGCGCTAGAAGGTGTTTTTCATCAGAATTGCGGATTCTTTCACCAGGCTGGGTCCCTGGTAGATCAGGCCGGTATAAATCTGCACCACATCAGCGCCAGCGCGGATTTTGCTGACCGCATCCGTGGCGCTCATCACGCCGCCTGCCCCGATGATCGGAAACCCCGCTCCCAGGGCGTTGCGCAGCTGGCTGATCACCTGATTGCTCATGGCCAGCACCGGTGCACCCGACAGGCCACCCGCCTCATCGGCATGTGCCTGTCCTTTGACCGCATCGCGGCTCAGGGTGGTGTTGGTGGCGATGACACCCCAGGCATTGTTCACCTGGCCATCGCTGTTGCAACCATAACGTTGCAGGGTTCGGGCGATGAGCGTGACCTGATCGGCCTCGAGGTCGGGCGCAATTTTCAGAAAGATGGGTCGGCGCTTGCCGTGTCTTTGAGACAGTATCTCGCGCCGCTCCGAGATGGCACCCAGCAAGGCGTCCAGTGTGGCGTCACTTTGCAAGCTACGCAGGTTCTTGGTATTGGGGCTGGAGATATTGACGGTCACGTAGTCGGCAAAAGGGTAGACACCGTCCAGGCAGGTCAGGTAGTCATCGGTGGCACGCTCGATCGGCGTGGCGGCATTCTTGCCAATATTTAGTCCCAATAGCATCGGGCTGCCCTTATGCCCACCGGCGAGCCGGGTGCGATAAAGCTGCGACTGCTGCACGTTGGCAATAAACGCGTCCAGACCGTCGTTGTTGAAGCCCAGGCGGTTGATCAATGCACGGGCTTGTGGCAGTCGGAACATGCGTGGTTTGGGGTTTCCCGCCTGCGCCAATGGCGTCACCGTGCCAACCTCGACAAATCCAAAACCCATGGCACCCAGACCATCGATACAGCGGGCGTTCTTGTCCAGCCCGGCGGCCAGCCCCACACGATTGGGAAAATGCAGGCCCGCCAGTTCGTGCGGATCGTCCACCTGGGGGCTGGCGTAAGCCCAGCGCAATGCAGAGTTCTGTGTGCGCGACAGCGACGCGATGGTCAGTTCATGCGCGACCTCGGGGTCCAGGCCAAATAAAAACGGGCGCGTCAGCGCGTAGGGGACAAGAGCCATTGGATAATTCCTGCTGGTAAAAACCGATCAACTTCAAGGATTTTCCCCGATGACACAAGCGCCCAACGCCGCCGCAGCTGTTTTGTCGCAAGACGAGCTCAAAACCCTGGTGGGCCAAGCCGCCCTTGAGTTTGTGGTGCCGGGCGAGATCGTGGGGGTGGGCACGGGTTCTACGGTCAACAAGTTCATCGACGCATTGGCCACCATCAAAGACCAGATCAAGGGGGCGGTGTCAAGCTCGGTGGCCAGCACGGCGCGCCTGCAAGCGCTTGGAATTTCGGTGTTTGATTGCAACGAGGTGGCCGAGCTGTCGGTCTACATCGACGGTGCCGATGAAATTGACGCCAGCGGCTACATGGTCAAGGGTGGCGGCGCGGCACTCACCCGCGAGAAAATTGTCGCCGCGCAGTCCCGGCGGTTTGTCTGTATTGCGGATGAGTCCAAACTGGTGCCAGTACTGGGCAAGTTCCCGTTGCCGGTGGAAGTGATCCCGATGGCCACGCAGCGCATCAAGCGGCAGTTTGAGGCCATGGGCGCGCAGGTGTCGCTGCGGCTTAAAGAGGGCGTGCCGCTGGTCACCGACAACGGCCAACACATTCTGGATGTGACCGGTTTGCAGATATCCGACCCGCTGGGCTTTGAGACCCAGGTCAGCCAATGGCCTGGCGTGGTCACCGTGGGCGTGTTTGCGTTTCAGAAAGCGCAGGTCTGCCTGCTCGGCACGGCCAGCGGCGTCAAAACCCTGAACTTTTAAACCCTTCTTCAAAATACAAAAGGAGCCACGATGAGTGATCAAACCAAATTCTTGTTGTCCGAAGATCAGATGCCCAAAGCCTGGTACAACCTGCAGGCGGATTTTCCCAAGCCACTGCCCACGGTGCTGCACCCCGGCACCCTGCAGCCGGTGGGGCCGGACGACCTGGCGCCACTGTTTCCGATGGCGCTCATCATGCAAGAGGTGACTACCGAGCGCGAGGTCGAGATCCCCGAGCCGGTGCGCGACGTCTACCGCCTGTGGCGCCCGGCGCCGTTGTACCGGGCGCATCGGCTGGAAAAGATCCTCGGCACGCCCGCCAAGATCTTTTACAAATACGAAGGCGTCAGCCCCGCCGGCAGCCACAAACCCAATACGGCGGTGGCGCAGGCTTTTTTCAACAAGGAGGCAGGGGTTAAACGCCTGGTGACCGAAACCGGCGCGGGTCAGTGGGGTACCTCGCTGGCGTTTGCCGGGCAGTTGTACGGCATGGAAGTCGAGGTGTTCCAGGTGCGCGTGTCGTATGACCAAAAACCTTATCGCCGTGCCATGATGGAAACCTATGGCGCACGCTGCGTGGCCTCACCGTCGATGGAAACCGAATACGGCCGCTCGGTGCTGGCCAAACGGCCCGACCATCCGGGCAGCTTGGGAATTGCCATTTCTGAAGCGGTTGAATTGGCGGTGCAGCGCGAAGACACCAAATACGCGCTGGGCTCAGTGCTCAACCATGTGCTGCTGCACCAGACCATCATTGGCCTGGAGTCGATGCAGCAGATGGAAATGGCCGACACCTGGCCCGATGTGGTGGTGGGTTGCACGGGCGGTGGCTCCAACTTTGCCGGTATTGCTTTCCCGTTCATTGGCCACGGCCTGCGCGGTGGCCCCAAACCGCGCATTGTGGCGGTGGAGCCGGCGGCTTGCCCGTCGATGACACGCGGCAAATACGCTTACGACTTTGGCGATACGGCCAAGATGACCCCGCTGACAAAAATGCACACTTTGGGCAGCCAGTTCACCCCGCCGGGATTTCATGCCGGTGGCCTGCGTTACCACGGCATGGCACCGATGGTGTCGCACTGCAAGGAGCTCGGCTTGCTTGAAGCGGTGTCCTACCACCAGGTCGAGTGTTTTGAGGCCGGTGTGATGTTTGCCCGCGCGGAAGGCATCGTGCCGGCGCCCGAAGCCAATCATGCGGTGAAAGGTGCAATTGCTGAGGCGCTGCGCTGCAAGGCCGAAGGCAAATCGGAGACGATTCTGTTCAACCTGTGCGGCCACGGTCACCTCGACATGGCGGCCTACCAGAAGTACTTTGTGGGTGAATTGACCGATGAAAAGTACGACGAGAGTGAACTGGCCATGGCGCTGGCGGGCTTGCCCAGCGTTCCCGACGGTTTGTAAGTCGCTATTTGGACTTGCGTCAGGCCCTGCCGGCTTGACGCA
>JAGOUM010000025.1 GCA_018061265.1 Rhodoferax sp. | reverse complement strand
ATGAAATCCGCAACGTTTTGTCGGCCACGGGCGATGCAGGTGCCATCTATACCGGGCGCGACTGGGGTGCGCGAGGCAACGTCATTGCCAACAACTTCATACACAACATCAGCTCCATTTTCAGCAGTGATGCGGTCCACGGGGTTTACCTTGATGATGCTGTCAGCGGCATTGAGGTGCGCGGCAACGTGGTGTACCGCGTCGCTGGCAATGCAATTCAGAGCAGTGGTGGCCGCGACAACCTCATCACCAACAATGTGCTGGCGCGTAACGGCACGGCATTCAACACCGATGCGCGGGCTTACCAATGGTGGAAGGACCAGACAACGGATTGGATCAATGGGGCTTTACTCGACGGCCTCAAAGCACTTAACTATCAGGCAGAGCCTTGGGCTAGCCGTTATCCGCAGGCAGCTGCGATTCCCAACAGCTGGGCTGTGATCACCAGCAACAATGGCAACCCCTGGTTGTACCCGCAAGGAACCGAGTTTGCCTTGAATGTGGGTTATGCCAACACGACCTGGATCCACGGGCTGGAGCATACCGTCTGGTTCAAGACCTTTGCCAACAACATCAGCAACCAGGATCCCGGGTTTGTCGATGAAGCCAATCTGGATTTGACGCTGCAATCGGGCTCGCCGGCGTTTGCGCTGCCAGGTTTTCAGGCCATCCCGTTCAAGAGTATTGGCTTGCGTGCACAAGCCATACCACCAACCGTAAAGTAGATGCTGGGTGCTCTATGAGTCGGTCCAGTTGCGGTGTGACTTGATTGCAGACCTGAGGGTTTGGGACGGACAGGGTAGATCACCCAAGAAGTCGAAAAAATTGTCGAGTTCGGCCCAAAGGCCGAACTCTTCAATCTCCCAGCTATGCCCCCAGAGGTGAAATATTGCCTTGGATTTCACACAATATTGAGCCAAATATCTGGCGTATGCAAAGAAGTCCCTGTGTCGAAACCGCGGCAAAATCAAGGTGGGCTTTGAGAATGCCCAATGTCTGGCCGAGTTTTTGAGGAGTGTGCTTGGGCCGTGCGGGTAAAACTGCAGGGTGGTGGGAATCTCCCATAAATTCTGTCCAAAATCGATGCGCAAATTCTCCACCGTCCGGGCGTAGCTGAAACCTGCGTTTCTGACCATTCTCGAGATTTTTTGGTCAAATTTACCACCAGGGTAGCAAAACCCCTCGACGCTGTGGCCTAAGAAATCCTCTAGTTGTTGTTTGCCGGTTTCAATCTCCGCGAGCGCATCCGAGCTCGAGCAACTCAGCAGGTAACGATGTGTGCGTGTGTGGCTTGCGACTTCATGGGCACTGTCGAGTTCGCGCATTTCGGCGCCAGTCATCACCGCATCACCCTCCCGATTTTGAATCGGGACGAAAAAAGTGCCGGCTAATCCGTGTTTGATCAACATTTCACCAATACGAAGATCAAGCGGATGTCCGTCGTCCCAGGAGGTCAATATCATTAACTGTTACGCCTTTGTTGAAGCAACCGAAGAAATGCACCCCACACAAACAAGCTGTTGGTCACCAGGTACCGTCGCCATAGTCGCTTGGGCTCCGTGGCCAGACGGTGCAACCATTCGAGGCTATTTCGACGCATCCATGCGGGTGCGCGTGAAATCGTACCCGCATGGAAATCAAACGCCGCACCGACACCGAGCATGACGGCGTGGACATGTCCACATTGTTGACGCATCCAGTACTCTTGTTTGGGGCAGCCCAAGCCAACAAAAACCAAAGCCGCACCACTGGCGTTAATTCTTGAGGTTGTGGCTCGATATTCCTCAGCCGTCAATGGCCTAAATGGTGGTGACTCGGTGCCAGCAATATTGAGATTGGGGTAGGCTTCATGCGCACGATCGGTCAACTTTCTCAGAGTGTCTTCAGAGCTGCCATAAAAATAAACTGGTAATCCGATATTCTCACATTGCATCAGCAAGTCCCAGGTCAGGTCTGGACCACAGACTCGTTCCTGATGTCGGTATCCCAGTTTGCGAAGCATCCAGGCGACCGGTGCCCCATCGGGTAGCGTCAAGTCCGCCAAGCGAACGACGGACGCAAACTCGGTGTCCTGGCTGGCCGTCACAGCGACGTGGGCATTGGCAAAAATCACATAGCGACTGGCCCGTGCCTTGGCCCAAGACAAGATGATGCCAATTGCATCTGAACCGCTGACCGCGTCGACAGGCACGCCGAGCAAAACTTCGGCGCGGCGGTCACCCGCATCAGGCGGGCCAACAATTTCAGCGCTGATTCCCATGGGACTCCGACGCAACGGCTTGAATGGCTTCCTTGTAGATCGACATCAACTGCCTGTAGTTTTCTTCTTCTGAATAATGTAAGTCAAATTGTCTGCGGGCGTTCTGCCCCATTTTCGCCAAAACATCAGGGTGGGTTTGAGCCCAGCGCATCTTTTCGGCAAGATCAAAGGCGTTGCCAGACTCAAACAGCAGCCCGGTAACACCGTCCTGAATCAGCTCTGGTAGGGACCCCATGCGACTTGCGATGACAGGCAAGCCGCATGCAAAGGCTTCGACAAGTGTGCGTGGAAAGCTGTCGTAACACACGCTGGGCAGAATCAAGGCCGTGGCTCGGGTCATTTCAACCCGTACTTCGGTCAACCCGATTGGTCCCAGCAGTTCAATGCCCACCTGATTTTGCAGCAGCCCTGCGTCTGGCCCTGTTCCCGCTACTCGGATTGACGGGCTGGTGAGTTCATTGACTGCATCCGCCAATACGCCCACACCTTTAAGATGCGACAGCCTACCGACAAAAAGAAATCCATCGCGTGCTGTCGACACCGATACAGGAAAATTCACAAAGTTAGGTTTGGTTAGCAGTTTTTCAGGCGGTAATCCACCCTCAATAAATTTGGCACGACAGAATTCATTGAGCGCGATATATCGAGTGATCTTGTGCTGCCAGGTCCCGATGGCTCGGTGAAACATCAGCATACCGGCAAGTACTGTGGTCTGGGCAACTGATTCCCGATAACAGGCACGCATGGCACCACGCCAAGGTAGTCGACCCAGGCAGTCCTCACATACCAACCCCTCTCTGAATAGATTTCCTTGGGGGCAAAGAAGCCGGAAGTTGTGCAGCGTCTGTACGACCGGAATCCTGAAACGGTTGGCCACCCAATAAATCGAGGGCGAGATCATTGCCAAGGTGTTATGAACGTGCACCACATCCGGCTGGAAGGTCTGAATTAGGCGTTCAAAATCTTGGGAACTTTGATGGGACCACATGGTTTGCATCGCCACTGTCAATGCCGGTAGAGTGCGCACTAGGTCGTTATGGCGGGAAAACAGTTCAACCGCGTGGCCTCGCTGGCGAAGCATGTCGATCTCGGCCTGCACGACCGCATCTTCGCCTCCTGCCTGCTGATAAACGTTGTGTGCGAGTAGCACTCGGTAAGGCGTGCTCATCGTGCGGCAATCTCATCCAGAAACTCGACCAGTTTGGTGCCAACCTTGGTGGCCTCGTACTTTTCGAGAAACGTACGGCGAGCAGCAGCGCCAGCGCTGCGCATCTGCTCGGCATCATTGATCCACCGCAAAATGGCAACTGCTGCTGCCCGTGCATCATTCAATGGAATGTGTAATCCTTCGACACCATTGCAAAACACTTCAGATATTCCACCTACGGGCGCCGCAAAAACTGGAAGGCCATGCGACATTGCTTCGATGAGCACAATGCCAAAGCTCTCCATTTTGGCGACATGCAGATAGGCTTGATGCGACGACATCAGGCTGGCGGCATTGGCAACAAAGCCAGTAAAGTGCACTTGAGATTGGATATCCCACGTAGCTACCAGATTTTCGAGTTCGGCACGGTCTGGCCCGTGGCCGACCACTGTCAATGACAAAGGTTGTCCCAATAGTTTGGTCTGAAAGACGATTTCCAGCGCATAGCGATGATTTTTTCGCGGCTCAAGTGTTCCAATCGTAATCAAACCGCTTCGCGGCAAATTGAGCCGCAGTTGAGTCTGATCATTGGTGAAATTTGGAATCACCCGAGATGGTATCTGCCTGCACGGGGTCACACTGACCTGGATAAGCTGGCGCATAAACTCGGAAACAAAAATTAGGCCATCGACTTTAGGCAGGACTTGGGACTCCATTTTCTGAATCGCTTTGAACAAACTTCCATTCAAAGCGATTGCTCCCTTGTTGGACCACTCGACGGCGTGTGATTCATTGAAATGAACGACTGTCACAATCACCTGCAATGGCGACTTTCGGGCGGCCATTGCGGCTGCAGCCGACACAGGACATTGGGCATAAATGATGCAAGGCGCGCCATCTCGCAAAAGCCTGGTGAGTGCACAGCCCAGAAAAAAGCCATGTCCTCGTCGATACCACCAAACTCCAGCAGTTGGACTTAGCAGGTCCAAGACGCGTCTAATTCCAAGTGCTGGGTAAAACTGCCACTTAGGAGATTGAAAGGGTGTCACTATCAAACTCCGGCGTCCGCTTTGTTGTAGCCAACGTTGCACGCTTTGTACGTGACTCTGAACACCTGTGCTGCCGCTTGGTCGCAATATAGTGGCGATCAATATCGGGCATTTCATATTGCTGGGTTGATATGTGTGGGTAAACTTAGTATCGATGGAGTTACTTACCAGCAGCTTGTCGGATGGCTGCGGCAAGTCCGGCAGCAGCATTTTCAAAGTTATAGGCACTTAACATATCTCTTGCTTGCCTTGAGAACTGCGTATACAAAGTTTTATCACAGAGTAACCGCGAAGCGGCCTCACTCCAAATATTGACATCTAGCTTCAGCACATAGCCGTTGACACCTGTTTTTACTAATTCGTCGGCAGCACCCGCATGAGGGGATATTAAAACTGGCAACCCAGCGGCACATGCTTCATTGGTCACCAAGCCCCAACAATCGAATTTTGTTGGGAACAAAAAAATTCGAGCTTTCGAAAAAACGCTAGGTAATTCAAGTTGTGGCAAGTATCCTAAAAATCTTACGACCACATGATCTTTCACTGAATCGGCAAAGGTGCGTATCTCTTGCTCCTTCTCGCCTTGCCCGAGAATGTCAAGGGTGGTCTTTCGACCGAGAATTTTGGCAGTTGCGGCAGCAACTTGAATGGCAAAAATAGGATTTTTCAAATCGATAAACCTGCCGCTGAAAAGAAAGTCGCTAACCTTTTCGGTGTCAGGTAAATTAAAATTCTGATTGTGCACGCAAAGAGATGATTGGTGCACTTTAGATGCATCGACATCATATTTTTCAAATAGCTCCATTGAACCTTTGCTGGCACCGACAAAAGCAGCACTATGCCGGTAAACAATTTTTCTCAAGAGTTTGTGGATAAATGACAAATTTTTCTCTGATTTAATAGTGCCATCAGTCATAGAAATATGAGGTATATTATGAAAAATAGTCCAAGTAAATGCAAATAGGTAAGTGGGAATAAATCCGGTTGTAATAACTACATCAGGTTTTAATTTACTTAATAAACCCCAAACACCAATATCACTGTGCAAAAATCGGATACCATATTCTCGATATTTACCACGCAAATAATAAACACTAAATCCAAGTGAATCTGAATTTAAGGTGATATCAATATTTGATTTTGAGCAAAAAACTACATTAAGATTAATATCGCTCATTTTGGATATAAGCTGCCAGCCAGGAATTCTGTACGGGGCTGGAACATTGGTGATAATGACTGCTTTAATTATTGATTTCATTATTATTTCAATGAAATTATGTTATTCAATTTTCAACGACCATAGCGACCAAGGATCAAACTCAAGTATGGCCATAAAAAATACAATGGCCAAAAGATACCGGTATGCCGCTGTGTAAAAACCAGCCAAGAACGCCAGGGCAAGCCTTTGCGCCCAAGTATCAACTTGAGGCGCGCGCTAAGTGGCAACTTGGCATCCATGAACGTGTTTTCCGCCGGATTGTCGCTGCAAGTACCGTGAACTCCTGGGGCGGCCCAAACTTCGACACCTAGGCGCACTGCTCGCAACGCATAGTCAGTGTCGCCCATGGCGTGCTCAAACGTAGGGTCAAGATTCCCAACCAATGATTGTGTGCTGGCGGGAACCAAAACAATATTTCCTGTCATGGTGTCACAGCGCACCGGTTGCGAGCTCTTGTTTTCAAGCAGCTGAAAACGCGTGCGTCGAAGTCCGGGTGAGCGCACCTGACCACCGTACGACAATATTCCACTTGTCTTGTCATGGGTACTGCCAACAATCAGGCGTGGTTTGTTTGAGTTTGCCAACAAATTGGCATCACAAAGCAACAGTCTGCCAAGTGCGTCTTCGAACAGCAAGGTGTCGTCATTGAGCCAGAGTAAATAGTCAAAATGATGTTTTTGGGCTTCCTCAATCGCCCGATGCATTCCACGGCACCAATAGAGATTGCCGTCACCTCGAATCACTTGGACTGTGGGGTGCGCACCAAGAATGGCCTCAGATGACCCGTCAGTGCTTCCGTCGTCAACCACGACAACATGGATATCGACCTCGCCGCTTCTAACCACCGCATTATTAAAGAGTGCCTCGAGGCACGCCAAGGTTTGCGACTTGCGGTTAAAACACGTCATAACGACGTACAGGCATTTTGAATGCTTACCCACAGCAGATCACTTTATTGTTAGTCGTTAAAAGCAGCACCGACTGTACCTAAAGTGAGGTTTGTGTACATGCTGGGGAGCCACTTTCACTCAGTGCCATATTTGCCATGGACAAGACTAGTGGAACTGAAATGGCCTGAATGCAGGGTACCGGCCCCGATGGGTCATGGGGTTGATTGCACACCCAATTGCAGTTGAAGCAAGGCATGGGGCAACTTGCAAGGGTTGGTTTGATCCCGGGCAAATGAGACGGATACGGCACAAAGCGTCCGTAGTGCCCGCCCCCGGTGATACAAACTGTTGGTGTCCCTACAGCGGTCGCGATATGAACTGCTGAAGTCTCATTAGCGACCAGCATTCGCGCGGCACGAATCAGCTCCGCAAGTTCAGCCAAGCTGGTTTTACCTGCCAGGTTCATGAACGTTATGGGGGCTGATTCTGAAATTGCTTTGCAAAGTGCATGGTCACTTGATGCTCCACACAGGACAATTTGCCAGCCATACCGTTGATTTAAGTTTACACCCACGCTCACAAATGCACTCTTGTCCCACTGTCGGCCATGCCAGGCAGCACCTGGAAACAAGATGCAATATTCACCCTTGACGCGAAGGTTTTCTGGCAAGACTACCAGGATCGGCAATTTGGGCAGTTGCGCCGAATAGGGTTGACCCGTCAGTTGGCTGATAAATTCAGCATTGCGAAGCAACTCCATCAGGGGTTCTTGCCGAGCGGCAAGTAACTTGGTAAACCAACGGTCGCTCATGGTCTTGTCGGCAGCCCGCGTGTTGCTGGTGTCACCAACAGATCCGATGCGCTGCCTGGCAGCTGTAGCTCGCAACGCGCTGTCTCCCTGCATCAGATCGCGGGAATAGGCGGGCTGAATGGCCAAAGCAAAATGCGCCTGACTAATTTGGCGCATTGTTGACCAGCGATACCTGAAATCCGTTGTCAGGCGGTGCATGTTGATCGGCCAAATGTCATCCCAATAAGGTAAGTGGCGAGCCAACTCTATACAGGCGGCATTGGTGATCAAGACGATTCGTTGAGATGGGTAAATGCGACGGTATTCCTTGGCAGAGTCCAGCCAGACAGAGAAGTCGCCGATCGCATCCAGACGAATGATGGCGATATCAGTGGAATGCTTCTTGCAAGGCCAATCCAATATCGCAATGCCGTCCAGCAGCAATATGAGTCGATCCAATAGATGTCTAAGAACTTGTTTCATCTACTTACCCTGGCAAGGGAGAGATTGAGTTTTTATACTTTGAGGCAGTTGATGGTTTGTTTTTATTGACAAAGGCGACGATGACTCCAAGTATCAATCCCTGAAAATAGTCTGCACCATAGGGAATATAGTAGACCAATTGGGTCACAATGATGACAATCATTGCTTCAGCGAGCGATTTATTTGATAAATTCTCTCGAATTGTTTTTAAGCCACTTAATGCATAGATAACAATAAAAATATATGTTAATAATCCAACCAGTCCCATATTGAACAAAGTTTGCACATAAAAATTGTGGGCTGTGTAATCAATTTTAATTGATTCACCACGTTCGTTTGTGACGTATCTGGTATTGTCAGCCCCGAAACTTTGTCCAACCAGAACAGATCTCGGTCCAGCATTTATCCATATTCTTATTAATTCTTGCCAGCTTTCCAGGCGTTCACCAACAGATCCATCAGCGGCTAATGCAGTAGTAGCACCTGATTTTACCTGTTTGGAAATACCTTGCAAACTATCGCTGAACTGTGTTGAAGCACCTGCAATGAGCAAAGCAATCAGTACGTATATTAAAGTACCTTTTCGTTGGCTGGATTGAAGTTTGTCTCGTCCGAGAATAAAGTGAAAAAAAGTACCAACTATTGCTGCTAGCCAAACAGAACGATGCTGCAAAACAAGAACCATGCCGACAAGCAGGGGTGATAGCAGACTTGAAACAGAAAAAACCTTGGATAAGCCAGAATAGAAAACAACCAACAATCCAACTTGAGCAATCAGTAAAACATGATGAGAGTAAATAACACGAATTGCGCCATCGACGTTGTAAGTGCCTCCTGGAGGTAATAAACTCGAGACAGGTATAAAATAAACAGCCCAGCGATAGAATGTCAAACCGATCAGGAAAATAGTGATCAGATACATTCCTTTGAATAATATATCAAGTTGCTCGGTCTCAATCTTAAATCCCATTCCATAAAGACCAACTGCTGCAAGATAGAAGTAAGGACGAGCATCCACCCCTGCAGAAGAACCAAAACTCATCAATCCTGTTAGTGTACTGAATAAAAATATTGCACAAAAAATAAACCATAAAACGCTGGCTGCGGGACGGTCATTTGGAACTATGTATCTGATTAGAGCAGCTGTGGCAAGAATTAGTAAAAATATATCCGGATAATATAACTTCAGACCAAGGTCCAAGGCAATATCACCCATGGTGATGGTGTCGATAATAAATGCAAGGACAACAATACTGATGCCAACACCAAATCGGCTATAGGTCAAGACCACGGCAATAGGCAGCGCTAGGCCCGTCAACAGGGCAGCAATGATTGCGGAGGCAGATACGAAGACAGAAAAATCCATGAAATCAGTATTTGCTTGTCAATTCATCGAGCTTGGGGAAATTTGTTGCGATCAATGAGGCTTCAGGCCGAGCAAGCTGCACAGCACACTTGCGAATCTGGAGTCAGAGGTGCGGTCCAGCAACTGCCGACTCAGCGTAATGCCAAATAGCCGGGTCGGCATCATGCGCACCATCGCAATACAGGCCAGACCCATCAAGAATATTTGCGCTGAAACCCAGGCGATCTGCCCTTGTTGATGCGCTGGGATCGCCAGTCCAGTGACCCAATCGACGACCATTACCACGGCAGCCAATGCCAAGCCACCCGCCAGGGCCCGGATCGCATCGTAGTGGCGCAAGTTGATACGCGACGCCAAACCAAGGTAGATCAACACAAAGCGCAGGAAATAGACCAGCGTAATGAACCACACTGCCACTGAGATGGGCTGGTCTGACAGCATTAGCAAGCCAGCAGCCAGTGTTGCGACGACAAGAATCTGCACGCGAAATTCTTTGTATACCGCGCCGACGGCCCATAACATCGGTCCCGAAATAGCCAGCATTGCGGAGAAAGGCAGGGCGACGCAGAATGCCGCAAATAGGGGTCCGGCCTCGGTCCATTTGTCACCGTATAACAAATGGACGATGAAATCTGCCTTGAGTGCCAGGCCAGCAGCCAGGGGGAACGTCACCAGGCTGGCCAGGGTCAGAATGGCCGAGTAGCCTTGTCGCAAGCGGACTGGATCATCCTGTACCTGTGAGGCTGAAGAGAAAACAACTGTCTGAAACGAGTTCACCAAAAGGCCGATGGGAACCTGTGACAAATTGGATGCCGCTGAATAGTTGCCCAGCGCAGGTATACCCCAGATTCTGCCGATCAAAAAACGGTCAACGCTGACGATTGCCTGATTGGCCAGGTTGGTTCCAAGCACTCCCAAACCAAAAATACCAAGCTGTGCGTCACCACGAAGTGTTGGCCGCAGGGTATGACGGATAATCCAATAACTGGCCAGCAAAATGATCAGAGTTTGGACCAGAAAGCCAATGACAAGGCTCCAGACACCCATCTCCATCATGGCCAGACCAACCGCAACGCCGCCAAAACCTATCACGTAGGCCAACACATGAATAATCTGGTCCCGCTTGGCATCCAGATTACGTCGCATCAGCGAGACACTCAAGTTGGAAACTGCCTGAATCGCAATAATTGGGCCGCACGCAATAAACGGTGCTGCCAAAGACGGATCACCAATGGCACCGGCCAGAAAAGGTGCCAATAGCATCACAACTGATGCACTGGCCAGCGAAAGCACCAGAATCCAGCCCAGCGCAAAGCTGATATCCGCCTCAGAGATATCTTTTTTCTGGATCAGTGCTGCGCCAAAACCGCAGTCGGCCACTAGCCAACCAAACCCAATGACGACCAGCACCGCCGCAAACTGACCAAATACAGCCGGCCCCAAAACCCGGGCCAACCAGACCTGAATCAACAACTGGGCAACGATGCGGCTGATGCCGCCGATATAGCTCCAGATAACGGCCCGAATGCTGCGGTTTACCAGGTCATGTTGGCCGCGCTGTGGCATCGCGTCATCCAGTTCAGGCATCGTTCAAAACGTAGCCCACCAGCGCCACGCCATTGTTTTGTAAACGGCTGGCCAGTTCTGTTGTCTCATGAATCAGGCTCTGGTTCTTGCGCGAGACCATCAAAGCGGCGCCAGCTCGTGCTGAAACGATCTCTGCGTCGGCATATGCATTGCCGCCGGGCGTGTCGATGAGGATCACATCAACCTGTTCGGCAGCTTCCTGGATCAGTTGCACAAATCCGGCTCGCCCCAGCAATTCCTGCGGGTTGGGCGGTACGGCACCCGCCGGCAGGACGGCCAAACCGGGCAGGCCAGGTACCTGTTGGGCAGCTTCAAGGCCTGAACGACCGGACAAAATGCCAGACAACCCCGCCCCTGGCCCTAGCTTGAACAGCGCCTGCTGGCTGCGTGCAGGCTTGGCGCGCATGTCGGCGTCGATCAGCAAGGTGCGCTGCCCCTGCTGCGCAAACACAATCGCCAGGTTGGCCGCCACAAAGCTGCGACCCTCAGCAACACCAGGGCTGACGACGGTTATCGCCTTGCGGTGCGGCTCCACATTAAACCAGCGCAACATCAGCTGACTGCGAACCGCGCGCAGGTTTTCCCCGACTCGACTGAAGGGCTGGTAGGCAGATACCAGCTCAGGGCTCAAACTCCTGTCAGCCTCAGGCAGATAGGCGTAATCAAATTGACGACTCAGCGCGAAGTCGATATCTTTCTTCTCGAGCAGCTTTAGCGCAATGGCCGCCTCGCCAAACGGCACCTTGTCCTGATTTTGACGCTCCAGGATGTTCTGCAAATCCTTGGAGCTCAGTTTGCCATGCGAGACCAGAATGTCGCCAATGGAGCGCAGGTTACCCGTGGCAATCACATTGCCCGATTCAGTAGGTTCTGTCATGCTTTGACTCCCACATGCGAGATCGATCCAAGCAGCGGAATACCCAACGCTTCCGACAGGTCGCGCGGGCTGCGGACACGACGATTGAGCAGTTCCAGTCCAATCGCCAAGCCAACGCCAAGCAAAGTGCCAAAGAACACGGCCATGGCCAGGTTGAATACCACTCTTGGTTTGGTCGGAACAGTCGGCACCGTGGCGGGGTTGAGGATCGCGATGTTGGTCTGAGTTACACGGCTCTCCATGCTGGTCTGAGACGCCCTTTGGCTCACCGACTCGAAGGTGCGCTGTGCCGACTCCACCTCCCGGCGCATCACCTTCAACTCGTCTCGTTGTTTGTTGAGCAATAACACCCGGGCTTTCTGTGCCGCCAAAGCACTTTGGAGACGTGCCTCGCGTTCCTTGCCAACCTGGTAGCTGGTCTCGATCGAGCTGGCGATGCGTCGGATTTCAGTTTCAAGCTGCGCTCTCAAGGCAAACAACTCGGCTTCGTAGCCGGTGATTTGTGGGTGATTCTTTCCCAAGTTGACGCTGCTTTCACGCAATTTGACCTCGAGTCTGGAGATGTCGGTTTTCAATCCGTTGACCAGTGCACTCTGCATGACTTCTGGCAGCGTGTCAGCCTTTCCGGTTAGACGCTTGCTTTGACTGTCGGTGGTCTGACCCTGGACGGCGGTCAATTGTGCACTGGTTTCGTTGAGTTTGGCGGTTTCAAAATCCAGTGCGTCATCGGCAGAGGTGATGCCATTGGCCTGTTGGTATTGTGAAAGCGCGGCCTGTGCCGCCTCAAGTTTGGCTCGTGCGTCCTTGGTTTGTTCTTCAAAAAACGTAGCATACTGGCGAGCTGGAGAAAGGCGCAGGTCCAGATTGACGTTGATATAAGCCTGTGCAAAAGCGTTGGCTGTGGCGGCGGCCAATTTGGGGACTTCACTGGCAAACTTGATACTGATGACGTTGCTTTCCCGACTTGGACTGACCTCAACGGATTTCAACAAACGCCCGGAAAGCCAGTCAATCAGATCGCCCTGACCTTTTGTGGCAAGCTGCCATTGCGCTTGAATTTCTGCATTTTTGTCCAGACGCATCAGCTTGACGACTTCTTTGGCAACCCGGTCACTGTTGATGATGTCAATCTGTGTCGCCATGTAGCCCGGGGCCATCATGCCCTGCAGCATCTGCCCGCTGATCTGGTCTGGTGATTTGACGTCAATCACAATCGCCGCACTGGCAACGTACTGTTTGGGCGTCAGCAGACTGACGGCAAGTGCCACCCCTGACACAAGAACCAGCGTCAGCAACGCCACCCAATACTTGGCCCGCAGAATAAGAAAAAACTGTTGCAGCGTCATGCCGTGGCCTTAGAAAATGCTTTCGTTGACGAAGATCACATCGTTGGGGCGCACGCTGTCAGTGAGTTGGGGCGTCGACTGGACCACGCCGCCGTTGGTCGATTTGCGGTGCAAACGCAGCCGACTCTCGGAGCCCCGCGTGGTGGGTCCACCACCGGTTGCCAGTGCCTGCATGATGGTCATGCCGCGTTCAACCCGGTACGCCCCGGGGCGCTGCGTTTCACCGTAGATGTAAAAAACGGGAGCACGATGGACGTAAATGCTGTCGCCGCCCTGCAGAACAATATCGTCCTGCAGTTTTTCTTCCAGAAAAATGGAGGGAATATCAATTTGCTGGCGAAACGGTCGCCCGTTGCGTTTGCCCACCACAATGGCCACATCATCGCCGGTGCTGGTAGCACCACCCGCGTTCGCCAGCATGTCACTCAAGCGGGTATTGGCGGTTTCCAGTGGAAAACGCCCCGGCCGATTCACCTGTCCCAGCACCGCAACCTGATTTCCACGAATAAGCGTCAAGGTGATGGTCACCTGCGGATTTTGCACAAACCCACCGCGTTTGAGCGCATCGGCGATCTTTCTCTCGGCGGCACTCAGCGACAGGCCACCGACCTCAAGCTCACCCGTCAAGGGGTAGCTGATCGAACCACTTTCAGAAACCCGGGTTTCCACGGTGAGGTCCGGGTTCTGAAAGACCTGAACACGTATGGAGTCACCTGCACCCAGCTGATAGTCGGGTTTGGTCTGCATCAGCGTCGACATCCTGCTTTGCGCGCTCGCCTGTGTACTCATTGATGCTGCAACAAAGAAAACGGCAATGATGAATCGAAAGACGGAGCTTATGTGTTTGAACATGGCAATCTGCCGAAAATGGCTGTGGGTTGAGGCGGGTCAGTAAATGAATTGTGCAGACAAATTGACCATTTCGCTGTCGTAATCCAGGTCGGGCAGGTTGGTTTTTCGCATGGACTTCTGCAGCGCCAGAGTGAATGCCACAAAGGTGTAGGGTTGCCATTCCAGCGATACCGCCGTTTCATGGGTGATGTCTTTTCGTGCAACCGACGGTGTTGTCGACGCAGTCGGTGTGCCCTTGTAGTTCCAGTGACCAAGCTCGTAGCGGGCCCGGGCCTGCATTTTGGGTGAAATCGACCAGACACCGCCCAAGGCCAGTCGATCGACCTGGCTGAAATTGGAGTTGGCGGTCTGGTAGCTGGACAGCTCCCGCGAAACGCCCAGATTCATTGCCGTTTTGCCTGACAGCTGAATGTTCAGATTGGCTGCTCCATTCATGCCACGGTAATCGCGCTGGGGGTAATTCGGGTGGCGACGTTGTACGTACATCGCCATCAACTGCGCAGTGGTCTTGCCGTCAATCGACCAGCTCACCCGCAATTCATGGTCTTGTTGCTTGAAACGGTCGTCAAGCAGTTCCGGCGAAGGCAACACCTTGCCCTGATACTTTCCACTGGCTTCACGGATCAGGTAACTGGCGGTGTTACCACTGGCAAATACATAACCCAAACCCACCTGACCAAGGGTTGCAGTGCTGTCGACTTGACCAGGCTTCTCCTGAAGGCTGCGCTCGGAAACCCGCGCTGCACCACCGGTTACCCGCCAGTTTCCATCCACCTCGTAGATGCCGGTCAACCGTGTGGTGCTGGTGGTCTGCTGATTCAGCTCGGTGAAATCCTGCTCGCCGGTGAAGGCGTCTGTGGTTTCCTTGCGGTTCGAACTCAGCGTGCCATGGATGCGTGGCGAATAGGCCCAGCGCCATGTCGCCGAATAGCTGTGAGTCGTGTTGTCAAGATACCCAAAATTGGCATGCCGCGCGCTGGACTGCTGAAGCTCAATATCCAGTGCCTGCAAGCTGTGGCTGAACTTGAGTTCCGCGTCGGTCGTCACGACAAACACCTGTTCCCGGGCATTGGGGCGTCCGATCAAGGCACTGGTATTGCCCGCGGGCAGGCGGAAAATATTGTCGTCATGCACCAGCGCGGTACTGACCTTGAGCACCAGCCAGTCGTCGGCATGAGACGCTTTGGCGTAAATCAATCCCAAAGCGGCCACCAGCCAGACAGCAGCCGACGCGCTATGTAAATCACCGAAAGGGGTGGGTCTGATCCTGGTCGGCCCGAGGGCTGGTTGGGTTCGGCACACTTGGAGTTCAACTTCCGGCAAACATGGGAATCAAGCATGAGCACACCGGCTCAAAAGAGTCGCGATTATCTCGCGACAAACCCGCAAGCGGCAACGCCCTGCATACAACACAGGCCACAAACTGTGCGTGTTGCCCAACGAAATGAAATAAATAACGAAACGGAGCGAGGAGGGGGAATCAACAAACCAGCCTAGAAGGCGCTGGTGCCGGGGCCGCACCCGAAGTCACGGCTGCAGCCCTTATGAATCCTAGAGTCTGTTTTGAAAGTGGCGCAAAATGCCCCCAAATGTGCCCCCAAACTCTCAAGGATACCCCCCATCATGGCCCTGACCGATGCGCAACTACGAAACCTGACCGACCCCGGCAAACACTTTGACGGAGGTGGCCTTTATCTGGAACTGACCAAAGCGGGCGGCCGCTACTGGCGTTTGAAGTACCGACACGGCGGCAAAGAAAAGCGCCTTGCCTTTGGTGTGTATCCTGGCGTGACCCTGAAGGGCGCCCGCGACCTGGCCAATGAAGCCCGAAAAGTGCTGAAAGACGGCGGCGATCCCGGCGAACTGCGCAAGGCTGAAAAAGCCAAGGCGGTGCACGAATCAGTGAACACCCTTGAAGCGGTTGCCCTTGACTGGATGAAGCACCAGGCCGCCCGGTGGGACGTTGAAACCGCTGCCCGTATCCGGGCATCCCTTGAAGCGGACATTTTCAAGACACTGGGCGCACGGCCGCTGGCATCCATCAAGCCCGGCGAAATCATGGCGGCCGTCAAGCTGATCGAAACCCGGGGTGCCAGCGATCAAGCGGGCAGGGTGTTGCAGCGGATCAAGGCGGTTTACCGTTGGGCGGTGATCCATGAACGCATTGAAACAAACCCCATGCTTGATCTGGTTCCGTCTGAAATCCTGCAACCCCGGCAGGTGCAGCACCGGCCCGCGATGTCTGACAAAGAACTGCCTGCCTTCCTGCCCAAGCTGGCCGCCTATGACGGTGATCCCAGTACGGCTCACGCACTGAGGCTGTTGATCCTGACGGCGACCAGGCCGGGCGAAACACGCGGCGCACGCTGGGCCGAATTCGACCTTGACGCGGCGCTGTGGACGATCCCGGCGCAGCGAATGAAGATGCGCGTAGAGCACCGGGTGCCACTTTCAACCCAAGCCCTTGAAGTGTTGCGCACCATGCAAAAACTCAGCGGCAAGCGTGAACTGGTGTTCCCCAGCCCGAGCTATCCGTCAAAGCCCCTGAGTGAAAACACCTTCAATTCAGCCCTGGCACGCATGGGCTACAAAAACACGGCAACCGCCCATGGTTTCAGGGCGCTGTTTTCCACGGTGGCCAACGAATGTGGCTGGAATCCTGACGTGATCGAACGCCAGCTAGCCCATAAAGAAGCAAACGAAATCCGGGCCGCCTACCACCGAAGCACCTACCTTGAAGATCGGGTGAAGGTGATGCAATGGTGGGCTGACTATCTGGATGGCCGCCAGTCTGGAAACGTGTTGAAGATGCCAACGCAGGTCGCTTGATGGCCGCGCCAGGCATGTTTTGACCCGCACCCCGGGTGCTACCGCTGGAAATTGGAGGGGCAGTGGGGGCAAATGGCAAAAATCGAGCATGGATGCGGGTTTGAGGGTGGTTTGGGGTTGGGGGCAAAGTGGGGACGGGATGGTGGCAAAGTGGGAGCATTTACATATGATGAAGTTGATTCATTCATGTTTATCCTTTGCACCAATCCCTGCCCCTTTCAGCTCGCCCACCTTGTCGCGCGGTTTCGGTCATGCTTTCCTGCTGTGCTGCCTTGCCAACGACAGAATGGTTTGCAAAACACCAGGCATGGACGCGTCAAGCGAAGCGCGACATGGTTATCGCTGGTTGACTGGGGTCTCGGGGCAACGCCCTGAGCAGGGGGCCGATGCCAAGTTTTTTGCGACGCAAAAGACGTGGGCACAAGGCCCTTACCCTGCACAGTGAGTTTCTGTCACTCTCGCGCTGCTGATGAATTGATTCGCCTGTCAACACGCATGTCGTTGCATTTTAATTTGCCTGTCGATTTGCGTGTCGATTTGCGTGTCGCGTCGGCGCCGACAACATTGGTTCGCCTGTCAGAATGACAGTCGCGTATGTTGTGTCGCCTGTCGTACCGCCGTTCACATTCTTACTCGCACGATCATCTGGGCAGTTGGCAAATCAGATATCGACCATTTCTGAATTAAATTCCATCAAGAGGAATTCATCGTGGCAAAAGGTCGTCGTCTCCCGTTTGGACAAAGTTCACTGGAGACCGCCCCCATCGTTGGTCTATGGGCATTGCGCGTGCTGATTCATGGGGGCGACAGACACGCCAAACGCTGCAGACGCTCCTCCTCCAATCAAACATCGCCAAATCCTGCGACACACTTTGACGCAGACCAGGCAACAATGCTGTGCGTGGCGTTCAAAAACACAAGCAAACCTCCATACACTAGGGCACGGCCTATTTTGGTCGATTCGCCTGCAAAATTGCCCATGCCGCGACGCCCCGACAACCTTGAAACGCTGCACCTTAGCCTGGAGCTGCTCAAGCGCATCCCACGCCAGCGCAAGATTGACTCGCGTGAACTGCAAATCCAGCTCAAAGAGGCCGGGTATGAGCGTGACATGCGCACCATCCAGCGGCAGCTTGAATCCTTGTGTGAACACTTCGACATTGAGCGTGATGACAGCTCGCGCCCCTATGGTTACCGCTGGAAAGAATCAGCACCAGGCTTGTCACTGCCTGGTTTGACCGAGCAGGAATCCTTGTTGATGACCCTGGCCGAACAGCACCTGCACCACCAACTGCCAGTCTCATTGATGAAGTCATTGCAAGGTTTTTTTGAACAAGCCCGGCGCAATTTGTCACCCATGCATTCAGGCGAGGCCGTGGCCCGTGCCCGAGAGTGGCTGAGCAAGGTGCGCGTGGTCAGCACCACCTTGCCCATGTTGCCGCCAAAAATCAAGCCTGAGGTGTTTGAGCAAGTCAGCCAGGCGCTGTACAACAACTGCTGGCTTGAAATCATCTACACCAATGCTGTCAGCAAGCGCACCCAGGCCAAGGTCATGCCACTGGGCCTGGCCCAACAAGGCGTGCGCATGTTCCTGCCCTGTCGGTTTGAGGGTTATGACGACACCCGCAACCTGGCGTTGCACCGTATTCAAACGGCCAAATGCACCAACCTGCGTTTTCAGCGCCCTCCAGACTTTGACCTGCAAGCGTACGACGACAACGGCCGATTTGCATTTGGCGTCGGCGGCAAGATCACCCTTCACCTGTGGGTCAAGGATGAATTGGCCGTGCTGCTGGCCGAATCCCCGTTGGCTACCAACCAGGTCATCACGCCCTATGTGGGGCAAAAGGGAGGCTGTGAACTCAAAGCCACACTGACCGACTCATCCATGCTGGTTTGGTGGATTCGCAGCCAGGGTGACAGTGTTGAGGTGTTGGCGCCTGAGAGCCTGATGGATGCATTGACATCGAAAAAACCAACATGACGGTGCGTTCCCGGTGAAAGCAAGTTTTCCGCAGCCACGCTGCTGGCAGCGAAGACATTGCGCTGTGTCACACTGAGTTCCAATCAAATAAAAAAATGGGAGTGGTCTATGAAAATTCGATTGGGGCTGGAACTTGATGGCCAACATCGTGAGGTCCATCAAAAGCAACTCGATGCCATCACGACAGGCCCTTTGGGCATGCTCAACTTACTCGAAACCCAACTGGGGCTGTTGCATATTGAAGCGCCAACCTCCGAGCGAATCCTTCAGTACCGCCAAAGACTCAAACAAATTGATAGCCCTACCCGCTTTTACCACCAGAGCTTTCTCGTTGACGAGTTGGGTACAGCCGCCACGTTATTGGCATGGCGCGACCAATGGCACCTGCATGGATGGTGTTGGCACGGTACCGATCTGACATCGGCCACCTCCAGGCGTCTGCGTGACATGTCGGCGCTTGAAGGCCTCACGCAAATTGCGCTCGAACCCGGCATCGGTGAACGACTTCACCAAATCCACGTAGCAATGCAAGTACGCAAGCCGCGCATCGCCAGTGTCACCCTGCTGGACGAGTTATCAACCTGGCCCAAAGCCTGGCGGGTGGTTTTGCAAACACTGCCGCTGGTAGCCCAAAGTGCAGTGCCTGCCATCAGTTCTGAAACACCCCAAAACGCATCCATGCTTGCGCAGGTGCAAGGGGCGTTATGTGCCTTGGAACAAGGCCAACAGCCACACAAACTCAAGTGGCAAGACGACGGGACACTGCGCATCGTTCAGTCGGAAACCCGGGCGTTGGCTGGCAACTGGCTCGCTGACGAATTGGCCAAGCTTTCCCCTGACCAAGCAAGCCAAACGTTATTACTTGCCCCGGACGCAGCCATGCTTGATGACACACTGGCGGCGGCCTCACAGGCGCGTCAAGGTTTCTCGCAGAGCAGTGCAGCCCGACCCGCCCTGCAGGTTCTGCCTCTTGCATTGGGGCAGTTGTGGAATCCATTGAACCTGATTGGGCTGCTGGAGTTTTTGACCCATCCCATCTGCCCCATACCTGGCATGGCCCGAACCCGTTTGGCCAATATGCTCACGCGCTCACCCGGAATGGGGCAAGGGCAAGCCTGGGACACGGCCCTGCAAGACATCCAAGACGCTTGCACCAAATTGGACTATGACTGGGAACATGTCCGCCACCGTATTCGTGTTTGGCTGGAACATGATCATTTTGAACCGGCCATGGGTGCCCCTCTGGAAGCCGTGATCACACGGGTTCAGGCCTTGGCTGACTACTTTCATGGACGTACCCAAGAAACTGATCCGGCCAAGCGTCTGGCCTTCATCAGCGGCCAGTCACAAACCCTGACCTGCCTGCGTTCTCTTCGAGCCTTGGTCCTGCAGGGTGACAGCCGCATCAACCCGCAACAATTGCAAACCTTGCTGGATCAGGCCACGTCGCGTGGTTCCGCCAACCCGCTTTTGGTGGCGGAGTTGGGAGCTTGCCGTGGCATCACGTCACCTGGCGCGGCGACCGAGGCGGCAGACCATGTCATCTGGTGGCAGTTGAAAGCGCAATCCATCCCCAACGCCTACCCATGGTCCCTGCGCGAGCAAACCAGCTTGCGTGAGGCTGGTGTTGATTTGCCTGCGATTTCAGACTTGTTGAGCCAACAGGCCGAACACTGGCAACGGCCAATCACTGCGGCCAGGCGCCAACTCACCCTGATTCTGCCGCGTGCCGGGTCTGAGCTGCACCCACTGTGGCTGATGCTGGAGTCCTTGTTTGACAAGCAACATCCACCCAAACCCCAGGCACTCGAAAGTCTGCTGACCAGCCCAGATGCAGCCGCTAACCCCAAAGGTTTGACAGCACAACCCTACCAGCCGCTGCCAGCCCAAAAACGCATGTGGCAACTGCCCCCGTCCATCGCCATTGCGCGTCGGGAAACCGAGTCGTTCTCCAGCCTGGAGTCCTTTCTCTTCAACCCCTACCAGTGGGTGTTGACCTACCCTGCGGCACTCAAAGCCAGCAGCATTCTGGACATCAGCGACAGCTTCCTGCTGTACGGCACTTTGGCCCACCATCTGGTGGAGCACTATGTGACTGAGCCCTTCGCACTCACCCAGAGCAATGAAGAATTCCTGAAGTGGTTTGAGCCTGCGTTTGACACCTTGATTGCTGACGAAGGTGCCATCCTGCTGATGCCAGGCAGGAATGAGGATTTGGCCTCTTTCCGCAGAAAGCTGTGTTTTGCCATGCAACAGCTGCGTGCACAACTTCATGCGGCCCATGTGATCAAGGTGGAGCCCGAAGTCACTGTCAGCGGCCAGTTTGTTGGCGGAAAGATTGCAGGATCGGCCGACTTGCTGTTGACGCGCAAGGACGGTCAACAAGCCATTGTGGACATGAAGTGGTCTGGCGGCAAAAAGTACCCAGACAAGCTCGCTCTCAACCGTCATCTGCAGTTGGCGATCTATGGCGAACTGCAGCGACAAAAAACTGGGCAGTGGCCCCGGCTGGCCTACTTTATTCTCAACAGTGCCGAGTTGTTGGCAACAGATCAAGACTTCTTTCCCCAGGCTCGACTGGTCAGAAAGAATGCCAATGTCGCTGATGAAGGTGCAGCCCACTTATGGGAACGTTTTCTGATCTCGTGGAAGTGGCGCCGCCAGCAGCTTGATCAGGGTTTGATCGAAGTTGCTCTTGAAGAAAACGATGACTCAACCGCGCCAGAGGACGGCATGGCCATGGACATCCTCAATCAAAATTACAACGACTATCGGGTGCTGGCCGGTTGGGGAGAAGACGCATGAGTCTGACATTCATCAGCGCCGGGGCTGGCAGCGGCAAAACTTTTACGCTGACCCAGACCCTGAGCCAATTGCTCAAAGACGGCAACGTCAGACCTGCAGGGGTGCTGGCCACCACCTTCACCAAAAAAGCCGCCACAGAATTGCGAGAACGCGTGCGTCAGCACCTCTTGCAGCAGGGTGACATTGGCATGGCCAACGCCATGGGCCAAGCCAGTATTGGCACGGTCAACAGCGTCTGCGGCGCGTTGCTGGAACGCTTTGCCTTTGAAGCAGGCATGCCCACGCGTCAACAAGTCATTGAAGACGGTCAGGCAACCGTGCTGGTGCGCGAAGCCATCCACGCTGCACAAACAGGCCAGCAGGTTGCCACCCTGTCGCGCCTGGCTAATTTGCTGGGCATTGAGGACTGGACCCAGGACCTCAAGACCCTGGTTTCACAGGCGCGAGGCAACAACATTGCGGCCGCCCAACTGCAAGGCTTTGCCCAATACAACGCAGATGAGCTGCTGGCGCAGTTTTCTGCACCGCTACGGACCACGCTCACCGAAGATTTGTACCAAGCCATTCAACTGGCTTTGCCGCAACTCAAAAATGCCGTGCTGGCCGATGCCAAGCCCAAGAAAAACACCGCTAACTTCATTGAAAAGCTTGAGAAATTTGCCCGCCAGTTAAAAAACAACCCACCACCTTGGTCTGAATGGGTCGCCTTGTCCAAAGACGCCCCAGAAAAAGCGTTGCTCCCGCTAGCTGAACCTGTTTTGGACCTGGCACGGGCCTGTGACGGACACCCGCAACTGCACGCAGACATCCGTCAGTACCTGACGCTGATGTTTGAACTTTGCGAGGGCGCCCTGGAACATTACCGGGTGCGCAAACTCGCTTTGGGCGTGGTGGACTTTACCGACCAAGAGCACCTGCTGCTTCAGTTGCTGGACCACCCCGAAGTGGCGGCAGTGCTTCAGGATGAACTTGATCTGTTGTTGGTGGACGAGTTTCAGGACACCAGCCCGATCCAGCTGGCCCTGTTTCTGAAGCTCTCAAAGTTGGCGCGCAATACCTACTGGGTGGGTGACATCAAGCAGGCCATTTATGGTTTCCGTGGGAGTGACACCGCGCTGATGCAGTCCATTCTTCAAGCCCTGCCCAGCATGGGCGGCAGCAAGCAAGTGCTGAGCAGTTCCTGGCGTTCACGCCCGGCCTTGGTGCACTTGGTCAACACCATCTTCACCAAAACTTTTGCAGCAGAGTTGGCCTCAGAGGAAATTGCCCTCCAACCCCAGCGGAAAGAGGTGTTGGCAGAGCCCGCCCTGGCGCATTGGACTGTTTCTGGCAAAAACGCCACCGAAAAATCAAACGCCATCGCCCAAGGTGTGCGCCGTTTGTTGGCATCTGGCATGCAGATTCCGGACAAGGACACCCAGCTTGCCCGTGAGCTGCAGGCGCGTGACATCGCCATCCTGTGTTACAGCCACAGCCGGATCACCGAATATGCCGCCGGCTTGCACCAGGCCGGTGTGGCGGTCGCCACCTCCAGACCAGGCTTGTTGGCCACGCCGGAAGCCACTTTGGCATTGGCGTGCCTGCGCCGACTCAATGACTCTGC
The DNA here is from genome assembly GCA_018061265.1 of Rhodoferax sp. GTDB lineage: Bacteria > Pseudomonadota > Gammaproteobacteria > Burkholderiales > Burkholderiaceae_C > Rhodoferax. The sequence continues at coordinate 14,459 of JAGOUM010000025.1, read as the reverse complement.
AGACACGGTGGCCACGGCAGAGATCATTTCCCTGGCCGATGGTGCCGAGCCGGAAGAATGGTTGGCAGACCGCCTGACCTACCTGGCACAGCAGGGTGCCAGCAAAACACTTTGGCGTGAAACGGGTGACCAGGCCCATCCGCTGGTGTCATTGATGGCCTCACTGCGCAAGGAACTGCCTTTGCTGTCCCCACTGGAGGCTTTGCAACGGGTCATCAGTGCGGGACAGTTATCACAGCGCGTGCTGGCATGGCGCCAAGATGCCAACGTCGGGCGACAACGTTTGGCCAATCTGGAAACCTTGCTGGAAATGGCGGCGCAGTATGAAGACAACTGCAGCAGCACCCGCCAGGCAGCAACCATTTCAGGCTTGTTGCTCTGGTTGACCAACCAGGCTGCCGAAGAGCAAGACGCGCAGGCTGAACCCAGTGTCAACGCCGTGCGTTTACTGACCCACCACGCCGCCAAAGGGCTGGAATGGCCGGTGGTCATCCTGGCAGATCTGGACCATGAGTCACGCAGCCGCCTTTGGGGCATCAGCGCAGTGTCCACCCAAGCGGTTCAGGCCTCTGACCCCTTGGCCCACCGCGTCATCCGGTATTGGCCCTGGCCGTTCGGCAAACAAGCCAAAGGCATCCCGGTGCTTGACCGTATCGAGGCCACTGAAACCGCAACCGCTTTCAAAAACGCTGCCACGGCTGAAGCGCAGCGCCTGCTGTATGTGAGCATGACACGCGCCCGGGAACTCATGGTGTTGACGCACCTGAGTACCGCCAAGCAGGAACCCTGGCTTGAGTCGCTGGGTGCCGATTGGTTATGCCCATCAGATACCTCAGCTGAAAACGACATCACGGCCATTGAATTGCCTTCTGGCGAACAAGTGCCTACTGTGAACTGGGTGTTGGCGCCCGCGCTTGAGTGTGAGCCACAGCCAAAAGCAGGCCAACCGGTCTACTGGTTTGCGGACAAGGCCTTTGGCACACGCCTACCGCTTTACACCAACCCATCGGCAGCCAGCAGGGTGGACGCCCGCGCTGGCCAAAGTATTGCGGTGGGTGAACGCATCAGCTTGGCGAACCCGGCGCAAATCGAGTGGGGTGTCTTGGGCTCAGCCCTGCATGCCTGCCTGGCCACCAGCTTTACGGATGTGAGCAAACCCATCACCGTGGCAGAAGTCAGCAACGTTTTGCGTGGCTTTGACGTGTTGCGTCACATCGCCCCCGAGGCTGTTCACCGGCAAATACAAGCGCTGCATGGTTGTATCAGCCAAAACTGGCCGGGCTGCAAGCCCTTGGCCGAAGTGCCCGTGAAGGTGGAGCTGCCCAACGGGCAAATCATGAATGGCCGGATTGATTTGCTGCTGGATACACCCGGTGGCTGGGTGCTGATTGACCATAAATCATCGCCATTGGGGGCAGGCAAATGGGATGAATTGGTCAGTGACTATGCCGGGCAACTGGCGGCTTATGCCCAGGCGATTGAACTCAGCAGTGGGCGCAAGGTGGTGGGGCAGTGGTTGTTTTTGCCGGTGGCTGGGCAGATGGTGGCGGTGGCCGCAGGTTGATCGTGAGCCCTCGATACCCTCTACATTTTGACACTGTCTACTCGTATGCGTTGCGCCGGTGTTCAACCGCTGGAAAGATGCTGGAATGACCAAATGAAAATAATGAAAACAGCTTGGATTGGAGATAAATTTAATGGGCCTAATTAGTCAGGTCGGATGGGTGGATTTTTCTTCGACAGATCGGGATCGGGTGAAGCAGGTTTTGGGTCAACTCAATGAGCCTGGAACGCTGGACGAATTGGGTATCGGTGCGCTGCGCGATGCTTTTGCCGATCGGATGTTTCCTGGATTTTCCACGATTCAAACGAGAGCGAAGTACCTCATCACCGTTCCACGGATGATCCGGGACTATCTCCTGCTCAGCACATCTGACCAACGCAGAACGAAACTCGACAAATACCTGCGTGAACGAGAGAACGAACTGGCCCGTGTGCTGACAAAACTCCATGGTGAGAGCGAAACAGGCATCATTGGATCAACAAAGATCGACACCGGAGGTGTCGCTCGCTTGCCATCCTCGGTCTACTGGGGGGCTTTGCGGGTCTGGGGACTTGTCAACACGACAGTTTCCCTAGGCCAGTTTCAGCGGGAAATCGCAGTGCCTGAGCCTGTGTTTGGCTGCGTGCAGCAAGCAGAGGACGACGACCCAGACGGGCTGCGTCCACTCAGCCGAGTCAAACTGGACAGATTTGAACCGGAGTGGTTCGAAAATTTGAGCATCCTGTTGACTCGTTCGGAGTCATCATTTTTGATTGAACGCCTGCACATGGGGCCGGTCAACAGTTTCCCAACGCAGTTTGAACTGCATGGGCTGATGAATGAAGCACTAGATGACAGTCGGCACGACTTCAATTTGTTCGCAGAATGGGGGCAGAGGCAGTTGGCTTTTTCTGCTGCAGCGCGCAACACGCTAAAAATGGCGGCGGAATTCAGTGAGCTGATCTACGGCGCTCATCTCCGATTCAACTGTCTTTTGGCCAGGCGCAACGAGCGCGATGATCTCGTCGCATCCCATGAAAGTAGCTGGCAGGAATGGATTTCCACAGTCCAATCGAACTCAAGGATGCTGAATAACTGGTTAGCGGATACGGAAGCACGTTTGCCCCGTCGTACAACAATTTTTCTCCAAAAATGGATCTCTGAGGTGGGCGAGAGCAAGCAGGTTGACCTGTTAGATCAGCTCGTTAAAGAGCAGGCTGAATGGAATAAGGGGGAAAGAACTTTGCTGAAGAAACGGTTGCCGCCGGATTACACATGGATAGGTATGGGGCGATTGAACTATCGATGGTCAAACGTTCGGACTATTTTGAAAGATATCCAGATCGGACTCGCATGATTGTTCCAAACCAAAATCGCATCGATTACGGAGATAACCTGCGCGCACCTGTCGGGTTCGAACTGAGCTATGCCATAGCAACCACATTTTCGCTCGATCTTGACGCTCTGCTTTGCCTGCCAGTGGCGCTATGCCTTGACAGCACACTGGAAGGAGACTTGAAGGGCGAGAAGATGGCCATGCTTGAAGCAATCGGCCAGCTGAGCGGCCGGCTAAAGGTATTCTTTCAGCAGGGCAACATCAGTGCGCCGCACAGCTTCAACCGTCTCTTCACCCTCCTGGAGCCTTGCATTGTGCCGGTGGTTCCGGGAGAGGTTTTCAGTTCTTTTCATCCAAAAATCTGGCTGCTTCGCTTCATCGATGCCAGGAAGAAGGTGCGCTATCGGCTTCTTGTCCTCTCAAGAAATCTCACATTTGATCGCAGCTGGGACCTGGCCGTCACCCTCGAGGGAGAGGTTAGGGATGCAAGAAATGCGGAAAGCGATGGGTTGATCGACCTCTTGACCGGACTTGCTTCAAAAGCACCGGACTTTGCCGTTGCCTTTTCGGCATTCAAAAAGGAGTTGCCATTCGTGCAATGGGCAAGGCCACCTGGGTTTGGTCGGCTTGAAACTCTGCTGGGGGATGATCGGCGCGTTCCTATCAACTTCGGTCGCGGTACCGATTCAATCCTTGTAATTTCACCGTTTCTGCACCCGAAAGCTCTCGATTTTCTGAAGTCGAAGGCCGCAAATCGCTGGTTATTCAGCCGCGCCGAAGAAATGAATCGCATCGGTGAAGCCCGCCTTGCCGACTGGGAGTGCTATTGCCTCAGTGAGCGCGTTGTTAGTGGGGAGGATGATATCGATGATCTCGACCACGCCATGGTTCAGAATCTTCATGCAAAGGCGATTTTTGTCAAGAACGGAGATACAACCCATTGGCATGTCGGGTCGGCAAATGCCACGACAGCAGCGCTAGGCGATGGAACAGCGCTGCCACGCAATACCGAATTCATGTTACGAATGTCCGGTTCGGGTAGCGATTTATCTCCCCAGCAGGCGATTCATGAACTTGTTGGGTCTCCAGAAGAGCCAACGGGGATCTTTGTGCGCCATGTCTTTGAGGCGGCGACTGAAATTGAAGAACCGCTTGACAGCCAGGTTCGCCGTCAACTTGTACATCAACTGATCAATACGCAATGGACGGTTAGCGCCCGATCAGATGATGAAAATACTTATACCTGCTCAGTTGGTTTCTCGCCCGACTTCAGAAATATTGCGCCAGAGCATCTCGCAGCAATCGAGGTTGGGCAGATTTCGTTTGGCTCATTCAAGCCGCTTTCTTCCCCGCTGGTCTGGTCCGGAATGGCCACAACCCAGATTAGCGCGTTTCTTAGGTTGCGTATTGTGATTGGCGTTGACGCGGCATGGGAGGGAATCGTCAAGGCTGCGTTGAAAATTGAAGGTGGAGACAGGCGTGACCAGAAAATTTACGCGGAGTTGATCGATAGCCAGGAAAAGTTCATGGCCTACGTTCAAATGCTGTTGCAGCCGGATTGTGATAGGGCAGAGCTGTTTGGCATTGACCTGAGCCGATCTTTCAATACGGCGGGCGATGGGGCGTTGAACAAGCTGATCAGTGGACCGGTCTTTGAGTCACTGTTGCGAAGCGCTTCACGCCAGCCAGAGCAGCTCAGACGGATTGATATTCTGCTCAACCGGCTCAATTCGATGAATGTGAAAGTACCGGTTAAATTTCAACATTTGTGGAAGCAATATAAGACATTCCTGGGGACAACGAAATGAGGAAACTGGACGCCCCGCGGAATATTGAAATGAATCAGGCGCTGCGTTTGACGCAGAGTGGTTTAAAAGATTTTCAGCGTGCGACGGTCGACGAGGTCATACGTCTGTTTGGTGAGAAAGATCATTCGGGTCGTGTGCTCGTCGCCGACGAAGTCGGTTTGGGCAAAACCATCGTAGCGAGGGGTGTGATCGCCAGTTTGCTGGCAGGGTGGACACTGCCGCGTCCGATGCGGGTCACCTACATCTGTTCCAACCTGGCACTTGCTGGTGAGAATCGAAAGAAGCTGGCAGTTTTTTCCGAGAAACTCAAGTCGAAATATGTACGAGGACCATCATTTTCCCGGCTTGCTGAGGTTGTGGATCTATCACACACTCATGAAGACGACGGTGCTGTACTCGAGATCTGCTCGTTGACGCCGAGCACTTCATTTTCCCTTACCTCCGGCAGCGGGAATATGCGCGAGCGTCTGCTCATTTTTGCGGCCATTTTGAGGGTTTTCTCGGAGTCACTGGCTCAGCAAGACTTGATGAGACTTGAGGCCGGACTTACCGACCTGTTCCGTGCCCGCGTAGAGAACACCGAACGATGGAATGCTGATCTTGCGACCGTCAAATTGCTTCCCCTATGTCCAGAAATTGTCGGTGCGTTTGGTGCGAAGCTTGCCCAACTTGTGGACCAAGCCTGCCCCGCCGATGGAACCTGGTTGGTGCTGCTCCGGAGGATTGCGATGCAGGGGATGACTGAAAATAATCCCAATGAAGCCAGCGTGCTGCGTCGGCTTCGGCAGATTTTTGTTGGCTGCTGTGCCGCCAATCTGCGTGCGGATCTGTTTATCCTGGATGAGTTTCAGCGATTCAAGGAACTGATCGAGGATTCAGAAGACAGCGATCAAGGCTTGATTGCCAAGCAGGTGTTTCACAACGAGCAGCGCTCCAAGGTCCTGCTTCTGTCCGCGACCCCGTTCAAGGCGGTGACAACACCCAATGACGATGAAGTGGATCAGGGGCACTTGGGCAGTCTCAAGCAAATTTTGACGTTCTTGAATTTGGTCCCGCTGGATGCATACGAACCTGCACGGAAACGGCTTCAGTCCGAGATGTTGCGACTGAGGCAGAAGGATGTTGCCGTCGATCAACTTTCCGAGCAGCCTAGGATGAACGTCGAAAACATTCTTCGTCCACTAATTACGCGAACCGAACGCAGCCAGATCGCTGCCAATGTTGACGATGTGTTGGATGAACTCAAGTTGGAATGCAAAGACTTTAGGCCACTTGACATTCAAGCTTTCATTGAGCTTGATCGGTTAGTGGTCACACTTGAGAAAAATCTCCGCACAAGCATGTCTGGGCAGATGATGGAGTTCTTCAAGTCGGCGGCTTGGCCGCTTACGTTCTGCACTGGATACAAGTTGCAGGACGAACTTGTTAGGCAGTTTAAAACCGATCCTGATGTGGCGGCGCTCGCCGTTGGACGTGCGCGACAGCTTTGGCTTCCACGAGACAAGGTCAATCAGTTCCAGCTCAACGTTGCGAGAGATGCGCCGAATCCAAAGGTCCGGATGTTGACAAGGCACTTGTTCGGAGACGACCAGAATCCTGGACCAGAGCTTTTGCTTTGGGTTCCACCGTCTCTTCCTCACTACCCACTTGCAGGCCCATTCGCTGCACACGGCGGCTTCAGCAAGACGCTTGTGTTTTCCGCCTGGGCGATGGTCCCTCGAATGTTGAGCGGCCTGTTGAGCTACGAGTCGGAGCGTCGGACCTTGGGAAAGCGTGTGGGTGACAGCAGGTACTTTCTCAAGCGCAAGAAGGGTTCCAAGGTTGATTCCCAAGAGGATAATGGGCAGAGCGAAGCCTCCAGGATGATCAGGCTGGACGCGGGGGATCTGGCGTACTGGTCACTGCTTTATCCGTCGAAGGTGCTTATTGATGCCAGACTCGAACAGGCAGACGTTCCTTTGGATCAGCTGATAGCTGATCGAACCAAGCTTTTCGAAGAGCTGCTGTTGCCTTTAGCCACTGATCGCGGTGGTGGTCAAAAAAATCACTGGTATTTTCTTGCGCCTGTCTTGCTTGATAGCAAAGTTCATACCGATGCCAGCAAAAGCACGCTTTGGTCCGACGCCTGGCTGACTGAGATGCGGAAGTTGAACCTCTCGGATAGTGTTACCAGTCGGTTGACGGATATCGCAACTCAATTCGAAAAAGACCCACAGAAATTGGGCGAAATGCCCGATGATCTTGCCCATTACCTTGCTATGCTGTCCATTGGTTCACCCGCTGTCTGTGCTTACCGGGCTTTGCAGGGAGCCTATCCAGAAGAGAAAATACCGATTGGTCTTGCAAGCAAGGTGGCTCTATCGTTCGTGGGTCTCTTCAACAGCCTGAGCGGGGGGGCGGTTATTCGCAGGGTTGCCAAGAGGAAGAACTGGCATGGAATCCTCGAATACTGCGTGAATGGCGGGATGCAGGCAATGCTGAGCGAGTACCTGTTTATGCTGTCATCTTCCAATGACGCTCCTGCGGCGGTCGATGCCATCCAGAGCGCATTGGGCGTCAACCCCTCCAACGTCAAGCTTTGGCGCGTTGATCAGAAGGACGACACCCACCTTCGCTGCCACTACGCGGTTCCTTTTGGCACTCAAAAGACCAGCGATGAGGCGGGCCTGAAACGCGTCGTGAGCATTCGGGAAAGCTTCAACTCGCCGTTTCGCCCCTTTGTGCTTACTTCAACGTCGATCGGTCAGGAGGGGTTGGACTTTCACTGGTATTGCAGCGATGTTGTGCATTGGAATTTGCCAGAGAATGCTATCGATATCGAGCAAAGGGAGGGACGTGTCAACCGCTACCAGTCTTATATGGTGCGCCGGCGTGTCGTGGAAAGCTACAAGTCCACGTTGCGCTGCGATCAAGGTTGGTCTGATCTGTTTGGCGCCGCTGCATTGGTCCCAAACAGGACGGATTTGGTTCCGTTCTGGCACTTTCCCGACGGTACCGCCAAGCTGAGAAGAATTGTTCCGCTCTTGCCTCTGAGTAGGGAGGATCACGTTTACGCGGGAATGCTCAAGATTTTGTCTCTTTACCGCCTGGCGTTTGGGCAGCCGGGGCAGTGTGAATTGCTCGAATACCTGAAGGACCTCAAGTTGTCCGAACCCGACCTCATGGAACTCAGGAGCAGACTGATGATTCGATTAGCGCCGCTACTGTACGCAAAAGAACACTCCAATTTAGCAGGTACCGATGCCCCACTACCGGATGGCTTGAACCAGACCCCGTTCAGGACGGTTCCGAATATCAACTAGCCAACATTCGATCTTCTCGGCGGACAGGTGTTGTGTCTAAATTGGGTTTGCAAACTATTGAATTCCCTTCGAGTCCTGATCCTCCTCCGCCAACCACTCTAAAAACTGTTCGTCTTCAACCGCATAAGACCCGCGCTGCGAACGCCACAGAAAATTCTCTTCGCGCAATTTGTCCAGCGCGTTCTGCACCGACGGTGTTTCAACCGACACCCCGTGGGCCGCGCCCATCTCAACCTCCAGCCGCGCCAACAAACGCGCCTTCATGGCAGCGGAAAACAGGCCGGGGCGGCGTACATCCGGCCCCCGCAAAGAGTCAGCGGCCAACTCGCGCAACAGGGCCGACTGCAGCGGCGGCAAACTGGCCACCGTGTTGAGAAAATCCGTTTTGGAGTCTCGAACCCCTTTGGCAGCCAGGCTGGCCAGCATCGCATTGGCATCCTGAGCGGCATTGACCGCCAGTTGCAGCCGCGTTTGGCTCAGCGCTTTGCGAAAGGGCTCAGGCCGGGAACCCAGGCTTTGAAACACCTCGGTCGCCAAGTCAATGTCCAGATTGAGTTTCGCGCGTCCCACCAACCATTGCACATAATCTTTGCCAAGGGTGGGGAACTGCACCATGTCGGCACCATAAAACGCCTGTTCACGCCCATTCACCAAAGTGGCCAGCTTGTCGCGGTTGGAGCCGGTAGCAACCAGTTGCATGCCGTACCGACCGGGATCGGTGTTCAGGCTGTCGCGCGCCGCCTTCAGCGAAAACAGGGCGTTGATGCCTTCATCCGTTGTCAGTGCATGCTGGGCCTCGTCAATCACCAGAATCAGTTTTTTCTGACTGGCGGTGGAAAGTGCCTTGAGCGCATCGGCCAGCGTGGCATCTTTGGACAGATTGAGCTGCGAGAGGTCAAAACTCAGGCCATTGCCCCAGGCACCAACCGTCAGCTTGGACATGTTGGTCAGTTTTTTGAGCGTTTTCGCAATCGGCCCATCTTCGCGTGCCAACTCGGTACGGATGGCATTGGCGATATGAATCGCCGGGTTCACCGTCTTGTCGATCCAAAGGTCCACATAGATGACATTGAGGTTGCGCCGCTCAAACTCGGGCACCAGGTCTTGGCGCACAAAGGTCGATTTTCCTGTGCGCCGTGGTGCCGCCAAAAACATGCCGCCACTGGTTCCAAGCGAAGTGTCCAGCGCCTGATCGGCCAGTGCGGCGGCCAGCTCGGGGCGATGAAAGAACTGATCCTGGGTGGGTTCGGGTGTTTGGGACATGGCCGTCTCCTGCGGTGACTATCGTTAATTATCAAGTTTTATCAGAAATTATTCTGCCGGTTGGTGTCGATTCCGTAAAAATGCAACGAATCAACCTGTATCCATAATTTTGTATGCGCTTGTAGCTCTCAAAAGAGTAGCTCATTGAGTCAAATTTGCACGTCGCCTTACACCATTGGGTTTCACAGTGAAGTCAGATTGATTTGAACCGAGTGCCGGATCACCACATCAACATGGATTTCGCCAACCTGAAGCAACTCTGCTGGTGTGACCTGTGGTTGATCGGCTCCATAGGCATGCTCAGTCAAATCATGAAATAGCCAGCCCTGTGGCCCAATGACTGAGCAGGGTTCATCAATGCCAAAGTTGAGCAAGTAAGGCAATTCCGGGCAATTCAGCGTGCGGCTCGCAACCCGGTTGTCACTTTGCTCAAAAGTAGGGTCATAACGCGGGTCGGTAGGGCTTAGGCAAAAGTCCAATTCGGCTTCAATGCGAAGGTCGTCCTCCGGCAAACCCAAATCCGTGGCGGCCTGGCTGATTTGGCGGCGGTACGCCTTGGCAATTTCATGAACCCGCGTTTGCAGCGCATCCAGCTGCACATTGATGTGTTTCAGACGGGCAATGGCCTCGTCATCAAGCACGGTATTTTCTGATTCTGGCGGAGTGTTCATATTTGGATGATTTCAGTCAAAGCGGCAAACTGTGACGTTGAGTGAGTCGGGGATACATGGCTGGTCACGTTGACGCAACTGCGCCATGGTGGAAGCATCCGCACGTCCGAACAGCAGCACGGCATCGGCCTTGTCGAAGTGTTCATTCACCCACTCAAGAAACGGCTCAAACAGGTGATCGGCCCAAAGCGCCTCCAGGCTGGGCCAACATTTGGGGGGCGCCTTGCAAAGTTGGCAGGTAAAACCTTGGCGGATTGACACTGGCAACACATCAAGGTCAAGCAATGCGTCCCAAATGACTCCTTGCCAGACAACCCATACGCCAAGATTGCCTGGCCGCGCGGTGATCTGCAGGCATTCTGGATGGCTCATGAAGCGAATCAACATACTGCCAGTCTTGACCATTTTGAGGCGAATCGGAACCAGAAAGCGGGCGCGATTCGCGTCATGCCAGCCCACACATGCTTTCTGAAAACGTCCAAGGCGGCGTGGCATAAAGGTTCAATCCAACCCAGTGGGTCAACACTGATCAGGTTCTTCTACGTACTGATGCAAATACCGGGTGTTGCCATGCATGCCACCCACGGATCCGCCCAAGTTGTCCATTCTTTCGTAGCCAATCCAAGGTTCTGACCCTTCAGCCACCAGCAGAAACTTGGGGAACACCTGGCACTTTTGCGCAATGCGATCCAGCAAGCCACCTCGGCCAAACTTGTCGTAGTTGCCACCGAAGCCATGCTCTTGAATCAGCACGGCGAACGGAGGGCTCACGCTGTCTCCCTGGCAAAACAAAGCGTCATACGACGCAATGCCATCGGCCCCCAGAAACAGGATGGCAAGGCGGTGCGCACCGTGCTCTTCACCCAGCTCATCATCCCGTTCCAGAATTTCCAAGAAAGCATAGGGTTTGAAGTCGTCGCTGGAGCGCGTGCGCTCCAATCCCTGCACATGCGGGGTCCAGCCATCAGGTGCCAGATCAGCTTGTGACAAGGTCAGCCGTGCCAACTGGTTATAGCCCTTAAAAGGGCGACTGCCACGATCAGTATGGGCCAGTTTTCCATCGAGCTCAGCTCTGACTTTGTCTTGCGCAAACAGGTAGTCCACATACACGAAGCAGTGCGCGCAATGCGTAGAGCCAAACAGCTTGACGGCGTGCCCATCACTCCCGCTGCCTGGGTAATACACCAGCCGTGAGCCAAAGAATTGCTCGCGGTCAAACTTGTCACCCTTTTTGAAATTCTGTAACCAGTCAGGGCAGGTCTCCCGGTGGCGGCGCAGGTAGGCATCGAGCGCCATGGGCGGGTTGTTGGCCAATCGCCGAACACGCTCCTCACGTGAGAGCGAATGCATGCCCATGCTGGTTTCCATAACTTCGTAAGGCTGTGTGTACGGTGTTGGCTCTGCGGCGAACTGTGGGTCGTCCGGTGAACGAGCACCAGACTCCAGCATCCGGCGCCAACCATTGGCATCTGGCGCGGTGACGATGTCACCTTCCAATTGAACAAGCAAACGCAGTGCCCTGTTGTAGCCAATCTTGAGGTGGCGCTGGATCAGTGAGACCGATGGATTTTGGTTGCGCAGAACGACTTCGCGAGCTTGCGCAAGCAGGTCATCGGGCGGCGCCTCAGTCTGGGGCGGTGTGTGCATGGGGGGCAACGTGGTCATGGGTAAGTCCTTGGTGTGTGTGACAGAAACAGCTTCAGTATCAGGCGCAACACGCCAAACTGTGTTGTCGTTGATCGCCGTGCACATTCATGGTCTTGAAACGCCACCTACGGCAAGTTGATCGGCCAGCGCTGTAATCTCGTGGCGCATGGTCAGCATGGCAAGCCATTTCCATGGAATGCCTGATTCGCTGTAAAACGCACCGGCAATCTGCCCGGCAATGGCGGCCGTGGTGTCGGCGTCGTCGCCCAGATTGGCCGCCAGCAGCACACAATCCTTGAAGCTGTCGGTTTGCCAGAAGCACCACAAAGCCGCTTCGAGACTTTGCACCACATAACCGGTGCCGCGAATCTGATCGACCGTCTTGCGCATGAACTGCCGGTTGGCGATGTCGCGCAAGCCACCGGAAAACGATGCGTGGTTCTGCTTCATGGCCATCAACATGTCAATCTTGCTCATGCCGTGCAATGCATTGACCAGAACGCCTGCCAGCAGCGCACTGGCTTGCAGGCACTCAGGAGCCTGATGGGTCGTTCTGGACTGGGCTTGGCTCATGTCGATGGCCAGTGTCCGGTTGTCCATGTAATAGATTGGAACCGGTGCCAGTCGCATGATGGATCCATTGCCAGCGCTGTGTGGATCTGCCGAGCCGGATTCGGGTTGTTCGCTGCGCCGGTAGTGTTCCAGGGCGTTGTGGGTGGTGCTGCCAATGTCAAAGCAGCGACCGGTGCTGGACATGTAACCGTTGTCGTGCCAATTCAGGTAGCGTTGCATCTGGTCATTGAGGTCAAAGCCTTTGGCCACCAGGCTGTGGCCCAGGCACAAGGACATGCTGGTGTCATCTGTCCACTGGCCTGGCTGCAAGTTGAATGGGCCACCGCCCACCATGTCGGTCAGAGGCGTGAACGTGCCACGTGGTTTAAATTCGACCGTGGTGCCAATGGCATCACCCACGGCCAGTCCCAGCAAGGCGCCGCGTGCGCGGTCGATTCTGTTGTGTTGTGTTTCAGTCATGACTTATTGGCCTCCCTGTGCCTGGTCACCGGTTTCGTCTTCTGGCTCGGTCACTCCGGGCCTGAGGACAAAGATGTTGTCCGGGTCGGTATCTGCGAAACCAATAGCAATGTTGTTGGCGAACTGGCGGCAACTGCGGACAAAGTTCTCTCGCAGCAGGCCATCACGAAAACTCAACACATGGTCAAAGTAGAGGCGGTCTTGCGATTCGTAGCAGGTCAGCATGAATCGGTTTTTGTTGAACGCGTTGCAAATTTCTAGCCTCTGCAGGCGGTTGGACGATTTCTTGAAGTTGGTATGCGTCTTGAAGCTGACATAGCCTGAGCCTTGGTGTATGCGAATCCAGAATGGAAACCAGCTGTCTTCCGTGACATAGATGCTGTGGTCGTCATCCATGGTGTGTTCGATGACGGCGCGCTCCAGTTCTACCGACAGGTTGACCGGGGTCACGTCTTTTTCTTCGATCAGTTGTGTCATGGTTTACCTCCGATGTGTTGACATTTGGCCTGCCCAAGGAAGATGCAGTTCATGGGTTACTTTTTTGACGCGCTTTGGTAGATCAGGACAAAAATCAGCGTGACAAAGAAGAACAGGAAAAAGTTGGGCCGTCTGATCCAGCCTGGTGCTGAGGGTGAGATTAGGTCCGGCGCATAACGACACCATAAGGTCCACAGCCCGTAATAACAAAGGCTGAAAGCTGTGAAACCGATCAATGCAAACAGCATGGTGACCTCCGTTTAGTCGATGTAGAAAATATTGCGGATGTTGGCGTGGTCACCTTCGATCCGATTAGTTTGAGGTGCTTTTTAGTCTTCAGCCCATGTGCTTGAGGCTTGATGTCATTGTCTGGGTGGTAAGAGTTGCTGACGCTTTTTTGGCCGATTTATGCGACACATTCTGTCGCATTCGGAGGAGTGACGTGGAAAGAAGTCGAGTGACGGTTTTGATGCGGGGATTTCGACTGGATTTGTGGCGGGAATTGGTGACCGCACAAGAGCCGAAATAACCAGGTAGTGCCCTGGGAATGAGGGTCAGCGTTCTGACTGGCATGCACTGGTTTGAACGATTGCTGTCTCAAACTTTGGTTGGCCGTTATGGGCACGTAAAAGTCGATGACAACGGTCAGGTTACCGGCAACGCCATCTTTCAAATTTCAAACACAGGATAGCGGCCCTTCCGGAGTGTCAGAACCTGGTCCGGAATTGCCTTAGCAAGCTGACAGGGACTACCAACGAAGTCAAGCATTACTGATTGGATTTTTCCTTGTTTAGGGTATTCGGCGTTGACGTGAGTGGTTGACGAATCGACAAAATCCCCAAACGTGCGCTCTGGGGGCCACACCAGTTTCTTCCCTTGCATCATGCCAAGTTCGGATGCTGTCCCTCAAAGACGCGCGGTCGGCTACGTTCCCAGCCGCCTGACGCCCATGCAAGCCATGATCGAGCACCTCGGCCAGATCACCAGCGGGCAGGTCTGAACCAGGCCGCTGCCAAGCCGGGCAAGCAGGACTTGCGCATCGCACGTATATGGATGGTGACGAACGACGTGTCCCGTGCCCTATCGCCAGGTCAGAAACCGTGCGATTTGTTGGCCAATGGGGTTTTAAACCACAGAGCGTTCCACTGTTCATTAACGTTTACAACGCAAGGAAAGACATGAAAGCCCAAGTAAATCCGCCCGCACCATCCGCCGAGACCCTGCTGCGCCTGCCCGCCGTGGTGGCACGTGTTGGGCTTAAAAAATCAGCGATTTATGAGATGCTCAATCGCAACCCACCAGAATTCCCGCGCCCCCTGAAACTGGGCCGTCGGGCCGTGTGCTGGCCAGCGTCCAAGATCGACCAATGGATTGCCGAGC
>JAGOUM010000256.1 GCA_018061265.1 Rhodoferax sp. | reverse complement strand
GCCACCGCGCATGTGATCAGCGAGGGCCTGAAGTCGCGCGGCCTGCAACTCACCCGCCTGGCACGCGGAGTGCCGGTGGGCAGTGAACTGGAATACGTGGACCTGGGCACCATCGCCCACGCGCTGGTGGATCGCCGCTAGCGCTGCTGCCGCCTTACTTTTTGCTGGTGCTTTTCTTCTTGGGCACTTTGGCTTTATTGGCGGGGGTGGTTCGGCTTACCTGCTTTTTGGTGGTGCTGCGGCTGCTGCGCGCCGCCGTTGATCTGGCACGCGCTGGCAGATAGAGCGTGATCTTCTGACCGGGTTTAAAGGAGGCTGCCTCGCTGGTATTGTTCCAGTCGGCCAGATTGGCGACGCTGACCCCGTATTTTTTTGCCAGACTGGCGACGCTGTCTTTTCTTCCCGCCTTGACCACTTGTCGGCGCAGCACCGTCTCGGGTGCCAGTGACAACTGCCCGTTGTCAGCGATATGTTCGCTGACATCGGTGTGCAGGGCATTGCCACGGCGCACCAGCAGGGTTGATCCGGCGCGGATCAGCATACGTGGCGGAATGGCGTTGACCGCACGCAACTCGGCCTCAGTCATGTCAAATCGCCTGGCGGCGTCGGCGGGTTTGAGCGTGGTGGTGGCAACCCAGGCAGTCCAGCTTGCCAGCCTGCCGCCGGTGTAAGCCTCAAGATTACGCTGAAACAGGGTTGCATTGTCCCAGGGCAATAAAATTTGCGGTGTACCAGCTGCCAGCAGCACGGGCTTGGACGCCGAAGGGTTGAGAGCCCGGAAGTCTTGCAGCGACACCTCGGCCAGCCGGGCTGCCACGGCCACGTCCATGTCGCGGCGGATATCCACCGTCTGAAAGAAAGGGTGATTGCCGATCACTGGCAGGCTGACATTGAGCGACTCAGGTGTTGCCACGATGTTTTTGATGGCTTGCAGCTTGGGCACGTAAAAACGTGTTTCCATCGGCATTTTGAGGTCGGTGTAGGTGGTGCCCAGGCCAAGCTTTTGGTTTTTGGCAATGGCACGCATCACGCTGCCCTCACCCCAGTTGTAGGCGGCCAGTGCCAGATGCCAGTCACCAAACATGTCATGCAGCTTCTGCAGATAGTCCAGCGCAGCACGGGTGGACGCCAGCACATCACGCCGGTCGTCGCGAAACATGTTCTGTTTGAGCTCGAAGTTGCGACCCGTGGCCGGCATGAACTGCCACATGCCAGCGGCCTTGGCGCTGGAGACGGCCTCCGGATTAAAGGCACTTTCAACAAAAGGCAGCAGGGCGAGCTCGGTGGGCATGTTGCGCCGTTCCAGCTCCTCCACCACATGGAACAGGTATTTGCGGCCCCGCTCGGTCATGCGGGCAATGTAGTCAGGCCGGGTCCGGTACCACTGCACCCGGTCGTCGACCAGTTCACCCTGCAGGTCCGGCATGGCAAAACCGCGTCGGATGCGGTCCCAGATGTCCAGCGGTGGCACCAGCGCGTGCACGGTCCAGGCGTCAACCGGTGCGGCTGAGAGCTGTCGCAGACCACCGGTCGGATACACCGGTGCCTTCAGTGCGGGGGCACTCACACCCGGTGGTGTCAGGCTGATCTGGGACACCGGTGCTGGCGCGCTGGCCGCAGCGGCCGGGGCTTTGACAGGCGGTGCTGACGGCGGTGCAGCGCAACCCGCCAGCCACAGTGTTGCCACCCATGGCCAAAATACGGACAAATGTTTCAAAACTGGTTTTTCCAAGTGCGTAACGCGGCAAAGGTGCTCACCGGGTCACGGGCGCTGTTATCCATCTGCCGGATGCGGGTGATCACGGCGTCGATGTGGGTGCGCAAAAAGGGATTGATGGCTTTTTCAAGGCCAATCGAGGAAGGCAGGGTGGGCAACTGCTGCGCACGCAGCTGGGTCACCTGATCCTGGTAGGCCAGCAATGCCGGGTTGTCAGGTTCTACCATCCGGGCAAAAACCAGCCCGCTGGCGGTGTACTCGTGGGCGCAGCAAACCCGTGTGCTCTCGGGTAGCGCAGCCAGGCGACTCAGGGAGTGCAGCATCTGCGCCGCCGTGCCTTCGAACAGGCGGCCACAGCCGGCGCTGAAAAGGGTGTCGCCACAAAACAGGATGGTGTCCTGTCCGGCCGGTTGCACCACAAAGGCGATATGCCCGGCGGTGTGGCCGGGCACCTCCAGAACCGAGAACGACAAACCCAGGGCTTCGACATGGTCCCCGTCCCCCAGGCGGGTGAGGGGCTCGGGCATGCGCTCGATCTTCGGACCAAAAACTGCCGCGCCGGTGGACTCGCGCAGGGCACTAACCCCTGCGGTGTGATCGCCGTGGTGGTGCGTGACTAGAATCGCCTGCAGCTTGAGTTCAAGCTGTTGCAGTGCATCCAACACGACCTCGGCATCACCCGGGTCGACCACCACTGCAGCATGCCCGTCGTGCAGCATCCAGATGTAGTTGTCGTTGAAAGCAGGTAGTGGAATTAACTTCATGAGCGGACAAATTATAGGGATGCACCCGTGGCTGGCCAGCCCGCCCGGCCAGTACCTGCTGGACTGGGAGCGTGCCTGGCTGGCCGAAACGGTGGCCGATGTGTTTGGTTACCACGCGCTGCAATTGGGCTTGCCACAGCTTGATGGCCTGGAAAGCAATCGCATGCCGCACCG
>JAGOUM010000024.1 GCA_018061265.1 Rhodoferax sp. | reverse complement strand
CCGGGCATTAGGGGTATAACTCTACGCCCGGGCCGCCAGGGCTTGGCACTATGCCCATAAACTGATGTGTTGGATGCTGCGATGGTGACCTATCAATTTGCCAGGTCGCACACGCAGCCCCTGCTTGTCATTCAAACACCCCGAGACATCATCATGACCCTCTATCCGCATTTGCTGGCCCCGCTTCAGCTTGGTTTTACCACCCTGCCCAACCGCGTCATCATGGGCTCGATGCACGTCGGGCTCGAAGAGGTCAAAGACGGCTTTAACCGCATGGCGGCGTTTTACGCCGAGCGTGCCAAAGGTGGCGTGGGCCTGATCGTGACCGGTGGCATTGCGCCCAACGACCGCGGCCGCCCCATGCCCGGGGGTGCGCGCCTGACCACCGAGGCCGAGGCCGAAAAACACCGCGTGGTCACCGACGCCGTGCATAGCGCAGGCGGCAAGATTGCCATGCAGATCCTGCACTTTGGCCGCTATGCCTACCACCAGGACCTGGTGGCACCTAGCGCAATACAAGCGCCCATCAACCCCATGAAGCCCAAAGCGTTGACCACCGAAGAGGTTTACCAGACCGTCGACGACTTTGTGCGCTGCGCCGCTTTGGCGCAGAGTGCCGGTTACGACGGTGTGGAGATTATGGGCAGTGAAGGCTACCTGCTCAATGAATTTATTGCCGCACGCACCAACCAGCGTGACGATGAATGGGGTGGCAGTTATCACAACCGGATACGCTTTCCGGTCGAGATCGTGCGGCGCACGCGCGAGCGGGTGGGTCCTAACTTCATCATCATTTTCCGGCTCTCCATGCTCGATCTGGTGGAAGGCGGGTCGACACTGCCTGAAGTGGTCGAACTGGCCCAGGCACTGGAGAAAGCCGGTGCCAGCATTCTCAACACCGGCATTGGCTGGCACGAGGCGCGCATTCCCACCATCGCCACCAAGGTGCCGCGTGCCGCCTGGGCCTGGGTGACACGTCAGCTCAAAGGCAAGGTCGGCATTCCGCTGGTGGCCACCAACCGCATCAACACCCCCGAGGTGGCCGAGCAACTGCTGGCCGACGGCTATTGCGACCTGATCTCGATGGCGCGGCCATTTCTGGCCGACCCGGAGTTTGTCAACAAGGCGGCGCAGGGCCGCGCCGATGAGATCAACACCTGCATTGGCTGCAACCAGGCGTGCCTGGACCATACTTTTGGCGGCAAGGTCACCTCTTGCCTGGTCAACCCGCGCGCCTGCCACGAGACGCTGCTCAACATCACCCCGGTGACACAACGCGAAAAGATTGCGGTTGTGGGCGCTGGGCCGGCGGGCCTGGCGTTTGCCACCACTGCGGCGCAGCGCGGGCTCGACGTCACCCTGTTTGACGCCGCGCCTGAGATTGGCGGCCAGTTCAATATCGCCAAGCAGGTGCCGGGCAAGGAAGAGTTTTTTGAGACCCTGCGCTATTTCGGCAAACAGATCGAAACCACCGGCGTCACCCTCAAGCTCGGGACGCGGGTGGCTGCAGCGGATCTGATCGCTGCGGGCTTTAAGCAAGTGGTGCTGGCCACGGGCGTGAGCCCACGCACACCCCCCATCGAGGGCATCAACCACCCCAAGGTGCTGGGTTATCTCGACGTGCTGCGCGACAAAAAGCCGGTGGGCCAAAAGGTGGC
The DNA here is from genome assembly GCA_018061265.1 of Rhodoferax sp. Taxonomy (GTDB): domain Bacteria; phylum Pseudomonadota; class Gammaproteobacteria; order Burkholderiales; family Burkholderiaceae_C; genus Rhodoferax. The sequence goes on along the minus strand of JAGOUM010000024.1, from coordinate 36,269 downwards.
GCTGATTGGTGCTGGCGGCATTGGTTTTGATACCGCCGAGTTCTTGCTGCACAGCGGCGTGAGCCCAAGCCAAAGCCCCCTCAAGTTTTTTGCCGAATGGGGGGTTGACACCACCTACGCCGAACGTGGTGGCCTCAAAGCCGCCCATATCGAGCCCAGCGGCCGCAAGCTCTGGCTGCTGCAGCGCAAAACCAGCAAGGTCGGCGACGGCCTGGGCAAGACCACCGGCTGGATTCACCGCACCTCGCTCAAAAACCGCGCCGTCGAGATGCTCGCCGGCGTGACCTACCGCAAGATTGACGAGGCCGGGCTGCACATCACCGTGGGTGAGCGCGAGTTGACCCTGCCGGTGGACAACGTGGTGATCTGCGCTGGCCAGGAACCACAGCGCGAACTGCAGGCCGAGCTGCAAGCCGCTGGTGTGACCACGCACTTGATTGGCGGTGCCGATGTGGCCGAGGAACTGGACGCCAAGCGCGCCATCAAACAAGGCACAGAGCTCGCGCTCGCTTGGGGCCTGACACCAGCCGTTTCAGAGACCAAATTTGCCTCTAGCCCAATCACAGAAAGCGCTGGCAGCACTACTAATCATAGCGATGGTGGCTTTGAAACGCTCACTGTCAGTCTGGCCGATCACATTGCCACCATCCGCCTGAACCGCCCCGACAAGGCCAACGCCATGAATCTGGCGATGTGGCACGAGCTGCGCAAGGCGTTTCAGTGGGTCGATGCCACCCCGGCAGCCCGCGTGGCCATTCTGGAAGGCGAAGGCCGGGCGTTTACCGCCGGCATCGACCTGCAGATGATGATGAGCCTGGGCGACAGCATTCAAAACGACTGCGAAGCCCGCACCCGCGAAAACCTGCGCCAGGTGATTCTCGACCTGCAAGACACCCTGACCAGCCTGGAACGCTGCCGCAAACCGGTGCTGGCGGCCATCCACGGCGCCTGCGTGGGCGGTGGCATCGACCTGGTTTGCTGCGCCGACATGCGCTACGCCAGTGCCGACGCCAGCTTTTGCATCAAAGAGATCGACATCGGCATGACCGCTGATGTGGGCACCCTGCAGCGTCTGCCCAAGCTCATTGGCGAGGGCATGGCGCGCGAGCTGGCCTACACCGCGCGCACCTTTAGCGCTGCGGAGGCCCAGCAGATGCGTCTGGTCAACCGCGTCTTTGACACGCGGGAAGCCATGGCGGCTGGAGTCCGTGAGATTGCTTCAACGATTGCAGCCAAGTCGCCTTTGTCGGTGCGGGGTGTGAAGGAAATGATCACCTATGCCCGCGACCACTCGGTGGCCGACGGACTGAACTATGTGGCCACCTGGAACGCTGCCATGCTGATGAGCAACGACCTGCAGGAGGCCATGATGTCGCACATGGGCAAGCGCAAACCCAGCTTCAAGGATTGAGCCGCGCCGCGTGGCGGTCAGGCATTGCGGCACCGGGTTATCCGGTTGGCCTGTTTGGCGTATGATTTCTTTCATCACATAAGAAATAGTCAACATATTGAAGCCAGCCCTCCTTGCTCCACGCCTGATTGCGGGCTCCGTGCTGTTGTTGCTGGGTGTCAGTGCGGGCCTGATTTGGTGGATGTACCTGTCAGGCGTCCCTGTGGGGTTGATGTTGACCCTGCTGGTTTTGCTGACTTTGCTGATTCTGGGTTTGTGGAATTTGCAAAAGGCACTGACCAAACAGGCGCAGGCCGAGGAGCAATTGCGTCGACTCAATGCCGACCTCGAGATCCGTATCGCCAACAGAACACTCGAACTGCAGGAGCGGCTGCGTGACCTGTCTGGCATCCATGCCGATCTGACCAGCAGCCACGATACCCTGCGCCATATCGTCGACACCTCGCTCGATGGTTTTTGGCGTTTTGACACACAAGGGTGTATCACCGACACGAACCCCATGTATTGCCATCTGTCGGGCTACACGCGCGAAGAGTTGTTGACCAAACACATCAGTGACCTCGAGGCACAGGAGCAACCTGAAGAAACTGCGCAGCGCATGCAACGCCTGCTGGAAAGCGGTCGTGACCGGTTTGAAACCCGACACCGTCGCAAGGATGGCAGCCTCTGGGATGTCGAGGTCAGTATTGCCTGTTACCAGCCACACGGCACAGGCATGTTTGGTTTTTTACGCGACATCAGCTTGCAAAAACAACAGCAAGCGGCGCTGGAACAGGTGGCCCACTTTGATGCTTTGACGCAATTGCCCAATCGCGCCTTGCTCACCGACCGGCTGGGTCAAAAACTTGCCCACGGGCAGCGCGGACGCGAGATGATTGCGGTCTGCATGCTTGATCTGGACGGATTCAAGCCGGTGAACGACCAGTTTGGACATAAGGCCGGTGACCAGTTGTTGCGCGAAGTCGCCCAACGGCTGCGTGACACCATCCGGCAGGAAGACCTGGCCGGGCGCCTGGGCGGTGACGAGTTTGTGCTGGCCCTTGGCGGCTTGTCGGGCATCGACGAATGCCATAAGGCGCTGGTCCGGATACTGGACGCCGTCGGTGCGCCCTACCAGGTGACGGGACGTATTGCCAATGTGTCCTGCAGCGTCGGTGTGTCGATATTCCCGGGCGAAGGCTCTGACCCGGAGCAACTCCTGCGCCAGGCAGACCAGGCCATGTACGGCGCCAAAAAAGCCGGCAAAAACAGGTACCAGCTGTTTGATCCCAGTTACCAGTTACACAGCCAGGCACGCAACGGCACCATGCGCCGAATTGGCCGGGCGCTGGCCAATGGCCAGTTCGAGTTGTGGTACCAACCCAAAGTCAACTGCCGACTGGGTTGTGTGGTGGCGTATGAGGCACTGCTGCGCTGGCGCCATCCGGTACTCGGCGTCCTGGCACCGGCCGAATTTGTTCCACTGATCGAACAGGAAGATCTGGCCCTCGATGTTGGTGAATGGGTACTCAATGAGGCCTTACGCCAACAATTGCACTGGCAGTCGCAAGGGCTGACTTGCCCGATCAATATCAACGTCGCCGGGCGCCAACTACTGGATCGCAAGTTCTCCAGACACTTGGGGGAACTGCTGGCCCAACACCCACCGGCATTGGTGCAACAACTTGGACTGGATGTGACTGAAAGCCTGGTGATGGAAGACCTGGCCAGTGTTGCCGAGGTCATCGATCAATGTCGTCACATGGGCCTCAAGGTGGCACTGGACGACTTTGGCACCGGATTCTCGTCATTGACCCATCTCAAACGCATTGCTGTCGACGAGCTCAAGATTGACAGCAGCTTTATTGCCACCATGCTGACGGGTCCGCAGGACCTGGCGGTGGTTCAGAGTGTCATTGCGCTGGCTTCGGCATTCAAGCGCGACGTCAGTGCCGAGGGCGTCGAGACGCTTGACCAGATCCTGATGCTGCTGGAGTTGGGCTGTGAGGTCATGCAGGGTTACCACCTGGCGCGCCCAATGCCTGCGGATTCGGTTCTGGAATGGCACCGCGGGTTTGAGCCCAGCACCTTATGGCAACTGTCGTTTTCGTCCCGCCCGTCGCGTGACTATTTTGAGCTGCTTCTGGCAGAGACCAACCACAGAAGCTGGATCGAGCGACTGCTGCACGACAACTGCCGCATGGCAGCAGACCATGAACTCGCGTCAGTGGCTGATCCCGGCCTGTGCCGTTTTGGGCGCTGGTACCAAAGTGTGCACCACCACCCTTACCGGATGTCCACCGACTTTTTGCACCTTGGCAAACTGCACCAGGCCATTCATACCCATGCCTGGCAACTGTGCCAAAACCGCCGCGAAGGCCAAGACGGACTGGCCCAGGCCGAAGAGTTGCTGCTGATTGAAAAACATGAAGAATTGCGACTGCTGCTCAACCGTATGCGGCTGGAGAAGGCAGGCACTGCAAGTGACCACACCATCCATCACCAAGGAGATCCCCATGCACAGCCATGACCCCATCATCTGGAACAACGATTTGGTCACCGGGGTTGAGGAGATTGACCACCAGCACCGCATTCTGGTGAAAACCCTCAACGAAGCCGGTGTGCAGTTGACCGGCAACCGCGACGCAGCGCTGCTGGAGCAGATCACCCGCGACCTGCTGGCCTATGCAATCTACCACTTCGAAACCGAAGAAGAACTGATGGCTCAACACAACTACAACACCGCCTGTCCGCAGGACGCTGCCGCCCACCAGCAGCAGCACCGCAGTTTTTCAGCCAAAGTGGTGGCTGTACGTGATGGCCTGAAAAGTGGCACACCAATTTCACGCGAAGACCTGTTGTCATTTTTGAATGGCTGGCTGGTTGGGCACATCATGAACACCGACAAAAAGCTGGCCGCCTTCATCCTTGGCCAACAGTCCCAAAGCGCTTGACGCTGCCTTTTGACAGGTAGATACTGCGGTTGACGGGGCCTGGTGCCCTGCTCGACAACGTCTGCACTGCTGCCGCCCCGTTGACTGATTGGTTTTCAACTCAGGAGACGCAGCATGAACGCATCATCCAAGTTTGTTTATCTCTTCGGCAGCGGCCGCACCGAAGGCAGCGCGGACATGAAAAACCTGCTGGGCGGCAAAGGTGCCAACCTGGCCGAGATGTGTCGGCTGGGCATCGCGGTGCCGTCGGGCTTCACCATCAGCACCGAGGCCTGCACCGAGTTCACCCAGCGTGGTCGCACCCCGGTACTGGCGCTGATCGAGGCCCAGGTGTTGCATGGTGTGGCCTTTGTTGAGGCCGAAATGGGCCGCAAGTTTGGTGATGCCACCAACCCGCTGCTCTTGTCGGTGCGCTCCGGCGCACGCGCCTCCATGCCCGGCATGATGGACACCATCCTGAATCTGGGCCTGAACGACCAGGCAGTGCTGGGGCTGGCCGCCAAGGCCAACAACGAGCGTTTTGCCTGGGACTCGTACCGGCGCTTCATCCAGATGTATGGTGATGTCGTGATGAACCTCAAGCCCTCATCCAAAGAGGAGCACGATCCGTTTGAGGTCATCATTGACATGCTCAAGGAAAAACGCGGCGTGCAGCTCGATACTGACCTGGATGCCAGCGACCTCAAAGAGCTGGTGCAACGCTTCAAATCTCTGATTCGTGCACGCACCGGCCATGACTTTCCGACCGACCCGTGGGAACAGCTCTGGGGTGCGATCTGGGCGGTGTTTGAGAGTTGGAACAACGAGCGTGCCAAGATTTACCGCGAACTCAACGACATTCCGCAGTCGTGGGGCACGGCGGTCAATGTGCAGGCCATGGTGTTTGGCAACCTGGGCGATCACAGCGCGACCGGGGTGGCGTTCTCGCGTGATGCAGGCACCGGCGAAGACCTGTTTAATGGTGAGTTTCTGGTCAACGCCCAGGGTGAAGACGTGGTGGCGGGCGTGCGCACGCCGCAACAGGTATCGCTGCTGGGCTCGCGCCGCTGGGCCGAGTTGGCACAAGTCGCTGAGGCCGAGCGGGCGCGCAGTTTCCCGTCACTCGAAGAACTCATGCCCGACATTTACACCCAGTTGCTGCATTTTGAGACTACGTTGGAGAACCACTTCAAGGACATGCAGGACATCGAGTTCACCATTCAGGAGGGCAAGCTCTGGATGCTGCAAACCCGCAATGGCAAGCGCACCGGCGCGGCCATGGTGCGCATTGCCATGGAGATGCTGCAGCAAGGCATGATTGACGAAAAAACCGCGCTGCAGCGCGTCAGCCCGGACCGGCTCAACGAACTGTTGCACCCCATTTTTGACCCCAAGGCGCTGGCGTCTGCCGTTCCCATTGCGCGCGGCCTGCCGGCATCACCGGGCGCGGCCTCTGGCCAGATCGTGTTTTTTGCCGACGAAGCCGAAGCCTGGGCCAAAAAGGGCAAGGCCGTGATTCTGGTACGCCAGGAAACCTCGCCCGAAGATCTGCGCGGCATGAGCGTGGCCAAAGGCATCCTGACTGCGCGTGGCGGCATGACCTCACACGCGGCCGTGGTGGCGCGCGGGATGGGTAAATGCTGTGTCTCGGGTGCCGGCGCTGTGCATGTAGACATGAAAGCGCGCACCATGACAATTGGCGGCATGGACTACGCCGAAGGCGACTGGATTTCGCTCAACGGCTCCACCGGCGAGGTGTTTGAAGGCAAGATCACCACCAAAAACGCCGAACTGAGCGGTGATTTTGGCAGACTGATGGCCTTGAGCGACCGCTACAAACGCCTCGAGGTCCGGACCAACGCCGACACCCCGGAAGAAGCCCGCATGGCCCACAGTTTTGGTGCCACCGGCATTGGCCTGTGCCGTACCGAGCACATGTTCTTTGAAGGCGAGCGCATCGTGGCGGTACGCGAGATGATTCTGGCCGACGACGAGAGCGGGCGCCGCAAAGCGCTGGCCAAGCTGTTGCCGATACAGCGCGGTGATTTTGAAGGCCTGTTTGCCGCCATGAGCGGGCTGCCGGTCACCATCCGGCTGCTCGACCCGCCCTTGCACGAGTTTGTGCCTCAGGACGACGCCTCGCAACGCGTCATGGCCGCTGACATGCATGTGTCGCTGGGCAAGATCAAGATGCGGGTGGACGAACTGCACGAGTTCAACCCGATGATGGGGCACCGGGGTTGCCGCCTGGGCATCAGCTACCCCGAAATCACCGAAATGCAGGCCCGCGCCATTTTCGAGGCGGGTCTGAACATGCGCGCCAAGGGCATTGATGTCAAAGCCGAAATCATGGTGCCACTGGTGGGCACGGCCCGCGAATTCAACCTTCAGGCGGCCGTCATCCGTCGGGTCGCAGACGCCGTGTTTGCCGAGCGGGGTGAAGTGCTGCCCTACCTGCTAGGTACCATGATCGAAACGCCGCGTGCCGCGCTGGTGGCGGACAGTATTGGCAAAGTGGCCGAGTTTTTCTCGTTTGGCACCAACGACCTGACACAGATGACGCTGGGGTTCTCGCGCGACGACGCCGCCAAGTTCCTGCCGGACTACCTCAAGAACGGTGTGTACGAACAGGACCCGTTTCGCAGCATTGACCAGACCGGTGTCGGCATGCTGGTGCAGATGGCGGTGCAAAAAGGCCGCAGTGTGCGCCCAGGCATTGAGGTGGGCGTGTGTGGTGAACACGGCGGCGACCCGGCTTCCGTGGCGTTTTTCCACCGCGCCGGGCTGGACTACGTGAGTTGCTCGCCGTACCGGGTGCCGATTGCACGGCTGGCGGCAGCCCAGGCCGCCATCGGGGTTTGACGCGGGCCACTGCAAGCCGGTAACTTCACTGCGAAAATACCGCCAACAATCATTTGTTGGAAGGAAGTTTCTTGAAATCTATCACTCTGAAGCTGGTTCTGGTGGCCGGTATGGCCATGGGCGTGGGTGCCTGTTCCAAAGGTGACGCCCCGCCCGCAGCAGCACCTGCTGCCGCGGCTCCCATCGGGGCCAGCAGTTACGACACGGTGGCTGCCACCGCCAAGGGTTTTTCGGTGGGGGCGCTAATGAGCGCGCAGCCGGTCTATGTGCTGTTTGACCCCCAATGCCCGCATTGTGGACACCTGTGGAACGCCTCACTTCCCTTGCACAGCAAGGTCAAGTTTGTCTGGGTTCCCATCGCCTTCAACAGCGGCAAGAGTCTGGCTCAGGCGGCCGCCCTGCTGTCGGCCAGCAACCCGGTCGAGGCCATGACCGCACACGAAACATCCTTGCTTGCCGGCACCGGTGGCATGTCGGCGTCGAGCAGCATTGCGCCCGAACTGGAGCAGGCTGTCAAAGCCAACACGCAACTGCTGGTTTCACTGGGCGTCGATTCGGTGCCATTTATCCTGGCGAAAAACCGCCGCACCGGTGAAGTGGTCAGCAACAACGGCGCCATGCCAACCGCCGCACTGGCGCAACTGCTTGGCGTGGAGTAAACCCGCAGACGGTTCAGGCATCGAGCCTGCCGCCCAGCAGTTCTGCCAGCCGCTGGTACGGCATCCTGAAGGCGCTGGCCTGAGCGTGGCCGCCCCCGCCCATGCTCTGCGCCAGTGGTATGCAATTAAAACCAGAGCTCGAGCGCAGACCACATTTCACCTGCCCCTTGTGGTCAACCGACCACATCAGCGCAAAGGTATTGCATTGCCGACACAGCATGTCACCCAGCACGCTGTGAAAAAATCCTGGCGCATTCACCATCAAACCATCGATGCCATTCAAACGCAGTGCCTGGGGGTGCCGTGCAAGCTGCTGGGCAAGCTGGTTAAATTTGGCATCCATGGCCTGGCCACGCACCATGAACGCGGCGTGATCGGCCGCATCAAAGCGGCAAATGGCGTGCCAGCGCTCAAACTCGAAGGGCTCCATGTCCAGCGCTGCAAGGTAGCTGGCACTCTCGGGGTATTGCCAGACCCAGAGGTCGCGGTCTTCCACATACCGGACCAAATCGGGCAGGGCCTGGTCCGGATGAAAAAACGCCCAGGCCAGCCGCGCACCGGACGATTTCATTTCAAAGTGCACCACCCCGCTGCGGCAGGTAAACCCGGTCAGTGTTTCAGCCGCACTCTGGTGATGATCGAGTAGCACCAGCTTGGCCGCCCGGCTGTCGATATGGCCCAGGATGTCGCGCGGAAACGAAAAATCAAGGATGTAAATTGCCCGCCCAGCAACTTCGGGCAGGTCGTGGGGCGATTGCACGTCGCCATGGTCCAGCGCAAGAAATTCGGCATGTCCGTCAAAGTACAGCCAGGCCGCAAGTGCGGCGGCAAAACCGTCCGGACACTGGTTGCCGTGGTACATCACTAGCGGACGCGGGTCGTTCCTGTCCGGAAAAACAGGCAACTGGAGTTTCATTGGGCGTCTCCTCGGGAATTGGGTCTTGGTACCTGCCTGAAGCGGATCTTGCGATCGAGCTCAATGGCGTCCTTCTTCTGCTGCCGCTGCGCATCCAGCATCTGCCCGGCCGCCAGCCACTGGGCAAATTCATCCGGGGCCTCCAGTGTGATGCGGCCCAGTGCCATGGCCCTGAAGTCAAAGATCACTATCTCTGCCGCCTTCTGCAGGTTCACGGTCTTGCCACCCTGCAAGGCACCGCGTTTTTCGCCAATGGCATGCAGCAGTTGCTCATCACCCATCTGCGCCACACCGCTAAGCCGGTAACGTGATTCCAGCGACGCCGGGTAATGCTGGCGCAGGTAGTCCAGCAGCTCGAGGGCCACCTCCTGCTCGTCAAAGGCGTTTCGACCGACCGCACCGCTGGCGGCCAGGTTGTAACCACTTTTGGCAACGATGATGCGTGGCCACAGAATACCTGGCGTGTCGTAAAGGTAAAAGTCGGGGGCAATCACAATCCGCTGCTCCAGCTTGGTCACACCGGCTTCGTCACCAGTTTTGGCGGCGCGTTTGCCCGCCAGCGTATTGATCAGCGTGGATTTGCCGACATTCGGAATGCCGCAAATCAGCACCCGCATGGGTTTGGCCATGCCGCCACGATTGGGTGCGAGATCGTGGCAGGCGGCAATCAGCGCCTTGGCGGGAGCGGCCATGCTGGCATCCAGCGCAATGGCACGGGTACCCGGCTGCGCGTTGTAATACGCCAGCCACAGCGCGGTTCGCTCGGGGTCGGCCAGGTCCTGCTTATTGAGCACCTTGAGCGCCGGTTTTCCCTGGGTGAGTTTGGCCAGCATCGGGTTGGCGCTGGACCCGGGCAGTCGCGCATCCAGCAGCTCAATCACCACATCGATGGCTTTGACACGCTCGGTGATGGCCTTTTGCGTCAGGTGCATGTGGCCGGGAAACCACTGAATCATCGCCATGCGGCAACCTTTTTGGCCGGCCCAGCGCAACAGTGGTCAAACATCGAGCCCACCCCGGCGCTGCGCCTTGACCTGAGCGTGCAGGCGTTTTTCAGTGAGTCGCCGTTGCCGCGAGGCATGGCTTGGCCGGGTGGCCTTGCGCAGGGTCGGCGGGCGGGCCACCGAGCTGACCAGCGCCTGCAGTCGCGCCAGTGCGTCAAACCGGTTGGACTCCTGGGTACGATGCTGCTGCGCCTTGATCACCAGGACACCATCCTGGGTGATGCGGTGGTCGCGCAGCGCCAGCAGGCGCGCTTTCACATCATCGGGCAGACTGCTGGCCACCACATCGAACCGCAGGTGAATGGCGCTTGACACCTTGTTGACGTTTTGACCACCGGCACCCTGGGCGCGAATGGCCGTCAAATCAACCTCCTCCAATCGAATCAAATGCGCATCCATAGTCATAGCTACCAACCCAATACCAATATGCGCTAGGTGGCTAAAACATCAACATTTTGCACCTGAGAAGACTCAGGCGGATTCACATAACGGGCCACAAAGGCACCCACCGCACTCTCGGGCAGAGGCAGCCAAACGGTGTGGCCACTGCCGGGTGCAACCGGCATCGGCTGGGCATCGGCGTTTTCCATGGCACCCAGCAGCACATCGGCGTTGCCGCAGGGTTGGATGATCTCCAGCCAGTCACCCACAGCAAAGCGGTTGCGTACGTTCACTTTCATCAGGCCGCGCACCGGATCAAACTCAAGTGCATCACCAACATACAGGCTGCGGCCGGATTCAGAATAGCCCCGCAGGTAGTTTTGCGTCGCCTCGGGTGTGTGACGCTGGAAAAAACCGCTGGTGTAGCCACGGTTGGCCAGCCCTTCCAGCTGGCCCAGCAGCGCCGGGTCCAGGTCACGCCCGGCCACGGCGTCGTCGATGGCGCGGCGGTAGGTTTGCACGGTGCGCGCCACGTAGTACGGGCTTTTGGTACGCCCTTCGATCTTGAGTGAGTCCACGCCGATCTCCACCAGCCGTTTGACGTGTTCCACCGCGCGCAGGTCCTTGCTGTTCATCACATAGGTGCCATGCTCGTCCTCCTCGATGGGCATGTAGCTGCCTTCGCGCTGGCTTTCCTCGATCATGTAAACCTGATCGGCAGCAGGAGAACGCTCGATGGCCTGCTGCTCTCGCTCTTGCGCGGCCTGCTGGGTCAACACGTCTCCCGAGGCGTCGACCACGCCCTTTTGCGTTTTGTAGTCCCAGCGGCAAGAGTTGGTGCAACTGCCCTGATTGGCATCGCGGTGGTTGAAATAGCCCGACAGCAGGCAGCGCCCCGAGTAGGCAATACACAGCGCGCCGTGCACAAACACCTCGAGCTCCATGTCGGGGCAGGCCTGGCGGATTTCCTCCACCTGGTCCAGGGAAAGCTCGCGCGACAGGATGATGCGCTTCAAGCCCATTTTCTGCCAAAACTTCACCGCGGCCGAGTTGACCGTATTGGCCTGCACCGAGAGGTGGATTTCCATATCCGGCCAGGTCTCACGCACCATCATGATCAGGCCGGGGTCCGACATGATCATCGCGTCGGGCTTCAAGGCAATCACCGGCGCCATGTTGTCGATGTAGTGGCGAATCTTATTGCCGTGCGGAAAGATGTTGCTCACCAGAAAGAACCGGGCGCCCTTGGCATGGGTGGTGTCAATGCCCTGGCGCAGCACCTCGATGTCACCAAAGTCGTTGTTGCGCACACGCAAGCTATAGCGCGGCTGGCCGGCATAAATGGCGTTGGCACCAAAAGCCAGCGCGGTTTGCAGCATGGCCAGCGAGCCAGCGGGTGCCAGCAGTTCGGGGGTTTTCATGGTTGGTCTTACGCGTCGAAGGGAGAAAAATTTTCGGTGCGTCGCTCGATGGACGGGTTCATCAAGACGGCACCGGTACAGACAAGTCATACAGCGTTTCCGGGGCAATGTCGATATTGCCGGGCCACGCGACTGTACCGTTTTCAATAAAAACCCGTTCAAACAAAGTGGCTGATTTGATGCGATCCCAAGGTTTCTGATCCAGAAGTGGCCGCATGTCAAAGCAGCGTTTTTCGCCGTTTTCAAAATCCAGCACCAACCAGCGGTGCTCGCTGGGCGTGACTTTCACAACATCAAGCAACATGATGTCATCCTTATTGCAACGGCGGAATGCGAAACGGCTCTTCACCGTTGACGGCCAGCGCCCAATCAGCCTGCAGGTCTTCGCGGTGAATTTCGATCCAGGCCTGCACCAGTCGGGTTTTGTTGGGTGGAAATTCGCCATCGAGCAAGCTGGCGTCTTCAATGGAAAAAACCGCATTGGCGTCTTGATAGCGTGCATGGATGTGCGGCAAGTGGTGCCGTTGAACATCCCTGAAATACATGGCAATCACAATACCGTAGAAGATGCTAATGGTGGGCATAACGATATGTTCTGCAAGTCATCAACGATGGTGTGCCGCAATCGGTGCCAGACCCGACTGCACATCGCCACACTGGGCGCGATGGCGCAAGGCGTGGTCCATCACCACCAGGGCCAGCATGGCCTCGGCGATGGGCGTGGCGCGAATCCCCACACACGGGTCATGGCGGCCCTTGGTGATCACTTCTGTCGGCTCGCCGGTGATGTCGATGGACGAGCGCGGGATCAGGATCGAACTGGTTGGCTTGATGGCAATCGACACCTCCAGGTCCTGTCCGCTGGTGATGCCACCCAGCGTGCCACCGGCGTTGTTGCTTTTGAAGCCAGCTGGCGACAGCGCATCACCGTGGCTGCTGCCCAAAGCCGCGACACAGGCAAAGCCCGCGCCGATTTCCACCCCTTTGACGGCGTTGATACCCATCATGGCGAAGGCAATGTCGGCGTCCATCTTGTCGTACAGGGGCTCGCCCAAACCCACCGGTACATTGGCGGCGCTCACCCGCAGGCGTGCGCCGCAGGAGTCGCCACTCTTGCGCAAGGCGTTCATGTAACTCTCCAGTGCCGACACATCGGCCGCCGGCGCAAAAAACGGATTGTTGGGCACATGCTCCCAGGACTCAAAGCCAATCGGGACACTGCCGATTTGTGTCATGCAACCGCGAAAGACCGTGCCGTATTTCTCAAACAGCCACTTTTTTGCCACCGCCCCGGCCGCCACGGTAGGCGCGGTAAGGCGCGCGCTGGACCGGCCACCCCCACGCGGGTCGCGCAGGCCGTATTTCTGGAAGTAGGCGTAGTCCGCATGGCCGGGCCGGAAGGTCCGAACAATATTGCCGTAGTCCTTGCTGCGCTGGTCGGTGTTTTTGATCAGCAGGCAAATGGGAGTGCCCGTGGTTTTGCCCTGGTACACACCGGACAGGATCTCAACCGCGTCCGGCTCATTGCGCTGGGTGACAAATTTGCTGGTACCAGGGCGGCGCCGGTCCAGGTCATGCTGGATGTCTGCCTCGCACAGGTCCATGCCCGGCGGACAACCGTCGATGACGCAGCCAATGGCCGGGCCATGGGATTCACCAAAGTTGGTGACAGCAAATAGGGTTCCGAAGGTGTTTCCGCTCATGGGCCCAGATTATCCCAGAGCGCTTGGCGCTGCGTGCGCCGCCGATGTTTCTACAGCTTGGGTGATTCGTCCGGCGCGCTGCCTTCGGGCCAGTCGTGAATATAGGCCTTGAGCATCTTGTTCTCAAAGTTCTGGCTGTCAACCACAGCCCTGGCCACATCGTGAAAACTGATCACCCCCATCAGCATCCGTTTGTCCATCACCGGCATGTAACGGGCGTGGCGGTCAAGCATCATGCGGCGCACCTCGTCCATGTCAGTTTCCATGGTGCAGGTCAGCGGGTGGTCGTCCATGGCGGTACGGACGATGGTTTTACTGATGTTGCCGCCGGTCTTCACCAGCACCTGGGTGAGCTCACGCACCGTTAGCATACCCACCAGTTCACCGTGCTCCATGATCACCAGCGAGCCAATGTCCCGCTCCGCCATCAGCCCCAGGGCACTGATCAGGGATTCATCCGGGTTGGAGGTGTAGAGCGTGCTGCCCTTGATGCGCAAAATATCGCTGACTTTCATGTGCTTCCTCGTGTTCAGTATTGGCCATCGCTGCCGACGCGCCAGAGGCTTTCATCTTAATGGCAAAGTTCGCGCCGTCAATCAGGATGATACTGGTTCGTCGACCCGGCTTGTCGACCGGTTGAAATAGCTGAACCGGTTTCGACCGGCGTTTTTTGCGGCGTACATGGCATGGTCTGCATCCCTGAGCAACTCATCCATGCTGGTGGCGTCATCAGGGTACAAGGCGATACCAATACTTGCCGAGATATTGACCACGTCGCCATTCAATGAGAATGGCAACAACAAAGCCTGAACAATGTTCTTCGCAATCCGTTCGACCCGCCCCGGATCGTCAATGCTGGCCAGAATCACGGTAAATTCATCACCCCCCAGCCGCGCAACCGTGTCCGATTCGCGCACACAGCCTGTGATGCGCTGCGCTGTCTCCACCAGCAGCAGATCGCCCACGTCGTGACCCAGTGTGTCATTGACCACCTTGAAATTGTCAAGGTCGATAAACAGCAGCGCCAGCTTTTTCCCGCTGCGCTGGGTTTTCTTGATCTCCTGGGTCAACCGGTCCTGGAACATGCTACGGTTGGGCAGCCGTGTCAGCTGATCGTAGTTGGCCTGTGACCAGATCAGCTCCTGTGCTATTTTTTTGTCGGTGATGTCCGAGAACAGGCCAACCCGGCATTGCACGGACCCGTCCGGGTGCCGGATGGTGCTGATGGTTTGCCACTGCGCATAACAACTGCCGTCTTTTCGCTTGTTCCACAACTCACCCTGCCAGCGCCCGGTGTCGTCAATTTCGCGCCACATGTCACGGTAAAACGCGGGTGTCTGGCGTCCGGAATGCAGGACGGCCGGATTTTTGCCCAGCACCTCGTCACGGCTGTACCCCGTCAATCGGGTAAAGGCGGGATTGATCTCCACAATGGCGTTATCAGGGTCGGTCACCATCATGGCCTCGCCACTGTTCTCCAGCACCAGAGAGGCCAGGCGCAGCTTGTCCTCTGCCGCCTTTTGCGCAGTCACATTGCGGGCCGATCCGACCACCCCGACAATCTCGCCCAGGTCGTTGATCAACGGTGCCTTGTGTACATCAAGAAACATGAACTGGCCGCGCACATTGCCAAATTCATCAAACTGCGATGCAGAGCCTCTGGACAGAGTCAGGGTATCGGAGTCCTGGCACAACTCACCAAAGGTGTGCCATAACGGGTCGCCCGGGCGGCTGTTGCGTTCGCGCTGCGCAAAGTCCAGATCGCTGCGCCCCACGGGCTCATCGGTACTGGTGGCAAACAGCAGCTGGTCACAGATGGCCTTGTTGGCAAACAGGTAACGTTTGTGCAGGTCTTTGGCCCAGATCATGTCGGGCACGTTGTCGCTGATCAGCCTGAGCAGTTTGGCCAGGTCGTGGCTTTTTTGCTCACTTGCGCGCAGTGCCAGTTCTGCCTCCTTGCGTGGTGTGATGTTGAAGCAGGCACCCGTGGCCGTCAACACCGTGCCGTGCTCGTCGCGGGTGATGGCCCGCCCGCGCGTTACAACCCAGCCCCAACTGCCGTTGGCCTGGGCGATTCGGTATTCCATTCGGAGACCCGGCACACGGGTGTGCCGCGACAACTGAATCCGGGATTCAAACAGAGACTGATCGTCAGGGTGAATCAGCGCCAGCCAGTGCTTCAGCTTACTGATCTGGCTGTCCGCCGACAACCCCAGCCAGGGCAGGCGTGAACCATCAAGTCGCAATTGACCGGTCACAAAGTCGATGTCCCACAACACCATCTGAGCGGCTTCGATGGCCAGGCCGAGATTGAACTCGGTGCGAGCATGGACCTGCAAGGCATGTTGCCGGCTGAGCGCCAATTCATCGAGCAAGCGCGTCAGTATGGACAGCGTGACCGGTGCCACCACGGCGGCGGCCACCAGACCGGTCACCAGATAGTCATAGGTGATCTCGCCCTTGAGCAGCCATTGCATGCCCGAAACAATGATCTCCGCCAGCACCACCGCGGCCAAGATGATGGCCACGCGCATCTTCCAGCCCCGGTATCCTTCGATCTGGGCAATCCAGCGGCTTGACATGTCTCAGCACTTACCCATGACGGTGCGGGTTCCTCAATAATTGCTCCCTAATATGGTGCATTTTGCCTGCACAATGGGTTTGCAGCTTAACTTGGATCAAACAAACACGGGCAGAATGCGTTTTTCAGTTTTTGTTGTCTGCCACCTTCAGGAACACCATGTCTGGCTACTCCGACCCCGGTTTTGACACCCTTGCGCTGCATGCGGGTGCCGCCCCTGACCCTGCCACAGGCGCACGCGCCGTGCCCATTCACCTCAGCACCTCCTTTGTGTTCGAGTCCAGTGACCACGCTGCCGCCCTGTTTAACCTGGAGCGCGCCGGCCATGTTTACTCGCGCATCAGCAACCCCACCAACGCGGTGCTGGAGCAACGCATCGCCGCACTGGAGGGTGGCATTGGTGCCATCTCGGTGGCCAGCGGCCAGGCGGCGCTGCACCTGAGCATTGCCACACTGATGGGAGCAGGCAGCCACATCGTGGCCAGCACCGCGCTGTACGGTGGCTCACAAAACCTGCTGAACTACACCCTCAGGCGCTTTGGCATTGAGACCACCTTTGTGAAACCGGGTGACATCGACGCCTGGCGTGCGGCGGTGCGACCCAACACCCGGCTGTTTTTTGGCGAGACGGTGGGCAACCCGGGCCTGGATGTGCTGGACATTCCCACCGTGGCCGCGATCGCCCACGACGCCGGTGTGCCACTGCTGGTGGACTCGACCCTGACCACGCCGTGGCTGATCCGGCCCCTGGAGCACGGGGCCGATCTGGTGTACCACTCGGCCACCAAATTTCTGAGCGGGCATGGCACGGTGATCGGCGGGTTGGTGGTTGATGGTGGCAGTTTTGACTGGGACACCAGCGGCAGGTTTGCCGAGCTGACACAGGCGTATGACGGCTTTCACAACATGGTGTTTTCTGAAGAATCGACCGTGGGTGCCTTTTTGCTGCGTGCCCGGCGCGAGGGACTGCGCGATTTTGGCGCCTGCCTGAGCCCGCATTCGGCCTGGCTGATCCTGCAAGGCATCGAAACACTGTCGCTGCGCATGAACCGTCACATGCAAAACACCGAGAAAGTGGTGGCCTTTCTGGCCAGCCAGCCGCTGGTGGCGCGTGTGGGTCATCCGATGCTGGAACAACATCCCAGCCACGCGCTGGCGCGGCAACTGCTGCCACGCGGCGCGGGCTCGGTGTTCAGCTTTGACCTCAAAGGCAGCCGTACCCAGGGCAAGGTTTTTGTCGAAAGTCTCAAGGTTTTCAGCCATCTGGCCAACGTGGGTGACTGCCGCAGTCTGGTGATCCACCCGGCCAGCACCACCCATTTCCGCATGGATGACCAGGCGCTGGCCGCCGCTGGCATCGGCCAGGGCACGATCCGCCTGAGCATTGGTCTGGAAGACGCCGATGACCTGATTGACGATCTTCAACGCGCCCTCAAAGTGGCCGCAAAGGCTGGCAATCTTGATAGCTAGAAATGCACACCCGCATTGCGCTAGAAGCCATTTTTGTTCAAATTTTCAGAGTAAGCCATGGAACTGACAGTCAATCACGCAGCCACCTACTGTTACACCGGCGGCAAAGCTTTTGATGCCGGCAAGCCCACCGTGGTGTTGATTCATGGGGTACTCAACGACCACAGTGTCTGGATTCTGCAAAGCCGCTATCTGGCACACCACGGCTTCAATGTACTGGCCATCGATCTGCCCGGCCACTGCCGCAGCGCCGGAGAGGCACCGTCCAGCGTCGAGCAGGCTGCCGACTTTATTGCCGCGCTGCTCGACGCCGCCGGGGTGCCAAAGGCAGCACTGGTGGGCCACAGTTGGGGTTCACTGATCGCGCTGGAAGCCGCCGCACGCCTGGGGTCACGCATCAGCCACCTGGTACTGATCGGCACGGCGCACCCGATGCGGGTGTCACCGGCGCTGCTGACGGCGTCGCTCAACGCGCCCGAGGACGCCATCAAACTTGTCAACGTGTTTTCTCGCAGCACCCTGGCGCCACCGCCGTCGGCGTTGGGGCCGGGCACCTGGGTTTATGGCGCGTCAATGGCACTGGCGCGGCGCGTGCTTGCCAGCAACCGGTCGGTCAACGTGTTTCACCGGGGCTTTGTCGCCTGTGACAGTTACCGCAACGGCGAGACCGCGGTGGCGCAGATTGGCTGTCCGGTGCTGTTTGTGCTGGGAGAATCAGACCAGATGACACCGCCCAAAGCGGCACAAGGCCTGATCAACGCCGCCCGGGCCGCTGGCAAAGCGGTACGGGTCGCCACCGTACCGGTTGGCCACAACCAGATGACCGAGGCACCGGAGCAGACACTGAGCGCACTGCGCAGTTTTTTGGAGAAATAGAAGCCGATTGCCAGAGGCGCACGCCGATGGATCTATTTTTATAGCGCTTCACGCAAGCTGATCAAGCGCCAGCGGCCACTTCTCCATAAATTTTCAGTGTTGGGCTCGTGGCGCAACAGCAAAGCTTCGAGCAGGGGAGCAAGCAGGGTGGTGTCAGGGTCAGCAAGCAGAACCAGCCGCGCCTGCGCGTCCGCGCGGTCTTCCTGCAGCTGGCCAATCCAGTCAAGTGTGATCAATGCCTCGATCACCGGCTCCAGCTGCAATGAATCCACTTGCAACAAGGCGCTCAGACGCTCCAGGCTCAGGCCCTTACCCGGATCGGCGCGCAGGGTCGCCAGCTGCTGCAGGGTCTCGAGCGCCAGCAGGAACTGCCAGCCATGGGCCCTGGCGCGGCGCTGAACACCCATCAGCAGGCTTGGCAGGTAGGCAGCGATCACCGCTCCCAACAACACAATGACCCAGGCCACATAAATCCACACCAGCAGGATCGGCACCGTGGCGAATGCGCCGTAAAGCACCGAATAGGTGGGCACCTTGCTCAGGTACAGCACCAGCACCGCCTTGGCCAGTTCCAACCCGGCGGCGACAAACAGTCCGCCGGCCCAGGCATGGCCCCAGCGCACCTGGGTGTTGGGCACGTAGCGGTACAGCGCGGCCATACCCCAGGCCAGCATCAGGAACTGCAGGCTGTCCAGCAGCAACTGAACACCGCCTGGCATCACGCCCACCAGACCTTTCGATGCCGATACCGCATAAGAGGTGATACTCAGGCTGACCGCCAGCAGCAGCGGGCCGAGTGTCACCACCGCCCAGTACACCAGCACACGCTGGCCCAGCGGACGTGGCCGGCGCACGCGCCAGATGCTGTTGAGCGTGCGGTCGATGGTCAGCACCAGGGCCAGCGCGGTGATGAACAGCACCGCCACTCCGGCGCTGCCCAGGCGGCTGGCCTTGCCGGCAAACTGCGTCAGGTAGCCCAGCACCTGGCGCGCAATATTCTCGGGAATCAGGCTCTCGACCAGCCATTTCTGCAGCACGTCCTGGAACTTGGCAAATATCGGGAATGCGGTAAACACCGCCAGAAACACGGTAAACAATGGCACCAGCGAAATGATGGTGGTAAAGGTCAGGCTGCTGGCCGTCAGGCCCAGCCGGTCCTCACGAAAGCGCTCACGCAGCGTGATGGCGGTGTTGCGCCAGGGAAAACGGCGCAGATCCATCCATAAGGTGCTGAATCGCTGCGCCCATCCGAGCGCGGGTAATGGAGTTTCTGTCATGCCGCTATGATGCCACTCCCATGACGCACGCCACCGCCCTGCCCACCAGCCCCACCGCTCAGCCCACGGCGGCGGTCGCTGCCACGCGCACGCTGGCCGTGGCCAGCCTGCTGGGCCTGATTGTGCTGGGCCTGGCCTGGGAGCTGTGGCTGGCACCCATCCGCCCGGGTGGCTCGTGGCTGGCGCTCAAGGTGCTGCCACTGTGTCTGCCGCTGGCCGGGCTGCTGAAAAACCGCATGTACACCTACCGTTGGGTCAGCCTGATGGTGTGGCTGTATTTCACCGAAGGCGTGGTGCGCGGCTACAGCGACAAACCGCCAGGCAACTGGCTGGGCTGGATCGAGGTACTGCTGTGCCTGTTGCTGTTTGTCGCCTGCGCCCTGCATGTGCGCCTGCGGCTGCGCCACCCTGCCCTTAAACCTCTCGCAGGCGCTGAGCATGCAAACCCTGCTGGCTGAACTGGCAGGCATCCTTGGCGCGGCCAACGTGCTGACGCAGGGTGACCTCAGCGCCTGGGAGCAGGACTGGCGCAAGCGCTCACGCGGCAAGGCGCTGGCGGTGCTGCGCCCGGCCAGCACCGACGAGGTGGCACGCGTTGTTCAATGTTGTGCGGCCTACCGCCAAGGTCACCCGGACAGCGGACTGAGCCTGGTACCCCAGGGCGGCAACACCGGCCTGGTGGTTGGCTCAACCCCCGACGCCAGTGGGCACCAGCTGGTGCTCAGCCTGCAGCGGATGAACACGGTGCGGGCCATCGACGCAGCCAACCTGACCATCACCGTGGACGCCGGCTGTGTGTTGCAGGCGGTACAGGGCGCGGCACGTTCGGCGGGCTTTTTGCTGCCACTGAGCCTGGCCGCCGAGGGCACCTGCACCATTGGCGGCAATCTGGGCAGCAACGCCGGCGGCACCCAGGTGCTGCGGTTTGGCAACACGCGTGAACTGTGTCTGGGCCTCGAAGTGGTCACACCCCAGGGGCAGGTCTGGCACGGGCTCAGCGGCCTGCGCAAAGACAATACCGGCTACGACCTGCGCCACCTGTACATCGGCTCCGAGGGCACGCTGGGTGTCATCACCGCAGCCACACTCAAGCTTTACCCGCTGCCCGCGGCGCAGCTCACCGCCTGGGCGGTGTTGCCGTCGCTGGATGCGGCGGTGCAACTGCTGGGCCTGGCGCACCAGCATCTTGGCGCTGGTCTGACCGGTTTTGAGGTGATGGGCCAGTTTGCCTTGAGCCTGGTGGCCAAATACTTTTCCCAGCTGCGTGTGCCTTTGTACCAGGACGGGCCATTTTGTGTGCTGCTGGAGAACTCCGACCACACATCAGAGGCCCATGCCCGCGCCCAGTTTGAGGGCCTGCTGGAGGCGGCGCTGGCAGCAGGCTGCGTGACCAACGCTGTGCTGGCAGAAAACCTGACGCAGGCGCAGACCCTGTGGCACATCCGCGAAAGTATCTCGCTGGCGCAGGCGCAGGAGGGGCTGAACATCAAACACGACGTGTCGGTGCCGATCTCACAGATTCCGGCATTTGTCGCTGCCACCGACCACTTGCTGACCCAGACTATTCCTGGCGTGCGCCTGGTCAATTTTGGCCACTTAGGCGACGGCAACCTGCACTACAACGTCCAGGCCCCGGTAGGGCTTGACGCGGCCGATTTTCTGCGCGACCACGAGCCCGCCGTGAACCGCATGGTGTTTGACGCTGTGCAGCAGTATGGTGGCTCGATGTCGGCCGAGCACGGCATTGGCAGCCTGAAAGTTGAGCACCTTGCACATTACAAATCACCCGTGGCGCTGCAGGCCATGCGGGCGATCAAGACCGCACTCGATCCGCTGAACCTGATGAATCCGGGGCGGGTGCTGGCGGTCTGAAATCTGCAGATGCAAACAGGACACAGGCGACAGTCGCAACGTCCAGCGATGATGACGGGATGCGCCAAGCGCCTGACGCATCAAGTGCTTACTCCAATGGTTAATTTGATAGCTGACAGCCCTTTTACATTCAGCGCTGGGAGCTGATTTGGCATAAAACCATGTCGCAATCACATCCACCGGACGCGAAATTGAAATAATCCTGGTCCTGACATATGCTGAACACCAAAAAATTAAGGTTGGACATCCCTGTTGGGCCGATGCCAAGCACCCAGGAGCAATCAATGGCTGAATCAAAGACCAAGGCCACGGACGCCAGCATTGACGACTACATCACCGCCAGAGCCAGCAACGAGAAGCAGCATGCCGACTGTATGACGCTGATGTCGCTCCTGGCCAAGGTCACGGGCGAGAAGCCCAGGATGTGGGGGCCAAGCATCGTCGGTTATGGCAGCTACCATTACCGGTACGACAGTGGCCGGTCTGGTGAAGCATGTATGACCGGCTTTGCGATCCGCGGCAAGGAGATCGTGGTCTACCTCACCGCTGAAAGCGAGAACCAGACTGAACTTCTCGGCAAGCTCGGAAAGCACACGATGGGCAAGTCCTGCCTGTACTTCAAAAGTCTGGCTGACATCGATGTTGCGGTTCTCGAAAATCTGATTTCTGGTTCCATCGCCGAGCTTCTGCGTCGCTACCCACGCAGCGAATAGCAGCCTTGGTCAAGCCACGGCGAGTCACAGGATTGCGGTGATCATGCGCATATACTGTGCGCACATTCTGGAGCCCGCCATGCTTGATTTTGACAACGCGCCAAAAAAGGCCACCAACCTGTCACTCAACGTCAAGGTGCTTCAGGCCGCGCGCGACATGGGCATGAATCTGTCGCAGACGGTTGACACGTTGCTCGCCGACGAAGTGAAGCGGCGTTACTGGGAAAAGTGGCGTGCCGACAACCGCGAAGGATTTGCAGCGTACAACGACCATGTTCGTCGCCACGGTTTACCCTTGGCCAGATACCGCAGTTTTGGAAAAAGTCTTGGCGACGGCCGCGAGCCAGGCTGACCATGGCGCGATTTGACGTATTTGCAAACCCCGAGGCCGAATCCCGTGACGCGGTGCCTTACTGGCTGGATGTTCAAAACACTTACCTTGACATTGAAACACGTGTTGTGGTGCCCTTGCATTCACCGGCCCATTTTCAGGGCAGGATCAGCGAACTCAGTCCCACCCTGTTGGTGGAGGGCCAACTGCTGGTGATGAACACCTGTGCCCTGGGCGCTGTGCCGGTATTTGAACTGCGCCGCGCCATGACCAACCTCGCTGGCCAGCAAGACACGATTCAGAACGCACTCGACACCCTGTTTGGCGGCTATTGACAATGTCTCACACTCCTATCCCCACCCCCTACGAAGATTTGCTGCGCCACGTCAGCCTGCATGGCGTGCTCAAGACTGACCGCACCGGCACCGGCACGCGCAGCGTGTTTGGGCACCAGATGCGCTTTGACCTGAACCAGGGGTTCCCGCTGGTGACGACCAAAAAGGTCTTTCTCAAAGCCATCATCGTCGAACTGCTGTGGTTTTTGCAGGGCGGGCGCAACGTGAAGTGGCTGCAGGAGCGTGGCTGCACCATCTGGGACGAGTGGGCGGGTCCCGACGGCGACCTCGGGCCGGTCTATGGGGTGCAGTGGCGCAGCTGGCCAACCCCCGATGGTGGCCACATCGACCAGATTCAGCAGGTGCTCGACACACTCAAGGCCAACCCGGATTCACGCCGCATCCTGGTGAGTGCCTGGAACGTGGCCGAGCTGGACCAGATGGCACTGATGCCCTGCCACGCGTTTTTCCAGTTTTACGTGGCACCACCCACCGGCACCGGCGGGCGCGGCAAGCTGAGTTGCCAGCTTTACCAGCGCAGCGCCGACCTGTTTCTGGGTGTGCCCTTCAACATCGCCAGTTATGCTTTGCTGACTCACATGGTGGCGCAGCAATGTGATCTGGATGTGGGTGACTTCATCTGGACTGGCGGCGACTGCCACATCTACAGCAACCATGCTGAACAGGTGGCACTGCAGCTCAGCCGCGCGCCTTTTGCCTACCCGGCGCTGGTGATCAAACGGCGCCCTGCCACCTTGTTTGACTACCAGTACGAAGACTTCGAGGTGCAGGGCTACCAATGCCACCCGGCCATCAAGGCGCCGGTGGCAGTGTGATTCAACCCGACATAACACATTGATTTTAAATAAGGTTCAGCGTAAAGTCGGAATTTGACTTTTTATGATGAACCAGGCAAAAGATGCCGTCTACCAACACCTTGTTTGAGCTCAGCGAGAGCCAGAAACGTCAATACATTGATGCTGAGACGGTTTTTCTGGCGCTGGCACAAGCCACCAAGTCCGCAGCAGAAGTGCGTGGGTCCATGTTCTGGCGTGAGCTCAAAGGCACCCGTACCCTGATCAGAAGCTCAGCGGCAGGCGCACAAAAGTCGCTGGGTGCGCACTCCGAGACGACACAAAAACTTTTTGACACTTTCACACAGCGCAAGACCACGCTTGAAGAACGCGTTTCCGCGCTGAAAGGGCAGCTGCGCATACAACAACGACTCAATCGGGCGCTGCGGGTGGGTCGAGTGCCCAATATCGTGGTCAACATCCTGAACCACTTTGAGAAAGCCGGGGTTGCAGCGCATTTTCTGGTGGTCGGCACCCATGCCCTGTACGCATTTGAGACTGCGGCTGGCCTTCGTATCGCCGAACAGGCCATGGCCACCCGGGACGTGGACATGTTCTTTGATACCCGCAGGCGGCTGGCCTTCATGACTGCCATGCAGAAAATCGACAGTTCCCTGATCGGCTTGCTGCGCAAGGTGGACCCCAGTTTTGAGGTGGTCAACGAGCAGCATTACACCGCGAGAAACAACGATGGTTTTGAGGTGGACATCGTGCGAAGAATTGCCCGGGAAGATGATCCACACCCTTTGCGCATGAGCGAGGCAGAGGACGACTTTTGGGCGGTTCAGGTGTCCATGGGTGAGCGGCTGACCCATGCTCGTCGCATTGATCAAGTGGTGGTCGCAACTTCCGGAGACATGGCCTTGATGCGCACCGTGCATCCGCTAGATTTCGCACGAATCAAGACCAGTTTGTCTCTACAGCCAGACCGCGATGCCAACAAACGTGGCAAAGATGCATTGCAGGCAGCCATTGTCAAAACTTTGGTCGCCGACTACCTGCCCCATTTGGCGATGCCCGAGGCACATCCGTGACCCGCATGGGGCAAACGGCCAAGCCGACCTGGTCACATTTCGCACTGCTGGCCATCATCTACCTGGCCTTTGTCAGCTTGGGCCTGCCCGACGGTGTTTTGGGTGTGGCCTGGACGGCGATGCGGCTGGACCTGAACCAGCCACTGGCGGCCGTCGGCTTGCTGACCCTGATGGGTACGCTGGCCTCAGGCACCAGCACCCTGGTGAGTGGCCACATCCTCAAACGCCTGGGCACGGGGCCGGTGGTGATGGTCAGTGGCTTCTTGACCGGGCTGGCACTGCTGGGTTATTCAGTGGCACCTTCTTTGGCCTGGCTGCTCGCGCTGACGGTGCCGCTGGGCCTGGGTGCCGGTGCAGTGGACGCCGGGTTGAACCACTTTGTGGCGCAACACTATTCATCGCGCCACATGAACTGGCTGCACGGCTGCTGGGGTGTTGGTGCCACCCTGGGCCCGCTGATCATGGGTGGTGCGCTGCTGGTACCCGGCGGCTGGGCCAGCGGCTACCAGACGCTGGCATTACTGCAGCTGGCACTGGCGCTGGTGCTGCTGGCGTCGCTGTCTTTGTGGACGCGTGAAAACGCCAGACCGCAGCCGCAAACCCACAAGGACGCACAACAAAACTCCATCCAACCCGTCAGCACACTGGCAACCTGGCTGGCACCGCTGGCGTTCCTGCTCTACGTCTCAGCCGAGCTGGGCACCGGCCTGTGGGCCGCCAGCATTCTGGTGACGGATCGTGGCCTGGATGCGGCGCGCGCCGGCTTATGGGTTTCGTTTTATTACGGTGCCATCACCGCCGGGCGATTTGGCATCGGCCTGGTGGCCAACCGGCTGGGTAACCGGCGGCTGATCCGACTGGGTGTGCTGGCGGCCATAACCGGCGGGCTGGTTTTTGCGCCGCCGGATCTGCCTGAACCACTGTCGCTGGCCGGTCTGGTGTTGATGGGCCTGGGCTGTGCGCCAATTTACCCGTCGATGATGCATGAAACCGCGCGGCGTTTTCCGGTCAGCATCACTGCGGCGGTGATCGGGCGACAGGTGGGTTTGTCTTATGTTGGCGGGGCACTGGTGCCCGCAGCGTGTGGTGTTCTGGCCAGCCACTTGGGTCTTGGTGCCGTGATGCCCGCACTGCTGCTGATTTTGCTGGGCTTGCTGGCAACCACTGAGCACCTGAACCGCCTGACCTGAAACGACTCAACCATGCAACTCAAACTGATTTTTGCCCGCGCCCGCAACGGTGTCATTGGCCACCATAACACCTTGCCCTGGCATCTGCCCGAAGATCTGGCGCACTTCAAGCGCCACACGCTGGGCAGCCCGGTGATCATGGGGCGCAAGACCTGGGACTCTTTGCCACCAAAGTACCGGCCACTGCCCGGGCGCCTGAATATCGTGGTGACGCGCCAGATCGGCTGGCAGGCCGAGGGTGCGATGGTGGCACACTCCATCAAAGCGGCCTGCACCCTGTGCCCGGCTGACAGCACGGCCTGGGTGATTGGTGGTGCTGAGGTCTATGCCCAGGCGCTGGCACTGGCCGTTGAGGCCGTGGTCACCGAGCTTGAGGCAGACTTTGAGGGCGACGCCTTTGCGCCACAATTGGATGCGACGTGGCGGGAAGTTCGGCGTGAAAGCCAAATTTCAGCGGCCGGACTGCCCTTCAGCTTTGTCACATACCAACATTTTTGATAGCATTAAACGCAATATATTTAAGCGCTAGAGGCCATTTTGTTATGAAACTCGCCACCTGGAACGTGAACTCCCTCAATGTGCGCCTGCCGCAGGTTCTGGACTGGCTGGCCGCCAACCCGGTGGACGCGCTGGCACTGCAGGAGCTCAAGCTCACCGACGACAAGTTTCCCGCAGCTGCATTTGCCCAGGCCGGTTACCAGGCGCAGTGGTTTGGCCAGAAAACCTACAACGGCGTGGCACTGTTGTCGCGCCAGCCCGCGCGTGATGTGATCAAGAACATCCCCGGTTTTGACGATGACATGGCCCGCGTCATTACCGCCACGCTGCCGCTGCCTGACGGTGCCGGCAACCCGGCGTCGGTCCGGGTGATTGGTGCCTACTTTCCCAACGGCCAGGAGCCCGGCAGCGACAAGTTTGACTACAAGATGGCCTGGCTCAAGGGCCTGCGCCAGTGGCTGCACACCGAGTTGCAGCAACACCCCAACCTGGTGCTGATGGGTGACTACAACATCACCTTTGACGACGCCGACGTGTGGGACCCTGAGGGTATGCGTGACCAGATTCACTGCACCGACGACGAGCGCTACCACCTGCAGGCTCTGGTCGCGCTGGGCTTGACCGATGCCTTCAGGCTGTTTGCACAGCCACCCAAGAGCTACTCGTGGTGGGACTATCGTGACATGGCCTTCCGGCGCAACCGGGGCATGCGCATTGACCACATCCTGATCAGCCAGTCGCTCAAAGCCCGCGCCAGCGCCTGCCAGATTGACAAAACACCGCGCAAGAATGACCGGCCGAGTGACCATACACCGGTCGTTCTGACATTGTCAGAAAGTTGACGATACAACTTCAATAGCTGAAAGCGCATCGCCAATAAGCGCTGGAAGCCAAAAAGACTATCAACTTGTGGATTGGAAGAACAACAAGAACCGGGTGCACCCAGTGCGTGGGCTGGACCTGATCACGGGGTAATATAGAGGCCATGCCGCTGACAACCCCACCGGTGGGTTGGTAAACCGGTTTGTCGTCGAACAGCGACGTCCGTGAGGTTTTATGACACCATCGCCACGCAATCGCTTCATCGTAGCGGTCACCGCCGCCTACACGCTGATGGGCCTGGCCTGGATTTTTTTGTCCGACCAGTTGTTGTCGCTGTTGACCGATGTGGGCGATGTGGTCTGGCTCTCCAGTGCCAAAGGGGTGTTTTTTGTGCTGGCCACAGCGGGCCTGTTTTTTATTGCCTTGCGGGCCATGCCGCAAGACCGCACCCGCGATGGCACAGCCTTTTCGCACTCGCTGGCGTCCACGCTGCATCCACCCCGGTCCGGGCGCTGGATGTATTTCGGCTTTTCTGCCATCGTCACGCTGGCCATGGCGGTGGTGCAGTACACGATTGCTGATAGAGGTGGCGATAACCGACAGTTGGTGCTGTTCATGCTGCCGATTGTGCTCAGCGCCATGCTCGGCGGCTTAGGCCCAGGCCTACTCGCCACCGGACTGGCCGCGCTGCTGTCCAACTTCCTGATGTTGCCGCCGGTAATGAGTTTTCGCATTGCGCACGGCCAGGATTTGTTTCAGTGGGCGGTGCTGATCGCCAGCGGTGTGGTGGTCAGCCTGCTGGCGCACCGACTGAAAAACGCGCTGACCAAAACTGACATGGACCGCAATCTGCTCAACGCGGTGGTCGGCGGTACCTCGGACGCCATTTACCTGAAAGATCGC
The DNA here is from genome assembly GCA_018061265.1 of Rhodoferax sp. Lineage (GTDB taxonomy): Bacteria > Pseudomonadota > Gammaproteobacteria > Burkholderiales > Burkholderiaceae_C > Rhodoferax. The sequence continues at coordinate 8,244 of JAGOUM010000024.1, read as the reverse complement.
CAGGGCCGGTACCTGCTGGCCAATCCGGCAACTGCAGGCTTTATCGGGAAACCGGCGCATGAGATCATTGGCTGCGATGACTCCAGCCTGTTTGACAGCCGCTCGGCCCGCGAGATTGCGGCAAACGACGCGGCCATCATGATGGGCGGCAAAAACAGCAAACTAGAGGAAAGTGTGCTGGGGCTCGACGGTAAGCCCATGGTCTTCGCCGAAATCAAAGGACCGGTGTTTGATACCCATGGCCAGGTGGTTGGCCTGTTCGGCATCTCACGCGACATCACCCTGCAGGTTCAGGAGGACCAACAGCGCCTGCTGTTGAGTGAAGCCTTTATGCAGACCACGCAAGCCATGCTGTTTGCCGATGCGCAATTGCTGATCACCTATGCCAACCCGGCCTTTTGTGAACTGTTTGGGTACCAGCGCGACGAACTGGTGGGTCAATCGGTCAGTTGCCTGAGCCCACTGTCTCCTGAAGCATTGGCTGTGCAGTCCAGCATGGTGCACAAGCTCAAGGAGCACGGCAGTTGGGCTGGCAAGGTCGAACGCCGTACCAAAAATGGCACATGTATTCCGGTATTTGTGACCCTGGGTGTGGTTCGTGACGCGCACGACCAATTGCTCGGCTTTTTTGGCAGTTATGCCGATTTGCGGCCACAGCTGGATCATGAAAAGTTGCGCGGCAGGCTGTTTCTGGCGGAAAGCAGCTGGCAGGCCAGTGACGAAGCCCGATCAATTGCCGAGGGGAACCTGGAACACCGTGAGTCGACCTTTCGCAGCATGCTGGAAAACATGCTGGGCGGCTGCCAGATTGTCGACTTTGACTGGCGCTATACCTTCATCAACAAGGCGGCCGAAGTACAAAACCGTTGTTCGGTGGCAAGCCTGTTGGGCCGAACGGTGATGGAATGTTGGCCTGGCATCACCGAGACCGTCGTCTTTGGCTGGGAAAAGGCCTGCATGCAAGAGCGCACCGTGCAGTCTGGCGAGCAGGAGTTTGTGTTTCCGGATGGCGCTGTGGGTTGGTTTCATGTCATCGTGCAGCCCGTGCCCGAGGGCATCGCGATCTATTCGGAGGACATCAGCGCACAGAAGCGTTTACAAACCGAGCTGGCCTTGTTTAACCAACAGCTTGAAGCCCAGTTGCGCCAAAGCAGTCAGGAATACCTGGACATTTATCACCACGCACCTTGCGGTTACCACTCACTGGCACCCGACGGCACCATTCTGCGTGTCAATCAGACCGAACTTGACATGCTGGGATACACCCGGGAGGAATACCAGGGACATCGCGTGTTTGAGTTTGTTGCCCCGCAATGTGCCGAGCATGTGAAGCGCGAATTTGCCGCCATGCTGGCCAATGGCCGGGTACGCGACGTCGAGGTGGACTTTATTGCCAAGAACGGGCAGGTCAAGTCTTTCCTGATCAGCGGTGACCTGATTCGGGACGAGGCCGGCCGGCCCAAAGAAACCAACAGCATGATGGTGGACAACAGCGAGCGCAGGGCACGCGAGCAGCAGATCCGCGACCTCAACCGCCTGCTCAACGAAGTGGTGGCCGCCCTGCCCTTTGGCCTGGTGGTGTACGACCAACAGCGCCGTGTCGTTTTGCGCAACACCCTGTTTGGTGAACTGCTGGACTACCCACCCGAATTACTCGCCAAAGAACCGTTGTGTTTTGCCGATGCGGTGCGTTTTAACCATGCCCGGGGTGACTACCCGCAGCGATCCTTCGAGGAGGTTCTGGCGGGTTTCACCAAGGTGATGGACGAGCGCCAAGCAGTACAAATAGAACGTCAGCAGGCCAACGGTACCTTCCTGGAAATACGGGCGCTGCCCATTTCCAATGGCTGGACGCTGCTCACCTACACCGACATCAGCGCCCACAAGCTGGCCGAACAAACCCTGCACGCTGCCAGAAAAACCGCCGAGGCAGCCACCGCGGCCAAGAGTGCGTTTATCGCCAACATGAGCCACGAAATCCGCACACCGCTGAACGCCATTCTGGGGTTGGCCTACCTGCTTGAGCAGCTGTCATTGCCAGGTGAAGCCAACGACCTGGCGTACAAGATCCGGGTGGCCGGGCGTTCGCTGCTGAGCATCATCAACGACATCCTCGATTTTTCAAAAATCGAGTCGGGCAAGCTGCAGATCGAGAACCGACCGTTCCGTCTGGGTGATGTGCTGGACAACCTGTCGACCATCATGTCCAGCAGCGCGGGTGAAAAAGACCTTGAGCTCATCATCGCGCCACCGCCGGGCAAAACCAGCCAGTTACACGGCGACGCCATGCGCCTGGAGCAAGTGCTCATCAACCTGGCGGGCAACGCCATCAAGTTCACCGAACGCGGGCATGTGGAACTGGCAGTGAGTGTCGTCGCCAAGCAGGAACAACACATCACGTTGCGCTTTTCCGTGCGTGACTCCGGCATCGGCATTGCGCTGGACAAACAAAAAGAGATCTTCGAGCTTTTTTCACAGGTGGATGGCTCGATTAGCCGACGCTTTGGTGGTACCGGCTTGGGGCTGGCCATCAGCCGCCGCCTGGTGGCCTGTATGGGCGGAGAATTGCAGGTGACCAGTGTGCCCGGCAGCGGCAGTGAGTTCTGGTTTGAACTGCGTTTTGAGCACGGACAAGACAGCTGGCTGGCGGCACCCGAGATGGCGGGCCTCAACGTACTGGTGGCCGACGACAACCCGATTGCCCGCGAGGCACTGTGTGGCACGGTGCAGGGTCTGGGCTGGCAAGCCACTGGCGTCGGCTCCGGTGAAGCAGCCATCCGGCATGTGCAGGCCCGGGCGCAGCGCCCCCAACAAACCGAAGTTTTGTTGCTGGACTACAAGATGCCCGGTCTTGATGGACTGGCCACTGCCAAACGGATTCGCGAGGAGCTCAATGACGACCATGACCCGATCATCATCATGGTCACCGCGTACTCCAGCCGTGAACGGCTGCAGCACCCCGACCGGCATCTGGCCGATGCGGTGCTGAGCAAACCCATCACTGCATCGAGCCTGTACAACGCTGTAGCCCATGCATTGCGGGTGCGTCAGGGTATTGAAGCCCAGCCCGCCAGTCACGCCGTGGCCCGCCTGCGGGGCATGCGTATTCTGGTAGTGGACGACAGCGACATCAACCGTGAGGTCGCCTACCGCATCCTGGTGAGCGAAGGTGCCCAGGTGGAGCTGACCAACGATGGTCAACAGGCGCTGGACTGGCTGACCAAACATCCCGACGGGGTACAGATTGTGTTGATGGACGTCCAAATGCCGGTGCTCAACGGCTACGAGGCCACGCGCCAGATCCGGCGCAACCCGGCATTGGTCAATCTGCCGGTGGTGGCGCTGACGGCGGGGGTTTTCATGGAGCAGCAGGACCTGGCCAACAATGCCGGAATGAATGCCGTCATTACCAAGCCGTTTGATGTGGACAGCGCCATTGCCGTGATCATCAAACTCACCGGGTGGAAACCGCCGCTGCCGAACACAGCACCCGCGTCACCCGCCCTGCCCCGGGGTGACAAGCTGGCAAATGACTCTCAAGATATGCCTGGACTGGCGATTTCGGCAGGTCTGGCGCTATGGCAGGACCCGGCGCGCTACCGGCAATACCTGCGCAAATTTGTGCAGACCTATGGCGATGTGGTGTCCACCCTGCAGACGCTGGAGCCTGCTGACGCTGCAGCGCTGGCCCACAAATTCAAAGGGGCCGCCAGCTACATGGCGCTCAAGGACGTGGCAGCACTGGCCGAACAGGTCAATGCCGACCTGCACTTGGGGCGCAATCCGGCGCAAAGTCTGCGGGAGCTGGATCTGGCATTTGGTACGGCACTGACCTCGATCCATCAATACGCCCCGCCCGAGTCCCCTGGTGAAGTGGCCATGGCCGCCGGTTTTGAGGCCACCCGACTGGCCGAGCTGTTGCATCAACTGCTGCAAGCCTTTGACACCGACCAGCCCAGCCTGATCCGCCCGGTTCTGGCTGAGCTGGACACCGGCCGGTCTGGCGATCGCCTGCAGGCCTTGCATACGGCTTTGGACGACTACGATTTTCGTGGTGGTGAGGCCGCGACGCGGACACTGGCGCACAGCCTGGGTGTTGCGCTGAAGGAGCCATGAGATGCCTGCCAGTCCGATTCTGATCGTTGACGATGAACCGCAAAACCTGGCGGCGCTGGAGCATATCCTGTCGCCCCACCATGTTTTGGTCTTTGCCCGCAATGGCGCTGAGGCACTGGCGGCAGTCCACAAGCACCACCCGTGCCTGATCCTGCTGGATATCGAGATGCCCGACATGAACGGTTATGCGGTGTGCCGGGCGCTCAAGGCCAATCCGGCGACTGAGAACATCCCGGTGATATTTATCAGTGGCAAGTCCACCGTCGGTGATGAAACCGCCGGGTTTGAAGTGGGTGCGGTGGACTACATCGTCAAACCGGTGTCGCCGCCCATTGTGCTGGCGCGGGTGCGCACCCATTTGTCGCTGGTGCGCGCCAGCCATCTCGAACGCAGCCACCACGACGCCATTCACATGCTGGGTGAAGCCGGGCACTACAACGACAACGACACCGGTGTTCACATCTGGCGCATGGCAGCTTACGCCGGCGCGCTCGCGCAGGCGGTCGGCCTGGCACCCGAGTTGTGCCAACAGATCGAGTTGGCCGCCCCCATGCACGACACCGGCAAGATCGGCATTCCCAACGCCATCCTCAAAAAACCCGGCAAGCTGGATGCCGCTGAATGGGTGGAGATCAAGAAACACCCGCGTATCGGGCACGACATCCTGGCCAAAAGCAACGCACCACTGTTTGTATTGGCGGCAGAGATTGCGCTACGGCACCATGAACGCTGGGACGGCACTGGTTACCCGGATGGACTCGCGGGGGAGTTGATCCCCCTGTCCGCCCGCATTGTGGCGCTGGCCGATGTGTTTGACGCCCTGGTCACCAAGCGCCCGTACAAGGCACCCTGGCCAATCGAGCGGGTGCTGGCCACATTGCGCGAAAGTGCCGGCAGCCATTTCGAGCCGCGATTAGTGCAGTTATTCGAATCGATCCTGCCGCGCATCCTGGCGATCAAGGCCGCCTGGGACCTGAAAGAGCCGGAAAACATCCATCCGTCTGAGTCGAGTTTGCCGTAGCAGGCGTACCTTCACATCGACAAATTTACTTCGTCAATTGTAGCTACAAATCTATACAGCATAAGCGCTTGGGGCTGATTTTACTCCAAACCCAGCTCCTGAATCTTGCGCGTGATGGTGTTGCGGCCAATGCCGAGTTTTTGCGCGGCCTCGATCCGTCGGCCACGGGTGGCCGCCAGTGCGGCAGAGATCAAGCGCGACTCAAAACGGCGTGTCAGTTCGTCCCATACGTCGGTGCGGTCGGTCTTGAGCAGGAGGCTGGCGTCAAGCTCCAGCCCATGCTCCCAGCTGTGCTCACCGGCTTCGGCCAGCAGGCGCACCGGCTGGGTTGCCGGCAGAGGACTGCTTAAGGGCAGATTGACGGGCAATTCCGCTTCGCCCAATGCCAGTGTCGGCGCAGCACCCACGGCGTCATTCAGATCAACACCCTCGGACACACCCACCTCTGGCGGCAGGTCTTTGGGCTCGATCATTTGTGCGGGCGCCATGACCGTGACCCAGTGGCAGATGTTCTCCAGCTGGCGCACATTGCCCGGAAAACCAAAATTGCCCAACCAGACCAGTGCGGCCTCGGAGATACGTTTGGGTTCCACCCCGAGCTGACGCGCGCTTTGCTGCAAGAAGTGGCGGGTCAACATCGGGATGTCTTCGCGGCGCTCGCGCAAGGCAGGCAAACGCAGGCGGATGACGTTGAGCCGGTGGAACAGGTCCTCACGAAACCCGCCTTCCTTGACGCGCTGCTCCAGATTCTGGTGGGTGGCGGCAATCACCCGCACATTGGTCTTGACGGCACCATGGCCGCCCACCCGGTAGAAATGGCCGTCCGACAATACCCGCAGCAAACGCGTCTGCAGGTCAAACGGCATGTCGCCGATTTCATCAAGAAACAGGGTGCCACCATCGGCCTGCTCAAAACGACCACGCCGCATCGTCTGGGCACCCGTGAAGGCACCACGCTCATGACCAAATAGTTCGGATTCGAGTAAATCCTTGGGGATGGCAGCGGTATTGATGGCCACAAAGGGCCCGTTGGCGCGGGGCGAGTGTTTGTGCAAGGCACGCGCGACGAGTTCCTTGCCGGAGCCGGACTCCCCGGTGATCATTACCGTGACATTGCTCTGGCTCAGGCGCCCAATGGCGCGAAACACGTCCTGCATGGCCGGTGCCTGACCGAGCATCTCGGGGGCGTCGGTGTCACGCTCCTCACTGACTTCCTCACGCTGGCTTTCCTCGACGGCCCGGCGAATCAGCTCAACCGCCTTGGGGATGTCAAAGGGTTTGGGCAGGTACTCAAATGCGCCGCCCTGAAACGCCGAGACGGCGCTGTCCAGGTCTGAAAATGCGGTCATGATGATGACCGGCAAGGCTGGAAAACGTGCCTTGACCTTGTCGAGCAGGTCCAGACCGCTGCCACCAGGCATGCGGATATCACTCACCAGCACCTGCGGCCCGGCGTCGTCATCCTGTGCCAAAGCCGTCAGGACGTCGCGCGCATTGGTAAAACTGCGGGTCGGCAAGTCGTCTCGAAGCAAAGCCTTTTCCAGAACGAAGCGGATGGATTGGTCATCGTCAACGATCCAAATGGGCTTCATAAAGTCGTCTCACCTATGGTTGTACCCAGACCGACCAACACTGCCCACCGTGCAGTGTGCAAAGGTCTCCCGCTCAGGGTAGAGGGATTAATATTTTGAAATCAGTGTGTCCAGGCTGGCTGTCACACTCGATCAGGCCGTGGTGTTGGCCGACAAAGGTTTGTGCCAGTGTCAGGCCGAGCCCCGAACCCCCTTCCCGCCCGGATACCAGCGGGAAGAAGATACGGTCCTTGATCGAGTCTGGTACGCCAGGCCCGTTATCAATCACATGCAATTCCAGTGCCAACCGGTAACGCTGTCGGCCAAATGTGCTCTGGCGCGCCACCCGGGTGCGAAAGGTCAGGATGGCGTCGCCCTGCGCAATACGTTCCCCCAATGCCTGGCAGGCGTTGTGGGCAATGTTGAGCACTGCCTGATTGAGCTGCTCGCTGTCACCACGAAACTCCGGAATCGAGGTGTCGTAATCCTGCACCACGGTCAGGCCTTTGGGAAACTCAGCCAGCATGAGGGAGCGCACCCGCTCGCAAACCTCGTGAATGTTGACATCACCCACCACATGCGGCCGCCGGTGGGGTGCCAACAGGCGGTCAACCAGCGATTGCAGGCGGTCCGCCTCGCGGATGATGACCTGGGTGTACTCGGTGAGCTCGGCCGAGTCCATTTCCATTTCCAGCAATTGGGCTGCACCCCGAATGCCGCCCAGCGGGTTTTTGATCTCATGGGCCAGGTTGCGGATCAGTTCCTTGTTGGCCTGTGCCAGTTCGGCCAGGCGCTCTTCACGGTCTTTGCGGGTTTGTTGCTCCAGCGGCTGCAACTCCACCACCATCTCGGGCCCCTCGGTGGGTGTGACGATCACATAAACCGGCAGCGGGTCGCGCCCCATACGCAGCAGCCAGGCGTCATAGCGCAGCGCGGCAAACTCACGGTCACCGGCCCCTGCCAGGGCCGTGCGCAAATGGGCGGGCTGCGAAAAGCTGTCCGGGAAATGTGAGCCCACCAGCACCCGGCGCGAGATGCCACGTGCATCTTCAAGTGCCGCATTGACAAACAGCACGGTACCATCGTCACGCACCACGGCGACCGAGGTCGCCAGCATATCCAGCGCCTTGTAGCCATCGGCAGCCGATGACGCTTGCCCCATCGCACTGCCTGTTAGAGTGGTTTTCACGCTGGCGTCGGCAGTTCAGCGTGTTGAGTTCACACCGTTGGGGTCAGGCAAACGATCGAGCTCGCGTCGGATACCGGCCATGTCACTTTCGTTGCGTGCCAGACTGGCCTTGAGTTCAGCAACCCGGTCCAGGTACTTCTGGTGGTTACGTGCCTCATCACCCCGTTTGTCGGGTTGGCCGTTGTTGTATTCCTTTTGTAATTCTTCCTGTCGTGCCTGAGCCCGTTTGAGTTCCGACTGCAGAATCTGCCGGGCATCCGAGTCTCGCGCCTTTTGTTCGGCGGACGGCGCACGGGCCGCCGCAGTGGCGTTGCCACCGGCATTGCCAGTGCTGCCCGACCTGGCGG
>JAGOUM010000255.1 GCA_018061265.1 Rhodoferax sp. | reverse complement strand
AGACTCAGCCACGTGGGCGTGTGGGACAGCCGACCAAAAAACACCGGGATCACCGTGGCCAGCAGGCAGGCAATCAGCGCCAGCGTCGGGTTGTTGGCCACGTTCATAAGCCGCCCCCGGTCACGCCCACCACGGCAGCAGCAACCAGTGTCAGCCAGCCCGCCACCCAGACATAGCCGGTCACCCACTTGAGCGGCAGGCGCGCCATCAGCGACTCGAAGCAACCCACCACCACCGCCACGGCCAGCATCAGGCCGATTGATGTGGCAATCGCCGCCACCGGTGCGACCAACGGGTCAAACGGGTTGAGCAAGGTGGCGATCAGCCCGCAATACAGCGTGAGTTTGAGGCCAGCGGCGTATTGCATGGCCGCCAGGTCGGGGCCACTGTGGTCGAGGATCATCACCTCGTGAATCATGGTGAGTTCCAGGTGGGTCTGCGGGTCATCCACCGGCACACGGGCGGCTTCGGTTTGCAGCAAGATCAGCAGTGCCAAGGCCAGTGGCGCAACGATCAGCGCGTAATACGGTGTGTGGTGCAGATGGCCCAGCAGATCGGAAAAACTGCTCAATCCCGTGGCCGCACTGAGTGTGCCCAGCAGCAAAAACAGCGCCGGTTCGGCAAACGCGCCAAACATGGCCTCGCGCGCCGCGCCCATGCCCTCAAACGGGCTGCCCACATCCATGGCAGCCAGCATCTGCACCAGCCGCGCCAGACCCAATGTGTAGGCCATGGCGACAAAGTCATGCGCAAACGACAATGGTGCAAACTGGCCCAGCATGGGCGCAAAACCCATCGCCAGCAAACCACAGGCCAAAACTGCCCAGGCGCTGGCGCGAAACAGTGGCGTGGTGGTGTGGCTGACCACCGGACGCTTGCGCAGCAAGCGGCGCAGGTCGTGAAACGACTGCAGCAACCCCGGCCCTTTGCGCGCCGCCCACCAGGATTTGGTGCGATTGATCACCCCGATCAGCAAAAACGGCATCCCCAGCACCAGAACGATGTGCGCCAGTGTCAGTAAAACCGGCGCGTTCAAGGCAGCCCTCCCGGCGACGACAGCAGCACCAGCGCGGCAATGGCCACCACCGCTGCCAAACCCAAAGCAAAGCCCAGGCGCGGGTCGTCTTCGTGCATCAGCCGCGAGATCAGTCCAGCGGACTGGTCACCCTGGCCAATCACGTTGTAAAGCCGGCGCTCCACCGCGTCGACACAGCTGGTCACCACATAGGCATCGTCCGGAAAATAGCCCTGCGGCGCTTTCTGGCGTTTCAGCAGCACCAGCGCACCGTCATAGTTATGCGCAAAGTCCTTGGAGAAACTGCTGGCGGTGTACTGCAGTTTCGCGCTGCCTGCGGTGTAGCCGCAACCCCAGGTGGGACCGCTGGCCGCTGGCTGCTGGCACAGTAGCCGGTAGACCAGCCACAACAAGATGATCACCGCGGCCACCGTGACAGAAATTAGCCCAACCCGCTGCAACACCGCCTGCAAATTGGCCATGGCGACCTCCACCTGCGCCGCATCGGCATGCCCCATGGCCTGCAAAAACAGCCGTGTCGGTGCCGCCACCATCGCCAACCCCAACACCGGCAGCAAGCCCAGCAGCGCCGTGCCAGCGGTATGAATCAGCAGTGGTGCCAGCATCCAGCCGCTGGGCTCAACACCGGGTGGCAGCGTGTCGTCGCGCGACTGGCCCATGAAGATCACGCCATATGCCCGGGTGATGGACAGCGCCGACACCGCGCCGACAAACGCCAGCAGCGTGGCCACGCCGCCCAGCAACAGTTTGACCCAGACACTCAAGGCATCCCCAGTGAACAGCCCGCTATAAATCAAAAATTCGCTGGCAAAACCGTTGAACGGCGGCAGCGCCGAAATCGCCACACCGCCCACCAGAAAGCACAACGCCGTCAGAGGCATCAGCTTGGCCAGACCGCCGAGGCGTTCCAGGTCCACCCCGTGCTTGGCCTGATAGACGCAGCCCGCCGCGTAAAACAACTGGCATTTAAAAAACGCATGGTTGAGCACATGCAACATGCCCCCGGCGTAACCCAGCGCCACCAAACCCGGCACATCCCACGCCTGCCCCAGCATACCCACACCAAAACCAATACCTGCAATGCCGACGTTTTCCGTCGATGAATAGCCAAGCAGCCTTTTGAGGTCGCGCTGGCCCACGGTGTACAGCCCGCCAATCACCGCCGACGTGGCAGAAAACGCCAGCAGCAGCCAGCCCATCCAGGCATCGGGCTTGCCCTGAATCAGCAAAAAGTGCAGCAGCGCAAACAGGCCGGCCTTATGGATCACACCCGACATCAACGCTGACACATTGGCCGGAGCGGCAGCGTGCGCGCGTGGCAGCCAGGAGTGAAATGGAAAAAACGCCGATTTCAGACCAAAACTGGTCAGTAGCAGCAAAAACACCGTGTTGCGCACCTTGCCGGGGTGTTGGCGCATCCAGTCACCAAAGTCGTCCAGGTACCAGCTTTGCGTCTGGGTGTACAAAATCATGAACGCCGCCACCAGAAAAATCAGCCCAATGTGGGTGGATACCAGGTAGTTGAAACCGGCAAAGCGTACTTTCTGGTTGCTGTAGTCCCAGATCACCAGCAGCCAGGCCGACAGCGCGGCCACCTCCCAGCCCATCAAAAACGTGACCGCGTGCT
>JAGOUM010000125.1 GCA_018061265.1 Rhodoferax sp. | reverse complement strand
CAGCCTCTGAAAATCTTCATCAAAGTTAATAAATTTGCTAGCAATCAGTGCACAAGGGATGTGCGCTTGACGCAGATTTGACACACAAAGGAGGTATATTGTGTCTCAGGACGGCGCAGTTGCCCTGTGGCTGGCATCATTCGTGCTGTTGTGCTTTGGTTTGCGTGTTTTCAGGAGTCAGTTTTGAAAGTCTTGAAATTGTCAGCCCAGGGATTGCCCCAGTCGTGGATATCGCTGGAGCAGGCGGTGATCCACTACGCCGCGGAAGATGTGCGCTGGGAGATGGGGCGCCAGGTGGCGGTGTTTCGTGGTGGCCACAACGCGCTTACCGGCCGCCAATCCATCATCACCGTCTCGAGCATCATTGGCACTCGGGGTGTGCCCAATATCAATCCGTTTGATCTGCGCCCGGGCCTGACCAACGTCAAACTGTTTGCCCGCGACCGTAACGTCTGCGCGTATTGCGGCGAGCATTTTTCTGAGGCTGACCTGACCCGTGAACACATCATTCCGTTTGCGCAGAACGGCGTTGACAGCTGGATGAACGTCGTGACCGCCTGCCGTGCCTGCAACCATCGCAAGAGCCACCGCACCCCGGAGCAAGCCCATATGCCCTTGCTGTACACGCCCTATGTGCCCAGCCTGTGGGAAGACTTCATTCTGCGAAACCGGCGTATTCTGGCCGACCAGATGGAGTTCCTGATGGCGCATGTGCCCAAGTCTTCACGCCTTTCAGCTTGACCCGGGGAAATCACCCATGAACCCGCTCAGCGTTGAATCGGACGTCACTCGGTCGCTTGCCCAACTGTCATCACTGCGCTGGGTTCCGCTGGCGTGTGGTTTGGCCATATCGGCATTGGCAGCTTGGCCTGCGTTGGCACAGCAGGCCGTTGCAGTGGCTGCCCCGGCCTCAGGGGTGGCATCCAACAGTCCAGCATTGATGTTGGCAAGCATCTGGCCCGCCAGTCGTGATCCTGTCGGGTATCTGGTGAGTGAAAAACTCGACGGTGTACGCGCCTACTGGGACGGTCAGCAGTTGCGCTTTCGCAGTGGTTTGCCAATTGCCGCACCACTTTGGTTCACTGCTGCGCTGCCCAAGGTGCCACTCGACGGTGAGTTATGGTTGGGGCGGCACCAGTTTGACCGCCTCTCCGGCGTGGTGCGCAAGGACGTGCCGGTGGATGCCGAATGGCGCGAGCTGCGCTACATGGTGTTTGACCTGCCCGGCGCGCCGGGCGCTTTCTCGCAGCGTGTGCAAGGCATTCAAAGTCTGATACAGGTGGCGGGGCAGCCGTGGCTGCAGGCAGTGGTGCAACGGCCGGTGGCGAGCGCCAGCGAACTGGCCATACAACTGAAAAACCTGGTGGCTGACGGTGGCGAGGGTCTGGTGCTGCACCGTGCTGATGCCCTGTGGGCGCCAGGACGCAGCAATGTGCTGCTGAAGTTCAAGCCGGTACAGGATGATGATGCACGGGTGGTGGGCCATTTGCCCGGCAAGGGTCGCCATGCGGGTCGGATGGGTGCGCTGCTGCTCGAGTTGCCCGATGGCCAGCGTTTTGCGCTGGGCACTGGTTTCACCGACGCGCAGCGGGAGTCGCCGCCGGCGTTGGGCAGCGTGGTGACCTACCGATACCGCGATCACACGCCCAAAGGTTTACCGCGTTTTGCGTCGTTCATGCGAGAGCGCGGGCCGCAGTGAGAGTGAGATGGGAAAGTTATAGCATTAAAGTCAGTTCAGACATGGGCTGAAAATGATTTTTTTGATTCACCTGGAGATCCGGTTCAGCCCCTGGTGCGAAACGCCCGGCTCGACACGCTGACCGAGTTGTTGTCCGGGTCCTTGGTGTTGGCGTATGAGTAGCCGTTGGCCTGGTGAATTGCACCAAATTTCAGCCCCGCGGTGGCAGCCTCTGCGACAAATGTGGCCACATCGGGCACATGAAAACTCAGCTTGACGCCTACTTGCCCGAGTTTGACCGACTTGGCAGCTTGGTGGATCAAGATGGCCGCACCGCCACCGCGCGGTGTCAGTTCGATCAGGCCTTCACACACTTCTCCGGTGGTCACGTATCCAAAGTGTCTGGCGTAGAACGCCGCGGTCTTTGACATGTCACGGGCATAAATCACCACCGTGCCCAAAGTGATCGGAACGGTGTCGCTCGGTTGCTCTGAGCTCATTGCATCGAATGCAGGCCAATCATGTTGCCCTCGGTGTCGACCACCAACGCGATAAAACCATAGGGGCCAATGGAGAACTTCTCCTTGAAGACCTGGCCGCCACTGCCCGCCACACGGCTGGCTTCCACGGCGCAATCGGTGCATGAGAAATACACCACTGTGCTGTTGCCACCCGATGGGCAGCCGTCCATCTTGACCAGTGCACCCGACGCACCAGTCTCGGTATCGTGCATGGGGAAAGCCCACATTTCGATACCGGGGCTCTCCAGGTTTTGCAGCACACCACCCAACACCGCTTCGTAAAACGCCTTCGCACGCGGCATATCTTGCACGTAAATCTCAAACCAGCCGACAGGGTTTGCTTTCATGGTCTGCATCCTTGGTTCTTAATGGGGGTGGAAAAATAGTCGTTTCTCAAGGTGCACAAAGCACCTTGAGCAGCGCATTATTGCCAAGCCCCTGACCATGCCAATGCGGGGAAACCCGCCGGATCGCCGTCCGCTCAAACGGGTGGTTTGCCCAGGCGAGCCAGCTTGATATCTATTGCTCAGGCGTCGCCGGGTCGATGCCAAGTTCGGCGCACAGCTTGTTGACAGTGGCGCGCAGCGTTGCCACCTCGGACTCCAGCCGCTCGATCCGGTCCTGTGTGCTGAAATCGACCGAGCGCAGCACCGTGCCGGTGACCAGATGGGATTCATCCACCGGGCCACACAGCAGGTGCGCCCAGCGCTGCTCACGCGCGCCCGGCGCGCGGTTGAGTTTCACCACCAGCGGGCCACCTTTCTCAATCGAGCAGTCTTGCAGCTCCTCCAGAAAGCCCTCAACCGACGAAATGTCGGCAAACTTGTACCAGCGCTCGGTGTTCAGGCGCAACTCGCCGGCAGTCTGCGGGCCGCGTAGCATCAACAGGCCGAGCAGCACCGCCGATTGCTCGGGCACACCCACGCCGCGTTGAAAGTTGTGCTCAAAGCGGGTGACTCGGCTGCCGCTGCTTTCGCGCACCAGGTTGCGTTCTTTCAGGCTGGCCAGCGCGGTGGCCACGTCGGCCTCCATCAGTTCCATGATTGGGTCGCGGCTGCTTTTCTGGTTGCAGCCCAACAGTAGGGTGTTCAGAGACAGGGGATAGCTGTCGGGCACGGTGCGTGCTTTTTCCATCAGCGTGCCGAGCACGCGGGCTTCGATGGCGGAGAGGGGGGAGGTGTCAGGGGTCAAAGTCATAATTCACTCGTTATGAAAAACATCGTCATTTTGATCTCAGGCGGCGGCTCCAACATGCTGGCCATCGCGAAAACCGCAAAACGGGAGGACTGGGCGGGCAAACTTGGCGCGCGTGTGGCATGTGTGATCAGCAACCGGGCCGACGCGCCTGGCTTGCAACTCGCGCGCGACATGGGGATCACCTCCGATGTGGTCGATCACAAGGCCTACCCCAACCGCGAGGCCTTTGATGCCGAGCTTGGGCAGCGTATCGCACGGTTTGATTCGGTAGAGAACCCGGCGCTGGTGGTGCTGGCGGGCTTTATGCGTATTCTCACGCCCGGCTTTGTGTCGCGGTATGCCGGGCGATTGGTGAATATTCATCCCTCATTGCTGCCTGCGTTTCCCGGCCTGCACACCCACCAGCGTGCCATTGAGGCGGGTTGCAAGCTGGCGGGTGCCACCGTGCACCGGGTCACGGCCGAGTTGGACCATGGTGAAATACTGGCGCAGGCTGCGGTTCCGGTGCTGCCGGGCGATACACCCGAGGCGCTGGCTGCGCGGGTGCTCACCCAAGAGCACCTGATCTACCCTGCGGTCATCACCAGTTTGCTTCTTAATAAATAGCTAACTGCGCCTTTAAATAAAGCGCTAGAGCCAAATTTTGTGCTTAAGTACCACGCAGCACGCTGATCAACACCCCGGCAATGATGGCGCTGGTGATCACACCACTGATGCTGGCACCCAGCGCTTGCGGCAGGATGATGGCGTTGGGGTTGGCGGCTGTGGCAATTTTCTGAACCACCTTGGCCGTCGTGGGAACACAGCTGACACCGGCAATGCCGATGATCGGGTTGAACTTGCCGCCTGAGGTGAAGTACAGGATGTAACCCCCAAGCAGCCCGCCGAGCGCGGAGACCAGCAGCGCAAGCATGCCCAGCAGCAACAGCTTGAGCACCACCGGATCCAGCAGCGTACTGGCTTCACACAAAACGCCCAGCGTCAGGCCCAAAAAGAAGGTGGCACCGTACAAAAAGGTCTCGCTGAGCAGTTTGGTAAAGACCTCGATACCACTTTCGCGCACCGCCACGCCGACAAACAGTGAGAAAAACAAGGGTGCCGCCACCGGAAACAGCAGGCACAGCAGTGTGCAGGTGACCACCGCAAAGATCAGCTTTTGCGCCCGGCTGATTTTTGGCCCGCGATCAGTGGCCATGCTGATGCCGCGAATGTGCTCTGGTACCAGCCACTTGATCAGATACGGGTAGCCACCATACGTCAGCCCGAGGTAAAGGTAGCCCACCACCGTGATCGGAACAAACAACTCCTTGGCCAGAACCAGTGAGGTAAACAGCACCATCGGGCCATCAGCCCCGCCAATGGTCGCCACCGACGCAGCTTCGCGTGGCGTCATGCCCAGCCAGACGGCAACCGGAAACACCACAAAAGTACCCAACTCGGCAAACAGTGCGATGAACATGCTCTGAAATGGCCGCGCCATCACGTAACCCACATCCAGCAGCACACCAATGCCCATAAAGACAAAACAGGCAATCAAGCCGTTGCTGAAAGTGAGGGTGTAGATGGGTTGCAACCAGTTGATCTGCATGATGTTGATCAAGTCGGTCGGATTCGACATCAACGGGTCGACAAACAGGGTGCCGGCTTTGCCGCCCTCAAGAAACATGACCCCGGCGTTGATGGCCGACATACCCAACCCCATCGGAATCATCAGCAATGGCTCCAGCACCTCTTTGGCACCCAGGTAAATCAGCAGAAAACCCAGCAGCATCAGAAAGATGCGGCCCCACATCACGGCGGGGTCGGCAGCGACCAGGGTGGCAATTCCCTGGAACAGGTCGAGAAAACTTAAATGTTCCATGGTGTCTGGCGCGCTGGTCTTGCGTTTATTGGATGGTCAGCACCGGCTGCCCGCCTTCGACCGGATCGCCTGCGGCAACCAGAATTCGGGTGACTGTCCCCGCCCGGCTGGCGAGCAGGTGGTTTTTCATCTTCATGGCTTCGAGCACCAGCAGGCGCTCACCGACGGCCACAGTCTGCCCGACCTTGACGTCGATCTGCACCACCACGCCACCCATTTGCGCAACTTCGTCGCCACTGCCGCTGGCAGCGGGCGCGGGGCTCGCAGCTGGGCTCGCCGGTCGCGCGGCAGGTGCGGACGCTGCAGCGGACTCGACAGCCGGCATGTAGGCGGCAGGTGCCGGGGTTGACGTGCCGGGGGTGACTTCGAGCACGGCAACATCGTATTCACGGCCGTTGACGGTAACTTTGAATTGACGGGTCATGACATTTCTTCCTGATTTAATGGTGGGGACGTGGGTTGGCTGCGTGCGAGGTGTGTTGGGCGGCACGCCCCTGGCTGGCCCAGGCGCGGCCGGTACCGGATATGTGCAGGATATGGTGTGGCCCGATGGCAGCAAATATCGCGGCCGACAGGGCGGCCACGTCCTCATCGGGAATGCCCAGAAACACCGGGCAAACCTCACCTTGCGGGACGGCGTCGGCCGCAGCGGCGCGCTCAAGGCGGCCGGTCACGGCCACCATGACCTTGATCAGCACCGCCACCAGCATGGCGATGACGATGGAAACGCCGTAAATTTGCAGCGACGTGATGATGGCTTGCCCGGTCATATGAGTCGTCCTTGGGTGCGCTGTTTATAGGGGCATGTTGCCGTGTTTTTTGGCCGGGCGCAGCTCACGCTTGCCCAGCGTCTTGCGCAGCGCCAGGGCCAGCATCCAGCGCGTGTCGGCCGGGTCAATCACATCGGTGATGTAAAAGTTGGACGCGGCAGCGTAAGGTGAGGCAAATTCATCACGGTACTGTTTGGTCAGCTCAGCGGCCTTGGCGCGCCGGTCAGTCGCCTGCTCCAGCTCTTTGCGGTACAGAATCTTGACCGCCGCTTCGGCACCCATCACCGCGATCTCGGCCGACGGCCAGGCGTACACCATGTCGGCACGCATCTCCTGGCTGCACATCGCCAGGTACGATCCACCGTAGGCTTTGCGCAAAATCACGGTGAGTTTGGGCACGGTGCACGAGGCAAAGGCGTGCAGCATTTTGGCCCCGTGGCGGATGATGCCGCCACGCTCCTGCTCGACACCGGGCAGGAATCCTGGAACATCGACCAAGGTCAGCAACGGGATGTTGAACACATTGCACATGCGCACAAAGCGGGCAATCTTGTCAGCGGCGTTCATGTCGAGTGCACCGGCCATCACCATGGGCTGGTTCGCCACCACACCTACCACCGCGCCAGAGATGCGGGCAAACCCGATGATCACATTGCGGGCGAAGTTGGCGTGTACCTCCAGCAGTTCACCACGATCAACGAGTCGGCGAATCACTAGTTGCATGTCCAGCGGCTCGGTGGAGTCGCCAGGCACCAGGTCAATCATGCCGGGGTCGGCCACCTCGTCGATGGGCATCGACAGGTCATGCGGCGGGTCTTCGGTGTTGTTGGAGGGCAGGTAGGACAGCAGCGCCTTGACCAGTGCAATCGCATGCTGGTCGTCTTCGGCGACAAAGTGCACGTTGCCGCTGACGCTGGCGTGCATCTCGGCGCTACCCACCTCGTCCATGGTGGCCGAGTGTCCGGTAACGGCCTTGATGACTTCGGGGCCAGTCAGAAACATGTAGGCGTTGTGCCGCGTCATGATGACAAAGTCCATCAGTGCGGGCGAATACGCCGCACCCCCGGCACACGGCCCCACAATCACCGCAATCTGCGGCACCACGCCAGACAACATCACGTTGTAATAAAACACGTCGCCGTAACCCGACAAGGCGTCCACCCCCTCCTGAATGCGTGCACCGCCCGAGTCTTTAAAGGCCACCATCGGTACACCGACGCGCAGCGCATGGCGCATCAGCCGCACGATCTTGCGTGCCTGCATCTTGCCCATGGTGCCAGCCAGCACCTGGAAGTCCTGGCTGAAGGCGGCCACTTGGAGGCTGCCGACATAGCCTGTGCCGGTGATCACACCGTCGGTGGGCAGCTCGCGCCCGGCCATGCCAAACGACACCGCGTTATGGTGGGCATGCATGCCGAGTTCCTGAAAACTGCCCTCGACAAACAGCGCATTGACCCGCTCTCGCGCCGATAGCGAACCGCGGGCGTGCAATTTTTCAAGCTTTTCCGGGGAGATGTTGTGGATGATCTTGTTGCGCCGTTCGCGCAAGGTGTTCATCGATTCGATGGGGAGGGTCATCACGATTCCTGAAAATGGGCCGATCACGCAGCGTTTGCCGGTCGACTGAAAATGACGTGCAGGAGGTACATGCTACATGCAGTTTGTTGCAGTGCAGTATAACTTGTGCCTCAACAATTAAGGAGATTTCTTATCATATTTTCAACTTTTACGCATCAGGTCTAATACTAATACATCACCTGTTCTGGGCCATTTGCTTTGAACAGGGCAGAAAGCAGGATGCAGGCGAATGGTAAGCTGACAGACATGATTTTTCTGGCTTCCAAGTTATTGGCCTTTCTCGTTCAACCACTTGCCTGGGTGGCAATGCTCCTGTTGATCAGTGCGGTATTTGTTCGCCGCCATCCGGCGCTGGCCCGTCACTCTGCCTTTCTGGCGCTGGCGCTTTTGGTCGTGATCGGCTGGGAGCCATTGCCTGACCTGCTGCTTCGCCAACTTGAGGCGCAGTACCCGCCTGTTGCCGCCGCCACCGCGCTGGACGAGTATGCCGGAGTGATTGTGCTGGGCGGCGCATTGGAGTCGGCGCACACCTGGGTTGTTCCTGGGCAGTCGTCCCTGAACGACGCGGCAGAACGGATGACGCAGGTGTTGCCGCTATTGCAGCGGCATGCCCATCTGCGGGTGCTGTTTACCGGTGGTGATGGTGAGCTGTTTGCGGGTGAACTGTCAGAGTCCGAGCGTGCCCGACGCTTCTTCGAACAACAGTTGGTGACGCCAGAGCGTATCCGTTATGAAGCCGCGTCACGTACCACCTACGAAAACGCCGTGATGAGTTATCAGATTGCGGATGTTGACACGCAGCGGCGCTGGCTATTGTTAACCTCGGCGTGGCATATGCCGCGCGCCATGTCGGCTTTTCGACGGGCAGGCTGGCAAGTCACGGCCTACCCGGTTGACTATCGCGGTGGGGTGCGGACACCCTGGACACACTACTCGATGGACCAGGGCGCAAAAAAATGGCGGATTTTTTTGCGAGAAACGCTGGGGCTGTTGCTTTACCGGCTGGTCGGTATGGCATGAGGCGCTAAAGGGCCTCTGGCGCGACGGCCGCAGTACGGCTGGCAAGCACCTTGTCGATGCGTTTTCCGTCAAGATCGACGACCTCAAACACCCATCCTGCACATTCGATTCGCTCGGCTGGCTTGGGCAAATGCCCACTCACGGCCATCAAAAGACCCGCCAGCGTGTTGTAGCGGCCACGGTCTTCCAGTGGCAGGGTTTCAATGTCCAGCCTGGCCTTGAGTTCATTGATCGGCATCAGGCCCTCCAGTAACCAGCTGCCATCGTCTCGCGGTGTGGCCCAGGCATCACTTTTGACACCCGGCTGCAGTTCGCCGGTGATGGCTTCCAGCAAATCATGCGGCGTGAGCAAGCCCTGGACCACGCCGTACTCGTCAACGACCAGGACCAGTCGGCCCACTTTGGCGCGGAACTGTTCCAGCAACTCCATGCCGCTGAGGGTCTCGGGGACAAACACTGCCGGGCTGACATGGTCTTCGAGCGTACCGGGCGTTGCCTCACCCAGCTCAAGCAGGCGCGCCACGCTGATTTTGCCGATGACATCGTCCATACTGCCGCGGCAGACCGGGTACCACGAGTGCGCGCGTTGTGCCCCATCCTGCCCGACTTTTTGCAGGCATTGCGCCACCGTGAAGGTGGCGTCCAGCCAGTCAACCTCGGCGCGCGGCACCATCAGCGACGTCAGCGGCCGATCATCCAGCCCGAATACGTTCTGTACCATCTGATGTTCATGCTCTTCAATCAGGCCTGCGTCCACGCCTTCTTCGAGGCTGGCACTGATCTCTTCCTCGGTCATGGTGCGTGCCGCGTTGGTGTCAATGCGCAGCATCTTCAACACGGCGGCGGTGGTACCGGAAAGCAGCTTGACAAACGGTCCGGCCGCGCGGGCCAGCCACAACATGGGTCGGGCCACCCAGCAAGACACCTGCTCCGGGTACAACTGACCGATCCGCTTGGGTACCAGTTCGCCAAAAATAATGGTGGTGAAGGTAATCAGCGTGACCACCAGTGCGGTTGCCGTGATCGCTGCCACAGTATCCGTCAAGCCAAAGGTCTGCAGCCAACGTGCCAATC
>JAGOUM010000254.1 GCA_018061265.1 Rhodoferax sp. | reverse complement strand
CCTTTACACAGCGGACAGATCAGCGAAGGCATAAAGCCTCCTTCGCAGCCTCATAGAGCCGTTGGCGGTCTTCCAAACCGTTCACCCCGCCATTGATGCGTCGGGTCAGCAGCACAAACTGCTCACGGTCGGCAAAGGCATTGCATCCGTGGGTTTTCCAGAACCAACCCGCAGACCGCGATGCGAGTTCAGGTTCTGCCAATCGTTCGGGGTTTGCGATCAGGTCCGCGCCAAGGGCTTTACCTGTTGCCAGATAGTTGGCGCGTCCGGTGGTTTGCAGCAAACCTCTGCCGCGAAAGCGCAGCCCGTCGCCGGGAACCGTGTTGCCCAAGTCGTCGCGGTTTTCGTAGTTTCGCTGGGCAAGTGTTGGTCCCCAGATTTCCGAAGTCCAATGTAACCCCCCACTTTCGTGGCCAATCTGGGCTAAAAATGCCGCCTGCCTCAGTGGCGTGTTGATGTCAAATTCGGCCATTGCCGCCTCGATGTGGGGCAGCCATTCGCGCGCCCGGTCTATGCGCGCACCAGTGCTGATTGCAAGCTGTTGGGGAGTCATGGCTTAAACCCATGCGCTGTGGCCCACGACAAAAAGACTGACCCGATGCCAAGGATGCACATCCACACAAGACCCGCGAGTGACTTTTCGATGATCGCTTTGCGCAGCTCGATGCTCTGCGCCTCCTTCTGGATGGCCAAACGCACCCACCTTAATTCATCGTCCGTCAGCAAAGTATCCGAGTGGAGCGGCCTTACCGCAGCAGCAATCTCTGCCACCAGTTCGTCACGTTCTTGCTTTGTCATTGCTACCACGGCTACTCCTTTTTATAAAGATGACGCTGCCATTGCCACGCCTGCGCGCAGTGGTCTTTTTGCACAAAGTAAAACAGGCCGTCAATCAGGGGTCGAAGCAGCTTACCTTGCCATTTGCCGTCACCCTCAAGGCTCCAAGCGGCGGCTGATATGGTTTCGCCGGGGAGTGAGCGCCCGAACGTCACAACCCACAGGATTTTGATGTCCAACCATAGAAGTGCGCGTAAGGTGTTGGTCATAGGGGTATCACATCAAATCTCGTCAGTTTGATAGGTGATTGAAAACCGAATATCAGATGCGGCTTTGACCTCTGGTGCCATTGCTGTTTGTACACCGCTAACAAGTTTGGCAAGATTGAGAGTTGCGCTTGATGGTGCCATGGCCAGCATGAGCGGCTGAGTAGCAGTTGCGTTCAAATCTGTTGCGAAGATTGACCCTGCTCGATACTCAGTTGTCCCGGCTTTCGATACGAATGGGAGACCAGTTATCGAGAGCGCACCCGTTGGGGCTGCTACGCTGGTGACATAAACACAACCATTCACCGTAACTAAGTTGCCAATCTTGGTGTAGCGACCGCCCGTATATGAGGCGTTTGGTGTGATCGTCCCACCAGCAGGTGTAAGCACCGGGGTAAACGTCCCTTCTTGATAATCATCGAGTGTGTTGACGTTACTAGACGGCACCTGAGTAGCTGGGAACGTAAGGCTGTTAACCGTCCCCAATACATCAGGGTAAGTGGCTACAACATTAGCATTTACATCGAGTGATGTGCAGCCAAGGCGGGTATAGGTGCCCGTCCCTGTGATCCCGGAAAGCCCGGATGAGAATCCGACACCGAGAAAGCTAGTATCACGTGAGGTTACTTGCAGATTAGCAATGCGAACAAAGCCACCACGGAACACAGTTCCTTGTCCCGTTGTGACCTCCACATTGTTTCCTGATGGTGCGTTTGATCCAACATAGCAATCGGTAAACGCATTGGCAACCGAGTTAATTTCCAGGTCTTCAGTCGTGTTTCCTTCGCACCAGAGCCCGATGAAGTGGTTCCTGCGGCACCCTGTTAGTATCGTTACACCAATCGAAACAGACTCTGAAGTGCCACCAACAAACGTATTTCCTGATGCATCGACAACATAGATGCCGCGTCCAGCAAAACCTTCCATAACAGTGTTTGTGAAAGTGCAATCCGCTGTGTAATAGCCTGCCGCCGAGTTTTCCAGCACAAGTCCATTTGTCGGGGTGGTTGTTTGCGCAACTACATTTGTTGAATATTTCAGCGAGTCGTAATGATTCGATACCCCGTGCAGAATGTCAAAGGCGTTGTTGTTGCACTCACGTACTTCGATGTTCTTGAAAGTAGACCGCCATACACCTGTAGAGTAAAAACCGTCAGTGATGTTTGGCCCACCAATGATGAGAATGTTCTCCACCGACATCTCACCAATACCGGAGCCTGCTGTACCCCCGTTAAGGACGAAGCCGCGACCAGTCCCCTCGAATTGAAGAATCGCAGGCCCCACGCCAATGATCTGCAAGCCTTGCCCAGCAAAGTCAACTCCACCTGCTGTGAGCGCATAAGGTCCACCGACGATTTCAAGTGCTTTATCGTTGGTTTTGCAATCCGTAATAGCGAGGTTAAATGCAGCCGTATTGGCGGCGGCAGTACCCCCGATGGCTGCGCCAAAGTCCTTCACACTCACACTTTCACGCAGCTTTGCCTGCACCGTGGTGGCCACAGCACCCGTACCAGCAGGATCGTAAACAACGCCCGATGCATTTGGGCTGATGCCAGTACCCTCTGGAACGCTGAAAACCGTTGTCCCCTTGCTGTCCTGCACCAAGATGCTGAAGTTGACTGCATCAA
>JAGOUM010000253.1 GCA_018061265.1 Rhodoferax sp. | reverse complement strand
TTGAGGCGCTTGACCAGCATCGAGCGGCCCGTGACCTGGGGTACTTCATCTGGGGTCACCACACTCTCGGGCGCATCCCCGGTGAGGTGAATCGGGCAAATGTTCAAACCCTTGGGGCCCAGTCTGTCAAACCAGAACAAAGCCATTTTTGTCAGCAGCGCACCCTTGCCGGGTATGGGTTGCCCCATGATGACGTCAAATGCACTGATGCGATCACTGGCCACCATGAGGATGCGATCGTCACCGACGGCATAGTTGTCTCTCACCTTGCCACGCGCCAGCAAGGTCAGCGAGTTCAGGGACGAGGTATGCACAGTGGTTGAGCCGGGGTCAGACATGGCAGGCAGGATCCAGCAACGGATCGGTGAAAGTGGAGGCGTTGGAGTTTATGACCATTGCGGCTGGTTTCGGCATGCGGGGCCGGAAAAACAGCTAGCCGTATTTGCGTTCACGCATCCACTTGGTGGCTATCCACTTCTCACCCGCAATGACCGGCGCGCCGGCATGTAATGACAGAGGATCCACCTGTCCCAGGCTGTTGAAATATTCAAAATAGGCGGCCGCCCCTTTTTTGGGCGTGACGGACAGGTGGATGGACGGGAAAGTGGTGCCACCACCCTCCTGCACATCGTTGAGGTACATCACCAGCGTGCTGACACGCTGCCCGCCTTTGGCGAGATGCACCTGGCTGCCCGGATCTTCAGGCACAAAATAGTCAAAGTGTGATTTGTACTCACCACCGACCGGGTAATGCAGTATCTGGATGCCCTCGCCATTCTCGGCTGGCCAGTTCATCACCTCGGAAATCCGCCGGTCCAGCCGGGTAATAAATTCGTTTTCGTTGAGGTAAAAGAAAGTGCCGTAGCTGCTGCGGTCATCAATCACCTTTTCCAGTCCGGTATTCGAATCCACAACGGCTGAGCGTTTGAGCTTGATGCGCGCCTGGGCAATCAGTTCATCACATTCCTCGTGACTCATGAAATTATCAAACAGCGCCACCACTGGCCGGGTCAGTCGCAAAGACACATGAACCTCACGGTCATGGGTTTGAATGCGGTTGCCACTGAGCGACAGGCGCGGTGTCTCGTAGACAAAGGCCGGGGCAGCCGTTTTGGCACTGGCATCTTGTGCCATGCTGGCTTGCACCTGCCCGAGGCTGGCAGCGGCCTGCGCTGCATCGATACCCGCCTTGACCATTTCGCTCACCATCTGCGCGCTGTCGCAACCACGCGCCAGGTTGTCACGTATCCAGCTTTGCCAGGCCGGGGAAAGAAGGGTTGTGCTCGTCATCGGTAAACCTCCAGCCTCCAGTGTAAGTCCGGGCCAAGCCATGTTTTCACGCCGCCATGTCAAAATGTGGGCATGACCGAGAACTCCATCATGCATCAGACCCAGACGCTGGGTTTACAGGCAAAACAGGCTTCAGCGCTTATGGCAAAAGCGCCATCAGCTATTAAAATTAAAGCTTTGAAGCTGCTTGCCAGCCTGCTGCGCAGCAATATTCAGGCGCTGCAGGCAGACAACGCCCGGGATATTGAACGCGCACTGGCCGCCGGGCTGGCCGAGCCGATGGTGGACCGGCTCAGGCTGACCCCAAAAGTGATTGAAACCTGCGCCCAGGGCTGTGAACAACTGGCCGCGATGCCGGATGTGATCGGTGAAATCATCGGCATGAAACAGCAGCCCAGCGGCATACGCGTCGGGCAGATGCGGGTGCCCATTGGCGTCTTTGGCATGATCTTCGAGAGCCGCCCCAACGTCACCATCGAAGCCGCCAGCCTGTCGATCAAGAGCGGCAACGCCTGTATCCTGCGCGGTGGTTCAGAGGCCATTGACTCCAACAAGGCACTGGCGCGGCTGGTGCAACAGGCCCTGCGCGAAAGCGGCCTGCCAGAGCATGCGGTCCAAATGGTTCAAACCACCGACCGTTCCGTTGTTGACGCACTCATCACCATGCCACAGTATGTGGACGTGATCATCCCGCGCGGTGGCAAGGGTCTGATCGAACGCATCAGCGCGGGTGCCAAGGTGCCGGTGATCAAACACCTTGACGGCAACTGCCATACCTATGTGGATGATCCCTGCGACCTGGCGATGGCCATCAAGGTGGCAGACAACGCCAAGACGCAGAAGTACAGCCCCTGCAACGCCACCGAGAGCCTGCTGGTGGCGCGGGGCGTGGCGCAGAGCTTTCTTCCGCGCATTGGCGACATTTTTGCGGCCAAAGGAATCGAGATGCGTTGTTGTCCGGAGTCTCTTCTCTTGCTGCAGAATTTTCAACAGAACCGGGCTCCAGCGCAATCTGATCAAACACTTGTTGCTACAAATAGTGATTGTCTAAACCGCTATAAGCTGGTTCCCGCCCAGGAGTCGGACTGGTTTGCCGAGTACCTCGCTCCGATCATCAGCATTCGTATTGTGGCCGGCGTGGACGAGGCCATTGCGCACATCAACCAGTGCAGCAGCCACCACACCGACGCCATCATCACCCGCGACCATCTGCATGCCCAGCGTTTCCTGCGCGAAGTGGACTCGGCCAGCGTCATGGTCAATACCAGTACCCGGTTTGCTGACGGTTTTGAGTACGGGCTTGGCGCTGAAATTGGCATCAGTACCGACAAGTTTCACGCCCGCGGCCCGGTGGGAATCGAAGGGCTGACGTCGCTCAAGTACG
>JAGOUM010000023.1 GCA_018061265.1 Rhodoferax sp. | reverse complement strand
CGGGTGCCTGAAATGGGCTGGTTGCCTGAGAGTGCCTGCAACAGCGCATCAGACGCCAGGAACTGGTCATCCAGTCCGAGCAGCGCCGCCACGGACGGGCTGCGTCCAACCCAGTAAGGATCCGGCAAGGGATGGGGAGCCAGCGGCGTGAAAAAGCCGAGTCCCAGACGGTAAAAGCTGTTGTCCCATCGCAGATCGGTTTTTACAGGTTCCAAAGCAGAGGGGCGGGCGTTCATGGGTGTCAATTGTCCGGGAGCGGCGACAAACCCAGTGTTTGCAAGGGCATCGGACGCGGCATTGGCACAGGGTTTGGCATTACCATGCCGTTTTGTCCCAAATATCACCAGGAGACACCCATGCTCGGACTCATGCAACACCAGGCACTCACCATTTCGTCGCTGATCGACTTCGCCGAACGCCACCACGGCGAAGGCCAGGTCGTCTCAAGGCGGGTTGAAGGTGATATTCACCGTTACACCTATAAAGAAGCGGCGCAGCGCTCGCGCCAGCTTGCCGGTGTGCTGGATGCGCTGCATATTGAACAGGGCGAGCGTGTCGCCTCAATTGCCTGGAACGGCTACCGCCATCTGGAGATGTATTTTGGTGTCAGCGGCTCCGGGCGGGTGTTGCACACCATCAACCCGCGTATGCACCCCGAGCAGATTGCCTGGGTGATTCACCACGCGCAAGACCAGGCGGTGTTTTTTGACATGACGTTTTTGCCGATTGCCAAAGCCATTCACGCCAAATGCACCAGCGTCAAACACTGGGTGGCGTTGTGTGATGCCGACAAATTGCCCGCAGATACCGGCATCCCCGGTCTACAAAGTTACGAGGCGCTGCTGGCACCACAAAGCCCCGAGTACAGCTGGCCCGAGCTGGATGAAAACACCGCATCGAGCATGTGCTACACCAGCGGCACCACCGGCAACCCCAAGGCGGCGCTGTACAGCCACCGCTCCACCGTGTTGCACGCCTACGCGGCAGCGCTGCCCGACGTGATGTGCCTGTCGGCTCGCGATGCCATCCTGCCGGTGGTGCCGATGTTTCACGTCAACGCCTGGGGCATTCCGTATTCGGCCGCACTCACCGGGGCCAAGCTGGTGTTTCCGGGTCCGGGCATGGACGGCAAGTCGGTCTATGAGCTGATCGAACTGGAGCAGGTGAGCTACGCCGCCGGGGTGCCCACCGTCTGGCAAATGCTGCTGGGCCACATGCAGACCAACGGCTTGAAGTTCTCCAGCCTGAAACGCACGGTGATTGGCGGCTCGGCCTGCCCGCCGGCCATGATCACGGCGTTTAACGATCTGTATGGCGTGGAAGTCTTGCACGCCTGGGGCATGACCGAGATGAGCCCGCTGGGCACGCTGTGCACATTAAAGAACAAGCATTTGACGCTATCCGAAGAAGAAAAAATGAAGGTGCGCCTGAAGCAGGGCAGAGGCATTTATGGGGTGGACATGAAGATTGTGGACGGCAGCGGTGCCGAATTGCCCTGGGACGGCAAGACCTACGGAGACTTGCTGGTCAAGGGCCCGTGGGTGATCCGCGAGTACTACCAGGGCGCGGGTGATGCCCTGGCCGTGATGCCGCTGATGGACGGCTGGTTTCCCACCGGCGACGTGGCTACCATTGATGCCGATGGTTACATGCAGATCACCGACCGCAGCAAGGACGTGATCAAGTCGGGTGGCGAGTGGATCAGCTCGATCGACATCGAAAACATTGCCGTGGCGCACCCGGCGATTGCCATGGCGGCCTGCGTGGGCATGAAGCACCCCAAGTGGGACGAACGCCCAATTGTGCTGGTGGTCAAAAAGCCGGGGCAGGAGGTCACGCGCGAAGAGTTGCTGGCGTTCTACCAGGGCCGCGCCGCCAAATGGCAGATCCCGGACGACGTGGTGTTTCTCGATGCCATTCCGCTGGGAGCCACCGGCAAGATGCAAAAGAGCAAGCTGCGCGAGTTATTGACCGATTACCTGCTGCCGGATTTGCGTTAAATCCAGTTCGATTGCAATAGATATTGAAGCTAACAGCGCATGACTGGTATGCGCTGGAGGCTCATTTGTTATGGAAATTCTGACACTGGTCCTGATCAACGCACTGAGTTATGGCCTGCTGCTGTTTTTGCTCAGCAGCGGCCTGACCTTGATCTTTGGCATGATGGGTGTGCTCAATTTTGCGCACGGTGCCTTTTATATGCTGGGGGCTTATCTGGCCTACAGCGTCAGTGGCTGGCTGGGCTTCTGGATGGCATTGCTGTTGGCGCCACTGCTGGTCGGGGCGCTGGGAGCGCTGTTTGAGTTCTGGGGCCTGCGTCAGGTGCGTCGGCATGGCCATGTCCCCGAGTTGTTGATGACCTTTGGTCTGGGATTTGTCGCGGTTGAGGTGGTTCATGCGGTCTGGGGACGAAGCGCGGTGGACTACCGGGTGCCCGCGCTGCTGGATGGCCCGCTGCTGGTGGTGCATGGGGTGCAGCTGTCGACCTACCGGGTTTTTGTCATGGGTGTTGCTCTGGCGGTGCTGGCTGGTTTGTGGCTGTTGCTGCGCAGCCGCACGGGGCTGGTGATCCGTGCCGCCCTGACCCAGCCACAGATGCTGGAGGCGCTTGGGCACAACGTGCCACGCGTGTTTACTGCGGTGTTTGCGGCGGGCTGTGGGCTGGCGGGCCTGGCCGGGGTGCTCGGGGGTGCGGCGTTTGTGACCGAGCCCGCCATGGCGCATTCGATTGGCGCACTGGTATTTGTTGTGGTGGTGGTCGGTGGTCTGGGTTCCTTGCCCGGCGCGTTGTTGGCCTCACTGCTGATCGGTTTATTGCAAACCCTGCTTGTGACGTGGTCGGTGAGCAGTCGATGGGCGGGGGTTTTGCCCTTTGTGCTGATGGTGTTGACACTGATCTGGCGCGCCGATGGCCTGATGGGGCGCAGGCAAGCCGATGGCTGAGGCCGGCGTACACCCGCGTCGCATCGGGACTGCAAAGCCTTGGCAACCCCCCTTGATTTGGGGTGCCTACGCGCTGACGCTGTTGGGTGCGCCGCTGGTGTTTGACAGTGGACTTGGCCAGACCATTCTGGCGCAGATGGGAATTGCCATCATCGCCTGCCTGAGCTACAACCTGCTGCTCGGCCAAGGGGGCATGCTGAGTTTTGGCCACGCGGTGTACACCGGCATGGGTGCTTTCCTGGCAATCCACACCTTGAACCACTTTGGTGCGGGCGGGTCGCTGCCTGTCAGCCTGGTGCCGCTGGCCGGTGGTCTGGGCAGCGCGGCGCTGGCGCTGGCGTTGGGCTGGGTGTGCACCCGCCGACCCGGCACGGCCTTTGCCATGATCACCTTTGGCCTGGGCGAGCTGGTCTGGGCTGCCGCGCTGATGTTCCCGGGTTTTTTTGGTGGCGAGGCCGGCATCTCCGGCAATCGCGTGGCGGGCGGCGTGCCTTGGGGCATCAGCTTTGGGCCGCAGCACCAGCTGGTGATGCTGATTGCCGCCTACACCCTGGGGTGCACGGCGCTGATGTTTGCTTTTACCCGCACGCCGCTGGGACGCTTGCTCAATGCCGCGCGTGACAACAGCCCGCGCTTGGCCTATCTGGGCCATGACCCGCACCGGGTGCGTTGGCAGTCCTTCGTGATTTCGGCTTTTTTTGCCGGTGTGGCAGGTGGCTTGGCGGCGCTGAACTTTGAGCTGGTGACCGCCGAGGTGTTCAGTGCCGAGCGTTCAGCGGCGTACCTGCTTTTCACCATGCTGGGTGGAAGTGGGCATTTTGTCGGCCCGATCATCGGGGCCATCTTGATGGTGCTGGCCTATACGCTGCTGTCGGGCCTGACCCAAGCCTGGCTGTTGTACGTCGGTCTGGCGTTTGTCGGGGTGGTGATGCTGGCCCCCGGGGGTGTCAGTGCCCTGGCACTCTCAGTTTGGCGCACAGTCCGGCATGGCCGACACGGACAGGCAGGTCGTCGGATGGCTGTTCAGGTGGTCGCTTGGGTGATGATGTTGGCGGGCTTGGTTGGGCTGGTCGAGTTGTTGTACCACTTGCAGCAACAGGAGGTGCTGGGGACGGTGATGCGGTTGGGTGGGCTGAACGTGCCAGTGAATCAGCCCGGGCCATGGTGGACTGCCGCGGGTTTTTTTTTGGCGGGCCTGTTGCTGCTGCGGCACAGTCAACGCGGCCAACCGCAAGCCCAAGGCACACCGGCGGCAGACCAGGCAGGCAGGGCACTTGAAATCAGACCGTTGGTGGCAGACCCCGTCGACCGCGCTGGGGCACCAGCCGCGCCTCATGTCGGCGTTGGCACCGCGCCGGTGCTGGTTTTGGAGCAGGTTGGCAAGTGTTTTGGCAGCGCACAAATTCTGCAGCCCCTCAGCCTCGAGGTATTTGCTGGCGAATCGATTGGCATCATCGGCCCAAATGGGGCGGGGAAATCCACCCTGTTTGACCTGATCAGTGGCCGCCAGGCGCCCAGCGGTGGCCAGATCCGATTGAGAGGCGCGCGTATTGACGGATTGGCGCCTTATGAGATCAGTCGGATGGGTCTGACACGCAGTTTTCAGACCAGTGCCTTGTTTGCGCGGCTCAGTGTGCTGGACAACTTGCGATGCGCCCTGTTGTGGTCGCACGGGTACCACTATGTTTTCTGGCGCTCACTCGACGGCCTGCCGGAGCTGACCACTCAGGCCGATCAACTGATGCAGTCCCTGCAATTGGGGGCGCAGCGGGAAACACTGGCACAACATTTGAACTACGCAGACCAACGGGCGCTGGAGTTGGGGCTGGCCCTGGCCGTGGGGGCGCAGATCCTGCTGCTCGATGAACCAACCGCGGGCATGAGCCGTGCCCAGGCGAATCACTTTGGACAGCTGATCGGGCGCACCTGTGCTGGCAAAACGCTCTTGATTGTGGAGCATGATATGCAAGTATTATATGGTCTGGTGGACAAAATAGCCGTGATTTCTGCCGGTGAGTTGCTGGCCTTTGACACCCCAGCGGCAGTCCGCGCGAATGCCCGGGTGCAGCAGGCTTATCTCGGCCAGTCGGACCCATCGAAGGCCGGGTCATAGGCATGCTGCGTATTGCGGAGCTTCATGCCGGGTACGGTCTGAGCCAGGTTTTAAATGGTGTTTCACTTGAACTGGCAGCCGGGCACACCCTGGCCTTGCTGGGACGTAATGGATCGGGGCGCTCAACGCTGCTCAAAGCCATGATGGGTCTGTTGCCCTCACGCGGCGACATTTTCTGGCGCGGGCGGCCACTCCAGGGGCGCAGGACTTTCGAGATTGCACGAATGGGCGTGGGATATGTCCCGGAGAGTCGGGACGTGTTTGCCGACCTGTCTGTCATCGAAAATCTGCGGCTTGGACAACGTATGGGTCAAAGCAGTGGGCGCTGGGCTATCAACGACATTTTTTCGCTGTTTCCGCAGCTCGGCTCGCGATCAGACTTAAGAGCAGGGGCGCTCTCCGGGGGGGAGCAACAGATGTTGGCGCTGGGGCGCACACTGATGGGTGACCCTGATCTGATTCTGATTGATGAGCCAATGGAAGGTCTGGCACCCCAACTGATGCAGGTGGTCAGCGCTTTTTTGCTGGCGCTTAAATCGCGCGGCATCACCGTTGTGCTGATCGAGCAGAAACTCGACGTGGCCTTGCAGCTTGCCGACCGCTGCGCCGTCCTTGGCGCAGGTCGCATCATGTTTGAAGGGGTACCTGCCACACTGCGTCAGCGTGATGATCTGCTCGGCCAATGGCTTCAGGTCTGAGGCGTCTGTCGGGCGGCAGATGATCTGACCCGGGGCACTTCCATGATGGGGGTTTCTCGGTTAGAGTGAGGGCAGGTTTGACAAATATCATTCGTGTCCAACCAACTCATCACGGATTCGGTAAGAGATCACATTCAAAAGGTTTTGTCCGAATGGCTGGCTCAGCATATAAAACGCCCTGGCTGGTGCGTATGCACCACCGAATGCGCACCGTCTCGTTTGCCATGGTGTTTGGTGCGGCCAGCCTGCATCTGACGGGCAAGGGCTATGGTGCAGCAGCCTGGTCTTATCTGGTGGTTTTGCTACTTATCTATCCGCACCTGCAGTACTGGCGCTCGCGGCGCGCCGTCGATCCCGTTCAGGCCGAGATGGACCACCTGAAGCTCGATTCAGTGCTTCTGGGCGCACTGGTTACGGCCGTTCAGTTTTCTGACTGGCTGACGTTTTCAGTGGTGATGGGGACCCTCAGCAACAACGCCGCCAACATAGGGTGGCGCGGAATTGCCGAATCACTGGTTGGCCTGGCGCTGGGTCTTGGCCTGGGTCTGGTGGTGTTCGGGTACCGGTTTGCACCGACTGGGAACTGGCCCGTTGTCGCCGCGAGAACAAGCCACAGTCATTGCTGATGATTGACGTTGATCACTTCAAAAAATACAACGACGGTTATGGCCACCCCTCGGGCGACGAATGCCTCAAGCGGGTGGCACAGGTGCTGACCACCTGTGCCAAACGGGCCAGCGATCTGGCAGCCCGTTATGGCGGTGGGGAATTCGTCGTTGTACTGCCCGACACCGACGCCATCATGGCCCAACGCCTGGCGCACGAGGTGCTGACCGGGGTCGCCTCCCTGGCGTTGGTGCACGACATGTCGCGCCTGGGGCGGGTCTCGGTGAGCATTGGTGCTGCAACCTCGCTCGGTGATGTTTATCGTGATGAGGACAGTTTGCTACGCGCCGCCGATCTGGCACTGTACCGTGCCAAACATTGTGGCCGCAACCAGATCCAGATGGCGCCCGAGTTATTGCCCAAACTCGGGGACGGCAATCTCGAACTGCTTCAGACATTGCGCCTGGAGTGGGATCTGGCGCATCAATGCGGGCACAACGACATAGACGACGCACACCGAGAGCTATCCGCACACGCCAATCTGGTGCTGGGGCGGGCCGTGTCAGGCACCTCCCGCGCTGTGTTGGCAGAAATGGCCGAAGCATTGATCACCGAAATGCATCGGCATTTTGTTGAGGAAGAGCAATTGATCGAGGCGGCGGGCTTCCCGCAGGCGGCGCAGCATGCGGTGGCACATCAACAACTGCTTGAGCGTGCGCACGCTGGTGAGTCGGGTCCGCGCCAATGAGGTGGATCTGGCAGAGTTCTTTCGTTTTATGGGACACGATCTGATGGCGCGGCCCATGCGGTAAGCCACGTTGCCATTGCGGCTCCACACACCAGCACCCAGGCCGTACAGCGTGTCGTTGGCAATGGCCAAGGCTGCGGCTTCGTCCTTGAAGGTGGGCACGGCCAGCACCGGGCCAAAGATCTCTTCCTGGAAGATGCGCATCTTATTGTGGCCCTTGAACAGCGTGGGCTGCACATAAAACCACCGGCCTGGTTGCCGGTCAGATTGGCTTGTGCACCCATCATGGTGGCGGTATCGAGCGGGTCGCCTTGCACGATGGCGGCAACGCGCTTCAAGACACGCTCCATGAACGCGTCGTAGATCGACTCTTGGATCAGCGCACGGCCCGGGACGGGCGATCCGGGGGCTGATAACGCCGTCACCGATACAGCCAAGCGGCTTCACAGCATCGGTTGCCGGTGATCACAGCCTGCAGCAGCTGTCGCGCCAGGCCATTCGGCAGGCCGTCGATGCCAGCCAGGGCAACCTGTCGCAAGCCGCACGGCGGCTGGG
Organism: Rhodoferax sp.; assembly: GCA_018061265.1. GTDB lineage: Bacteria > Pseudomonadota > Gammaproteobacteria > Burkholderiales > Burkholderiaceae_C > Rhodoferax. The sequence continues at coordinate 30,666 of JAGOUM010000023.1, read as the reverse complement.
CATCAGCCGACAGACGCTGTACCGCAAGCTGGCCGATTGACCCGGCGAAATACCCCCGCGACGGGCGCCACCCCACCGCATTTTGTGGCCGACACCTAGCCACCGGCTGGTGAAGTCGCGCACAATGGCAAAGTTGCACTCGCAATGAATAGGACCGCCCGTCATGTCGAATAACCCAACTGCTGCTGCCTTGCAATGTGCCACGCTCAATGATGCGGCCCTGCACACCGTGCAAGCGTTGCTGGCCTCTGGGGGGCAGCAGCCCGGTGCGCTGTTGCCAATCCTGCACGACATCCAGCGCGCGCTGGGCTACGTGCCCGATGCAGCAGTGCCGCTGATTGCCAAAGCCCTGAACCTGTCGCGTGCCGAGGTGCATGGTGTCATCACTTTCTATCACCACTTCCGGCGCACGCCGCCCGGTCGCACCGTGGTGCAAGTATGCTGTGCTGAGGCCTGCCAGGCCTGTGGGGCTGGCGACTTGCGTGCGCAGGCTGAGCAGCTGCTGGATTGCAAGCTGCATGACACGCGCGCCGATGGGGCAGTGACGCTGTTGCCGGTGTTTTGTCTGGGCTTGTGCGCCACCGCGCCTGCCATGCAAGTCAACGACCGCCTGCACGCCCGGGCCAACGCAGAGACGCTGCGGGGCGTGGCGGCACAGCTTGAGGTGCCCACATGAGCGCCGTCAGAATTTATGTGCCACGCGATTCAGCAGCACTGGCGCTGGGTGCCGACGAGCTAGCTGCTGCACTGGTGGAACAGGCAGCACGGCGTGGTTTGGCGATTGAGCTGGTGCGCAATGGCTCACGCGGCATGTTCTGGCTGGAACCCTTGCTGGAGGTGCAAACCCCGCTCGGGCGAATTGCTTATGGACCAGTAACGCCTGAGGATGTGCCGGGCTTGCTTAATGCCGATTTGCTGAACGGCGGTGCGCATGCCTTGCGCCACGGCGTGACCGAGCAAATGCCTTATCTGGCCTTGCAGGAACGGCTGACCTTTGCCCGCATGGGCTTGACCGACCCGCTGAGCCTGGCCGACTATGCGGCCCATGAAGGCTGGCTTGGCCTGCAGCGTGCGCTGACGCTGTCGGTCGACGCCCTGCTGGAGCAGGTGACGCATTCTGGCCTGCGCGGCCGCGGTGGTGCGGCGTTCCCGGCGGGCATCAAATGGAAAACCGTGGCCGGGGCACAGGCGGCGCAAAAATATGTGGTGTGCAATGCCGACGAGGGTGACTCCGGCACGTTTTCTGACCGCATGACGATGGAGGGCGACCCCTTCATGCTGATCGAGGGCATGACGATTGCCGCGCTTGCGGTGGGTGCCACGCAGGGCTACATCTATATCCGTAGCGAGTACCCGCACGCACTGGCCAGCATGACGCAAGCCATCGCGCTGGCGCTTGCTGCCGGTTACCTGGGCAGCAACCTGCTGGGCAGCGGCCGCAGGTTTGAGCTTGAGGTGCGCAAGGCCGCCGGTTCCTATGTGTGTGGCGAAGAGACCGCCATGCTCGAGAGCATCGAGGGCAAACGCGGGGTGGTGCGCGCCAAGCCGCCGCTACCGGCGTTGGTGGGCCTGTTTGGTCAGCCAACCGTCGTCAACAACGTGATCACCTTTGCCAGTGTGCCGTTGATTCTGGCGCGTGGGGCTGACTATTACCGCAACTACGGCGTGGGGCGTTCGCACGGTTCCCTGCCGTTTCAGCTGGCTGGCAATATCTTGCGTGGCGGTCTGGTGGAAAAAGCCTTTGGCATCACGCTGCGCGAGCTGCTGTATGGCTTTGGAGGCGGCAGCGCCAGTGGTCGGCCGATCAAGGCGGTGCAGGTGGGTGGCCCGCTGGGGGCTTATGTGCCCGAGGAGCATTGGGATGTTCCGCTGGACTATGAGGCCTATGTCGCGATTGGCGCGGCGGTGGGTCACGGCGGCATTGTGGTGCATGACGACAGCGCCGATTTGTCGAAACTTGCGCGCTATGCTTTTGCGTTCTGCGCCCTTGAGTCGTGCGGTAAGTGCACGCCGTGCCGCATTGGTTCCACCCGTGGTGTCGAAGTGATCGACCGTATCACCCACGGAGACAACCCGGCGCAGCAGGTGCAGCTGTTGCACGACCTGTGCGACACCATGCTGCATGGCTCGCTGTGCGCGCTCGGTGGCATGACCCCGTTTCCGGTGCTGTCGGCACTGCAGCATTACCCGCAGGACTTTGGCCTGTCGAGCGCATCAACCCAGGCCTAGGCACACCACGGAGAACACCATGCACAAAGCATTCAAGGAGCTTGACCACGGTACACCGCTGTGCCAGTCGGCGCAGCAGGTGACGCTGCAGATTGACGGTGAAAGCGTGACCGTGCCGGCTGGCACATCGCTGCTGCGTGCGGCGCTGGATGCCGGCATCCAAGTGCCCAAACTGTGCGCCACCGATAGCCTGCAGCCGTTTGGTTCGTGCCGCCTGTGCATGGTCGAGATCGAGGGTCGGCGCGGCTTTCCGGCCTCTTGTACGACACCGGCAGAAAACGGTATGACGGTGCGTACCCAGACACCCAGGCTGCAGGAACTGCGCAAGGGGGTGATGGAACTCTACATCTCGGACCACCCGCTGGATTGCCTGACTTGTGCTGCCAATGGTGACTGCGAATTGCAGGACATGGCCGGCATGGTTGGTTTGCGCGAGGTACGTTATGGCATGGCCGGTGCCAACCATCATCAGAAGGGTTGCGTGGGCTTCAAGCCCAAGGACGAATCCAACCCCTACTTCACTTATGACCCGGCCAAGTGCATTGTCTGCAACCGTTGCGTGCGCGCTTGTGAGGAAGTACAGGGTAGCTTTGCCCTGACGATCAGTGGACGCGGGTTTGAGTCGCGTGTGTCTGCTGGCCAGAACCAGGCCTTCATGCAGTCCGAATGTGTCAGTTGCGGCGCGTGTGTGGCCGCCTGCCCAACGGCGGCGCTGCAGGAGAAAACGGTGATTGCGCTGGGGCAACCGGGGCACAGCATCGTCACCACCTGCGCCTACTGTGGTGTTGGCTGCGGCCTCAAGGCCGAAATGAAGGGCAATACCGTGGTGCGCATGGTGCCCTGGAAGGACGGCCGGGCCAACGAAGGCCATGCCTGCGTGAAGGGTCGTTTTGCCTGGGGCTATGCCACGCACAAGGACCGGATCACCCAGCCGATGATCCGCAAAAGCATCCAGCATGCCTGGCAGGAGGTCAGCTGGGACGAGGCCATTAGCTATGCGGCCAGTGAATTCAGGCGCATCCAGGCCAAACATGGCGTAGATGCGGTGGGTGGCATCACCTCGTCGCGCTGCACCAATGAAGAGGTGTATCTGGTGCAAAAGCTGATTCGCGCCGCCTTTGGCAACAACAACGTCGATACCTGTGCGCGCGTTTGCCATTCGCCCACTGGCTATGGCATGGGCGAAACCTTTGGCACCTCGGCGGGCACGCAGACCTTCAAGTCGGTCGAGCATGCCGATGTGGTGCTGGTCATGGGTGCCAACCCGAGCGCGGCGCACCCGGTGTTTGCCTCGCGCATGAAGCGCCACTTGCGCCGGGGGGCGCAACTGATTGTCGTTGACCCGCGGCAAATCGATCTGGTTGATTCGCCTCACGTCCAAGCCGCGCACCATCTGGCGCTCAAACCCGGCACCAACGTAGCGGTGATCACGGCGCTGGCGCATGTGGTGGTGACCGAAGGGCTTGTGAACGAAGCCTTTGTGGCCGAGCGCTGTGACACTAAGAGTTTCAACGAGTGGCGTGCTTTTGTGGCGCGGCACGACAACTCGCCTGAAGCCTTCGAAGCGTCCACCGGGGTGCCTGCCAGCGAGGTGCGCGCCGCCGCCCGGCTGTTTGCTGCTGGCCCGAACTCGGCCATCTACTACGGTTTGGGCGTGACTGAGCATGCCCAAGGCTCGACCACGGTGATTGGCATATGCAACCTGGCCATGGCCTGCGGCATGATCGGGCGCGAAGGCGTGGGTGTGAATCCGCTGCGTGGCCAAAACAATGTGCAGGGCAGTTGCGACATGGGTAGTTTTCCGCACGACCTGCCAGGCTACCGGCACATCTCCAACAGTGCGGTGCGCGAACAGTTCAACCACGCTTGGGGTGTAACGCTCAACCCCGAGCCGGGCCTGCGCATTCCCAATATGTTCGATGCCGCGCTGGGTGGCAGTTTCAAGGGCCTGTACTGCGTGGGTGAAGACATTGTGCAGTCGGACCCCGATACCCAGCATGTGGTCTCGGCGCTGGAAAAAATGGAATGTATTGTGGTGCAGGACATTTTTCTCAACGAAACCGCCAAATACGCGCATGTGCTGCTGCCAGGCAGTTCGTTCCTTGAGAAAGACGGCACCTTCACCAATGCCGAGCGCCGCATCTCGCGCGTGCGTCGGGTCATGCCACCGCTGGCCGGTCTGGCCGACTGGGAAGTGACGATGAAGCTGTCCAACGCGCTCGGGTACGCCATGAACTACACGCACCCGGAGCAGATCATGCAGGAAATTGCGGCGCTGACCCCCTCGTTTCAGGGTGTGACTTATGCCAAGATCGACCAGCATGGCAGTATTCAGTGGCCATGCAATGACAACACGGTGGAAACCGGCACCGCGCTCATGCACACGGCGGCATTTGTGCGCGGCAAAGGCAAGTTTTTCAACACCCAGTATGTGGCCACCGACGAGAAGGTGACACGCAAGTACCCCTTGATTCTGACCACCGGGCGTATCCTGAGCCAGTACAACGTTGGCGCACAAACCCGGCGCACCGAGAACACACAGTTTTACAGTGAAGACCGGCTGGAGATTCATCCGCATGATGCCCAAGAACGCGGCATCAAGCAGGACGATTGGGTCGGCATTGACAGCCGGGCCGGGCAAACGGTGTTGCGTGCCGATGTTACCGAGCGCATTCAGCCCGGCGTGGTCTATACGACCTTCCACTTTCCCGAGTCAGGGGCCAATGTGATCACCACCGACAACTCCGACTGGGCCACCAATTGCCCTGAGTACAAGGTGACGGCGGTGCAGGTGATGCCAGTGGCGCAGCCCTCGGAGTGGCAGAAGTCGTATCAGCGCTTTCACGCCGAGCAACTGGCGCTGGCGCAGAGACAGGCGGTGCCACCAGCTGGCCGTGCCAATGCGTCCGCCACCGCAGGCTGAGGCAGCCACCGCATGGACATGTCCGTCAAACCCATGCCTGCCGAGCTGACCTATCGCCGCGTCGACGTGGTGGGTTGGCGCGCCGGCCAGCGCCTGCACGGGCAGGACCATGTGGCCGAAGAGGCGGCGGTGGCGCTGGAGTTCAACGGCATCTCGCACGCGGTGATGATGGCCACGCCGTTTGAGCTGGAAGACTTTGCCTGCGGATTTGCGTTGACCGAAGGCATTGTGGACAGTCTGGCGCAAGTGCTTGACTGCGACGTGAGCGCCTCGGCGCAGGGCTATACCGTGCATCTGCGCATTGCAGCGGGCTGCTTTGCGCGCCTGAAAGACAAGCGCCGCAACCTGACCGGGCGCACCGGCTGCGGCTTGTGCGGCACTGAAAGCCTGGCCCATGCCATGCGCCAGGTCATGCCCCTGACGTCAAACCACAGCTTTGCCGCCACGGCGCTACGCTGCGCTGAGGCCAGCTTGCGCCAGCGCCAGTTGCTGCTGTCAGTCACCGGGGCGACGCATGCCGCCGCCTGGTGTAACGCCAGCGGCCAGATTGCCTTGTTGCGCGAAGATGTGGGCCGCCACAATGCGCTGGACAAGCTGATTGGTGCGCTGCTGCGCAGGAAGACTGATCCGGCCGGCGGTTTTGTGGTGGTAACCAGCCGTGCCAGTGTTGAGATGGTGCAAAAAACCGCAGCGGCAGGCATCGGTTTGCTGGCTGCGGTGTCCGGCGTGACGGGCCTGGCCATCGATGTGGCGCAGCACTGCGGGCTGACCCTGGCCGGGTTTGTACGCGGCGAGAATGTTTCGATATACAGTCATCCGCAACGCTTTGAACTGAATTGACCCATGACACCTGACGATAACCTGGTCCGCATGGCCAACCAGATTGGCCTGTTTTTTGAAAGCATGCCAGAGCGTGCCGAAGCCCTGGAAGGCATCGCCCTGCACCTGAAAAAATTCTGGGACCCACGCATGCGCCGGGCGCTGCTGGCAAGGCTGGATGCCACCGCCGAACACGGTTTGAGCGATATTGTGCTGGCAGCGCTGCAGGCGCACCGGGGTTTGCTGGCGTCGCGGCAAAGCCGCTTTTAGCCTACAAAAGCGGTGTTTCGCAGCAGCACGTACAGCGCGGTGCCTGCCAGGATGCTCAGCAGCGCGTGCTTGCGCCACCATTGCAGTGCCATCACGCAGGCGACTGCGGCCAGCTCGGCCCACGGACCTTGCGGGTTGTCGCGTGCGCTGCCCACCAGCGTGTGCAACAGCAGCAGCGTCATGATGGCCAGTGGCAAGAATCGCCCAAGCTGTTGCACCAGCGGGTGCTTTTGCAGAAATTTCGCCGCCAGAAAGGGCAGGGCGCGCAAGCCAAAAGTCACCGCCGCCATCGCCAACAAAGCCGCCATCGCGTAGCCAGGATGGATGGTGTTCATGGTACAGGCTCCTTGGGGGTGTCGTCATTTGACACGGTTTTCGGCAGCAACATGCCTGCCAGCACGCACATTGTTATGGCGATCAGCAACGCCTGCTGTGGAATCAGCAACTGCGCTGCCGCGTAGCTGGCCAGCGCTACCCACAGCGGTGTGGCACTGTGGGCACTGCGCCACTGCTCCACCGCCAGTACCGCAAACAGTGCGGCCAGCGCAAAGTCCAGCCCGACCAACGGCACCTGCGCCTGGCTGCCAATCAACGCCCCCAGCAGCGTGCCCAGCACCCACCAGCCCTGATTGAGCATCGCCACCAGCACCATTTGCCGGGTGCTGGTGCCAGCGGGCAGCGTGGTCAGCACCGAATAGGTTTCGTCGGTCAATGCAAACACCAGATACCACCGCGCCCACGGTTGGTGGGGCAATTTGCCCAGCAGCGACAGGCCGTAAAAAATATGGCGCAAATTGACAACCAGCGTCGCCAGCGCAATCGAGGCCAGCGGCAACCCTGCTGCCAGCATCGGCACCATCATGAACTGCGCCGCCCCGGCAAACACCAGCACACTGGCCAGCAGCGCCAGCCAGACGGTGGCACCAGCTTGCACAAACAAAAAACCAAACACCATGCCCAGCGGCACATAGCCCATGGCTACCGGAACGGAAAGCGACAAGACAGAAATGGCGCAGGCGGGTGTAATGGGGGAGTCTGGCGACGGCATACAAGGAAAACAGGCAACAAGCCCGGTGAGGCCGAGATTGTGCCAGCCCATACAACCGCAAGTTTCAACCCATGTGCAGGACAACGCCAGTGGCAAGGCAAAGCCGGCTTGCGGTTGTTTCTACAATCGTTGCGCTAGCACGCATCGCTGGTTTGCCGGAAGCAGCCGCTATGCAGGCTGTGTCGCCATGCGGCGCGGCGCAAACTAATGAAAGGTCATAACACCATGAAACACGTGATCATTGGAGCCGGTTCAGCCGGTGTACGAGCGGCAGAGACCTTGCGCGACCACGCGCCCGGAGACAGCATCTCGCTGGTCAGTGGCGAGCCGGGGGAACCCTATTCACGCATGGCGATTCCCTACATTCTGAATGGCGCTATCGATGAAGATGGTGCGCGCCAGCGCCGCTCGCACCAGCATCTGGACAGTTTGAACATCCAATACCTCCACGCACAAGCGTTGCAGGTGCGATCCGGACCCAACGGTGGCCAGGTTGAACTGAACAACGGCACCCAGCTGGACTACGACCGCTTGCTGGTGGCCACCGGCTCGTCACCGACGCTGCCACCCATCCCCGGTACCGACTTGCCCGATGTGGTGACCTGCTGGACGCTGGATGACGCGCGCCGGATTGCCGCCAAGCTCAAGCCGGGTGCCCGGGTGATCATGCTGGGCGCAGGCTTTGTCGCCGGGGTGTGCATGAAGTCGCTGGTGAACAGTGGCGCAAAGTTGTCGGTGGTGGCCGGGCGATCGGGGCAGATTTTGCGTTCGATGATGACACCCGTGGGCAGCAGCCTGCTGCAGCGTTGGCTTGAGGCGCGTGGTGTGGATGTCATCACCACCGGACGCACGCTGCGCATCGAGCCCGGCCCGCGCTTGGTGATGGACACCCGCAGCATCGATGCCGATCTGATCATTCTGGCCACCGGCGTTGAGCCGAACGTGGCTTTTCTCAAAGGCACGGGTGCCGAAATCCGCAGCGGCGTGGTGGTGGACGAGCATATGCGCACCAGCGTGCCGCACATCTACGCCGCTGGCGACGTGGCGCAGGGGCGCGACTTTTCCACCGGCGAATGGGTGGTGCACGCGCTACAGCCCACCGCCACCGAACATGGCCGGGTGGCCGCGCTCAATATGCTCGGACAACCCGTGGCCTACCGTGGCAGCCTGAGTATGAATGTGCTCGACACCGTGGGATTGATCTCGCACACCTTCGGCTTGTGGCAAGGCAGTGCCACCGGTGAGGTGACCGAGGTGGTCGATGAGGCCAACTACCTCTACACCCGGTTGTGTTTTGAGGCAGACCAGCTTATCGGTGCCATCACGGTCGGCCATCCGCACCATGTGGGCGCCATCCGGGGCTTGATCCAGTCGCGCCGCCATCTCGGGCCATGGAAGGACCGGCTGGTGCAAAACCCGCATTTGGTGATGGATGCATTTGTCGAGCTAAATCAGGGTTAAATCAGCCTCTAGCGCTTATACCTATTGCGCTGGCAGCTATCATAAAATTTAGTTTTGGCGCTTGGTCAGCGTACCAGCGCCACGCCCTTGATTTGCGCGTACAGTGCCAGCCCAGGGGCAATCTGCAACGCCTGAGCCGAGTAGCGGCTGATGCGTGACAGCAGGCGCAGCGGCTGCGGGCCATCGCCCAGGCTTAAACCCACCAGCACCTGCCCGCAGCCGTCATCGGCCAGATCCACCACGGTGGCGCTGAGGATGTTCAAAATGCTGGTGTACTGCGCTGACAACAAAGACAGGCTGACATCACGCGCCTGGATGCGAAGCCGAACCCGCTTGCCGGGCGGCGTCGGGGTCGTGCCGGTGCTGGGAATCAACAAACGGCCGCCCTCGAACACCAGCGCAGTTAGTTGTTCGCTGGGTGCATCAGTGCCGACCTCGGCTTCAATCAGCGCGGCCGCGTTGTCGCCTTGCGCCAGCGGCAGGTCCAGGCGGGTCAGCAAATCGATCAGCGCGCCGCTGGCCAACACCTGGCCGGCCTGCAACAGCACCAGGTGGTCGGCCAGCCGCGTGACCTCTTCCGCCGAATGCGTGACATACAACACCGGAATGTCGAGCCGTTCGTGCAACTGCTCCAGCCATGGCAGGATGTCGGTTTTGCGTTGTGTGTCGAGTGCGGCCAGCGGTTCGTCCATCAGCAGCACTTTGGGGCTGTTCGCCAGCGCGCGGGCCATCGCCACCCGCTGGCGCTCGCCGCCTGACAGCTCATGTGGCATGCGCGCCAGCAGATGCCCGATGCCCAGCAGCGCCAGCGCGTGGTCCCAGCCGTGGCGGCGCTGTGCTGCGGGTGTGCGCTCAAAACCGTAGCGGATGTTGCGCTCCACGTTCAGGTGGTCAAACAGGCTGGCCTCTTGAAACACATAACCCAGCGCACGCTGGTGTACTGGCTTGAAGATGCCTTGTGCGCTGTCTTGCCATACCTCACCAGCCACGCTGATGCGCCCCTGGGCGCGCGGCTCCAGCCCGGCCAGTACACGCAGACAAGTGGTTTTGCCCGAGCCCGAGGGGCCAAACAGCGCCGTCACACCACGCCCGGGCAGGTTCAGGTCCACATTCAACGAAAAGCCCGGCCGTTGCAGGCGGGTGCGCAACTGCAAGTCGATGCTCATGGCGACCTGCGCTGGCGCTGGTTGTAGCTGTACAGCGCCAGCAGCACGGCAAATGAAAACACCAGCATCACGGCGGCCAGGCGGTGTGCGTCGGCGTATTCGGCCGCCTCGACATGGTCGTAAATCTGCACCGAAACCACACGCGTCACGCCGGGAATGTTGCCGCCCACCATCAGCACCACGCCAAATTCACCCACGGTGTGGGCAAAGCTCATGATGGCACCTGTGACCAGCCCAGGTCTGGACAGCGGGAGCACCACGCTGAAAAAGGTATCGAGCGGCGAGGCCCGCAGCGTGGCTGCAGCTTCCAGGGGACGCTCGCCCAGCGCCTCGAACGCGTTTTGCACCGGCTGCACCATGAACGGCAATGAGTAAAACACCGAGGCCACCACCAGCCCGGTAAAAGTAAACGGTAGGTGCCCCAGGCCCCAGCTTTCGGTCAGATGGCCCACTGGCCCGTTGGGCCCCATCAACACCAGCAAATAAAAACCCAGCACCGACGGTGGCAGCACAATCGGCAGCGCCACCAGTGTGCCCAGCGGGATTTTGAGCCACGAGCGTGTGCGCGCCAGCCACCAGGCGATGGGAGTGCCGACCGCGCCAAGAATAAGCGTGGTGAGTGTTGCCACCTTGAAGGTGAGCCACATCGCCTGGGCGTCAGACGTGGTAACAAATTGCATGTGGGTGCGGGGTGCTTATGGCATTACAGTGAATAGCCGTAGGAGCGGATCAGGTCTTTGATGTTGGGGCTTTTCAACAACTGCATGAGCGCAAGCGCGGCTTCGTTGGTGGCTGATTTTTGCATCACCACCGCGTCCTGACGGATTGGGCCGTACAGAGCTTGCGGCACCACCCACATCGAGCCGCTCTTGAGTTTGCCGCCTTCGAGCACCTGCGACATGGCGACAAAGCCAACGTCGGCGTTGCCGGTGGAGGCGAAGGTAAAGGTCTGCCCAATGCTCTCGCCCTGCACCAGCTTGGGGGCCAAGGTGGCAGTTAGCCCCAGCTTGTCCATGGTTTGCACCGCTGCCGCGCCATAGGGTGCGAGTTTCGGGGAGGCATATGCCACCCTGCCAAGGTCGGCCGCCTTGAGGATTTGGCCCTGGTTATCCACACGGTTGGCATTGGCCGACCACAGCACCAGCTTGCCGGTGGCGTAGGTGAAGCGGCTGCCCGGCATGGCCAAGCCCTCTGTTTCAAGTTTTTCAGGGGTGGCGGTGTCGGCTGAGAGCAGCACGTCAAACGGTGCGCCATTCTTGATTTGGTTGTATAGCCTTCCGGTGCCTCCAAGCGTGACCCGAATGGTATGTCCGGTGGTTTTCTCAAGCACAGCGGCAATGGCCTTGATGGGTTCGGCAAAGTTGGCCGCCACCGCGACCTGGGCTTGTGCCGATACCGCGCTGACGTGGGTGGTCACCAAGGCCATGGCCAGGGCAATGGCTTTCAGGGCGCAGCGCATGGTGAATGGGTACTTTCAAAAGGGTTGAAACGAGGCGTTATTCTAGTAAAGAATAGCGACGCTGTTCAAATTTAGAATAGCGAGCCTGAGGGTTGGCCATGAAACAATCAGCGCATGAACTTGAACCCACCTTGCATCACCGAAGCCCTGGGCCACGCCATCAGCGACAAGCGGCTGGAAGTGCTGCGCCGAGTCGGCCAGTCGGGCAGCATCAGCCAGGCCGCGCGTGAGGTGGGCATCAGCTACAAGGCGGCGTGGCAAGCCATTGATACCTTGACCAATCTCAGCGGTGCGGCGCTGGTCAATCGCACGGTGGGTGGCAGTGGCGGTGGTGGCGCAAGCCTGACCGCGCAGGGTTTGGCGTTGCTGGCGTTGGCCGATGCGCTGGCGGCTGCACGTCAGCAGGTGCTGGCTGACTTCACCGGTGGCGCGCAACTCGCCGGTGGCTTGGGGCTGCGCACCAGCATGCGCAACCAGTTGCCGTGCACGGTGCTGCGTTGTGAGGCGGTCAGCCCCACTGACCCGCTGGTATGGGTGGATGTGCAAACCGCCGGGGGTGCGGTGCTGACGGCCAGCTTGACGCACGAGAGCGCTGACTTGCTGGGGCTGAAAACCGGTTTGCCGGTACTGATCTTGTGCAAAGCCACGGCCGTCAGCATCACGGATGGGGCAACCACAGCCGAAGCATTCACTGCGGCCACCCGGTCGCGTGATGTAAGTTTGCTCGCCGGGGTGGTTGATCGTGTGACAGCCGGGGAAGGGCGCGATGAAGTCGTGATGGCGCTGCCCGGCGGCGGTCAATGGGTCGGATTTGCAGCGCATCCACAGATGTTGGCAGTGGGACAGGCGGCTGTTGCACGGATGGCCGCTGCGGCGCTGGTGGTGGGTTTGGGCTAATCCTTGTGTCCCAGTTTGCGGTATAGAGTGGCGCGGCTGATGCCCAGCGCCTGCGCAGCCAGTGCCACATTGCCGCCGGACTCTTCCATGGCCTGTCGGATCATCGACGCTTGCATCTGGCGGATCGCAACCGCACCGCCATGGGGTGACACCAGGGCGTTAGGCGCGTGGCTGCTTTGCGCCAGCGTTGCCAGGGCACGCAGACGCAGGCCATTGCGCAGTGGCACGTCCAAGGTGTTGTCACTGCGCCGGGCCGCATCAAAAAACAGCTGAAACGGCAAACCGAACACTTCACTGGCGTGCACCTGGGGGCAAAGCCCCGGAACAATCTGTCGTGCCACCGAGTTGGCACCGCTGACGCGGCCCTCGGCGTCCAGGCCCAGTAGTGCATCAGCGGTACTGCCAAGGCCATGGCCAGGCCAGTTCAGCCGCAGCATCAGCCGATGGGGTGTGGCCAGCACCAAGGCGTTCTCGATTTGTGCGCCCGACTGCATCACCAGGTGTTTGAGCTCGGTGCGCTCGGGCACGTCGATGCCGGTCAGGTCGAGCATGCCCATACACTGGCCCTCGGGGTCAAACAAGGGCACACCGGCGCAGGTGTAATGGGTATTGCCCAAAAAGAAGTGTTCACCGCGATGCAGCCACACCGGTTGCAACTCGGCCAGCGCTGTGCCAATCGCCGTGGTACCGACCCGTTGTTCAGACAAATCCGTACCAATACGCGTGATCAGGCCGGCGCGTTGGTCTTGGTTGTTAATCGGGCCACTGGTGTCAAGCACCACACCTTGTGCGTTGGTCAGAATGGCAAAGTACCCGGTATTGGCGATGGCGTTGCCAAGGCCTTGCATGATGGCTTGCGCGCTTTGCAGCAGTCGCTGGTTGGCCTCCTGCGTCAGGGCACGTTGCGCCGGGCTGATGACATCAAACTGCACCGGCTGGGTGGGTTCCATGCCCAATTGCAGGCAGCGTTGCCAGGAACGGTCAACCCAGGGTGCCGCCAGCCCACACGCCACGGTGGTGCGATCATGCAACACCAGTTGGCGTGCGTGCGCAATGGCTTCGCTGCGCCGGTCTTCGGTGGCGGCAATGTGTGCAACAGGAACGCTTTGATGGATGCTTGGGTTCACAAACAGTGGATCGGCCAGGATGAATTCAAACTTGATTATCAGCGCCTGTCTTGCAGTCTCAATTTGAGAATTTCATTCTCCCTGAGGGGGGATATAGGGTTAGTCCTAGGTTCCGCTGCGCTGCCAAGTTGAACAATCGCTATGTTTTCAAATTCATAGGAACAGTACTGCATAAGTGCTGTCCGGATTCGGTTTTACATCACCTCCAGGAGATATTCATGCAAAAGGTGTTGCACATCAACGCAGACAAATGCACCGGCTGTCTGCAGTGCGAAATGGCGTGTTCATTTGAGAATTACGGCACGTTCGCCACAGCCAAGTCGCGCATCAAAGTGTTTAACTTTCACCACACTGGCAAAAAGGTGCCCTACACCTGCACCCAGTGTGACGAGGCCTGGTGTCTGCACGCCTGCCCTGTCGAAGCCATCACGTTGGACAAATTGACTGGTGCCAAGGTGGTCAGCGAGTCGGTGTGTGTGGGCTGCAAGGTCTGCACCATTGCCTGCCCGTTTGGCACCATCAACTACGTGGCCGATACCGGCAAGGTGCAAAAGTGCGACCTGTGTGGCGGTGAGCCCGCTTGTGCTGAGGCCTGCCCCACCAGCGCCATCACCTTTATTGATGCCAACTGGTCGGGCTTGAGCAAGATGGAACAGTGGGCCAACAAACTGGGCAACCAGGCAACAGCAGCTTAAAGGAGTACGAACATGTCATGGGCTGGAAAAATCCTCCGCGTTAACTTGAGCGCTAGTACTGTCAAGTCTGAACCCCTCAATATGGAATGGGCCAAAGCCTACATTGGCTCGCGTGGCCTGGGGACCAAATACCTGGTCGAAGAAGTCGATGCCACCGTCGATCCGCTGTCTGCCGACAACAAGATCATCTGGGCCACCGGTCCGCTGACCGGCACCATGGCCTCCACCGGTGGCCGCTACACGGTCATCACCAAAGGCCCGCTGACTGGCGCTGTGGCCTGCTCCAACTCGGGCGGCTACTGGGGCGCCGAATTCAAGATGGCTGGTTGGGACATGGTGATTTTTGAAGGCAAGAGCGACAAGCCTGTCTATCTGTATGTCAACGATGACTTGGCCGAGCTGCGCGATGCGTCGCACCTGTGGGGCAAGAGCGTCTGGGAAACCGAAGAAATCATCAAGAAGGGCTTGCAAGACCCGCTGACCCGCGTGTCCTCGATCGGCAAGGCCGGCGAAAACGGGGTGCTGTTTGCCGCTGTGGTGAATGACCTGCACCGTGCCGCTGGCCGCTCGGGCGTGGGTGCTGTCATGGGCAGCAAAAACCTCAAAGCCATTGCGGTGCGCGGCACCAAGGGTGTCGGCAACCTGCGTGACCCGAAAGCCTTCATGGCCGCTGTCAAGGCTAGCAAAAAGGTCTTGGCTGAGAACGGTGTCACAGGCACTGGCCTGCCCGCCATGGGCACGCAGGTTCTTATGAGCGTGATCAATGAGATTGGCGCCTTGCCTACCCGCAATCATCAGGATGTGCAGTTTGAAGGTGCCAAGGACATTGGTGCCGAAGCCATGGCCACGCCACGCAAGACCGACGGCAAAAAACATCTGGTCACCAACCAGGCCTGTTTTGGCTGCACCATTGCCTGTGGGCGTATCAGCAAGATGGACGAAGGCCACTTCACCATCGAGAACAAGCCACAGTACCGCGGTGCCAATGGCGGGCTGGAATACGAAGCCGCCTGGGCGCTGGGTGCGGCCAATGGCGTGAATGATCTGGAATGCCTGCAATACGCCAACCTGTTGTGCAACGAAGAGGGCATCGATCCGATCAGCTTTGGCGCCACCGTGGGTGCGGTAATGGAACTCTACGGCATGGGTGTGCTGACCAAAGAGCAGGTGGGTATTGAGGCCACCTTTGGCTCGGCTCGCGCGCTGGCCTTTTTGGCCGAAGAAACCGTCAACGGACGCGGTTTTGGCAAGGAAATTGGCCAGGGTTCCAAGCGCCTGACCGCCAAATATGGCCACCCAGAGTTGTCCATGTCGTCCAAGGGCCAGGAATTCCCCGCCTATGACGGACGTGCCATTCAAGGCATTGGCTTGGCTTACGCCACCAGCAACCGGGGTGGTTGCCATCTGCGCGGCTACACCATTGCGTCTGAAGTGCTGGGTATTCCGATCAAGACGGATCCGCTTGAATCAGCCGGTAAACCTGAGCTGGTCAAGGCGTTTCAGGATGCTACGGCCGCGTTTGACTCGTCTGGGCTGTGCATCTTCACCACTTTTGCCTGGGGTCTGCAAGATCTGTCGCCACAAATGCAGGGCGCGTGCGACGAGGTTTACACCGTCGAAGAACTGGCCAAGATTGGCGAGCGCATCTGGAACATGGAACGCGAGTTCAACAACCGTGCCGGCTTTACCAGAGCCGATGACAGTCTGCCCGCGCGCTTGACCAGCGTCGAGGGTGCTGCCAAGACTGGCCCGGCCAAAGGCAAGTTCAACGAGCTGGCCACCATGCTGCCGTTGTACTACGAAGCCCGTGGCTGGGACAGCGAAGGCCGTCCGACTGCGGCCACCAAAGAACGTTTGAGCCTGTAAGGTTTATCGGCTTGCATCCGTCAGCGCAGGTTTTTTGGGGTCGGATCACCGTAGGGAGCGCAGCGACCGAAGTGTGCTCTGACCCCAATAAACCGGACCAGAGTGAACAAGCAACCCACCCAAAGCGGTCTCCAACGGCCGCTTTTTTAATGGAGACCCCAACATGACTCACCACGTCATCCTAGGTGCCGGCCCCGCCGGTGTCATCGCCGCCGAAACCATCCGTAAACACAGCGCCAGCGACCGCATCACCCTGATCGGTGACGAGCGAGAGCCGGCCTATTCGCGTATGGCCATCCCCTATCTGCTGACCGGCAAGATTGACGAGTCGGGCACATACCTGCGCCGCAGCCCGACGCATTTTGAAGATTTAAAGATAAATCGGCTTCTAGCCCAAGTAAATTCTGTGCAAGCAGCTACAAAGACAGTAGTACTTGAGGGTGGCGAAACGGTCCAATTTGACACCCTGTTGATCGCCACCGGCTCGCACCCGATCCATCCACCGGTTCCCGGTATCAACGCCGAAGGTGTGCACACCTGCTGGACGCTGGTTGATGCGCGCGCCATTGCGGCGCTGGCGCAGCCTGGCGCACGGGTTTTGCAGCTGGGCGCGGGTTTTATCGGCTGCATCATCATGGAAGCGCTGGCGGCACGCGGGGTGCACCTGAGCGTCGTGGAAATGGGCGACCGCATGGTCCCGCGCATGATGGGGCCGGTGGCGGGTGGCATGATTCGTGATTGGGTCGAATCCAAAGGCATTGAAGTCTTTACCAGCACCAAGGTGGAGTCCATCGAGCCAGGCAAGCCTTTGAGCGTGAAACTCTCCAACGGCAAAACCATGCAGGCCGACCTGGTGATCAGCGCCGCCGGGGTGCGCCCGGCCATCCGTTTTATGCAGGACTCGGGTGTGTTGTGCCTGCAAGGCGTGCTGACCGACGAACACTTGCAAACCAACGTACCAGGCATTTTTGCCGCCGGCGACTGCGCCGAGGCGTTTGACAAGGTGTCGGGCACCACCATGGTCAGCGCCATTCAGCCCAACGCCTCGGAGCAGGCACGTATTGCCGCCGTCAATATGGTGGCTTTTGCCAAGGGTCGCCGCACCGCTTATGCCCACCTTAAAGGCGTGACGCAAATCAACGTGCTCGACACACTGGGGCTGATTTCGGCCAGCTTTGGTGACTGGAAAGGTGTCAATGGTGGCGAACATGTCGAGTTGACCGACCGTGCCGCTGGCAAACACCTGAGCCTGCAATTCAGAGATGACGTGCTGGTGGGCTGCAACTGCGTGGGCTGGACGCAGCATGTGGGTGCAATGCGCGGCCTGGTCGAAGGCCAGATCAAACTCGGGGCTTGGAAAGACATTTTGAAAAATGATCCGACCCGTCTGGCCGATGCCTACCTTGCCTGCGCGCAGGGACATGCAGACTGGTCGGGTGCGCACGATGCACGCAAGCGGTAAAGTGCGCGGCCATGAAAGTCACCCTCAAGCTGTTTGCATCACTCACAGATTATTTGCCACCAGCAGCCAAGTACACCAATATCGTCGAGCTTGACATCGCCCCAGAGGTCACCATCATGCAGTTGGTGGCGCAATACCGCTTGCCAGAGAAACAGGTGCATCTGGTGCTGGTCAACGGCACCTACATCGCACCCGAGCTGCGGGCCAGCCGTACCTTGTGCGAGGGCGACGTACTGGCCATCTGGCCGCCCATTGCTGGTGGTTGATGTTTCACTATGAAATCGGTATCTAGCGCTTTTCCAACATGTATTTGTTGCTACTAAAATGCAATCATTTTATGCTGCAACGTTTGATCGCGAGATGGGTTGCACCGAGGCCGAGTGGCTGGCTTGGTTACCGCAGGCATTGGGACATCACCGCTGGCGCTTGCAGCCAGGGCGTGCCGACGTGTGGTTGGGCGAGGGCAATCTGCAACTGAGCTGGCAGCTGGCATCGCCCCGCCTGATTGGCCAAATCAGCATACCGGTGCTACGGGTCAGTTTTATGTTTGAGCAGCTCGACGCCGACGAACGCTATGCTTTTATGCAGCGTTTTGACTTGTACATGCAACGTGGCGGCGGTTGACTCTAGTGACGCATCTGCTGGGGTAACCAGGTGACAATGCCTGGTACAAAATATATCAGCAGTACCGCGGCGACCATCAACAAGAACATCGGCATCGCAACGCGGGCAATGTAGGGCAACTGCTTGCCGGTCATGCCCTGCAGTACAAACAGGTTAAACCCCACCGGTGGTGTGATTTGGGCCATCTCCACCACCAGCACCACAAAGATGCCAAACCAGACCGGGTCGATGCCCGCCTTCTGGACTGTGGGCATCAGTACACCCATGGTCAGAACCACCACACTGATGCCGTCAAGAAAGCAGCCCAGCACAATAAAAAACACCATCAACGCCATGATCAGTCCCAACTGGCTCAGACCCAGGCCACCAATCCACTCCGCCAGATGGCGCGGCAGGCCGATGTAACCCATGGCCAGAGTCAGGAACGCGGCACCCGACAGGATCAGCGCGATCATGCAATACAGCCGTGTGGCGCCCATCAGGGCATCTTTGAAGGTTGGCCAATTCATGCTGCCTTGCAGGGTTGACAACGCCAGCGCGCCGACCACACCCACCGCTGCGGCTTCGGTGGCGGTGGCAATACCGGAGTAAATGGAGCCCAGAACCGAAACGATCAACACCACCACCGGGATCAGGCTGCCCGACGCCTTGAGCTTGTCGGCCAGGCGCATTGGTGCATCACGAGGTGGTATCTGATCCGGATGGCGCAAGGCCCAGATGGCGATGTAACCCGAGAACAGTGCCGCGAGCAGGACGCCCGGGATAACCCCGGCGATGAACAGTTCAGAGATCGATACGTCAGCGGCGACGCCGTACACAATCATGATGATCGAGGGGGGAATCAGCAGGCCCAGCGTTCCGGCACCCGCCAGGGTGCCAATGACCATGTCAAGCGGATATCCGCGACGCTTGAGTTCGGGCAGTGTCATTTTGCCGATGGTGGCGCAAGTGGCCGCGCTTGAGCCGGACACGGCGGCGAAGATGGCGCAGCCAACCACATTGGTGTGTAACAGGCGCCCCGGCAAGGCCTGCATCCAGGGTGCCAGGCCCTTGAACATGTCCTGCGACAATCGGGTGCGAAACAGGATTTCGCCCATCCAGATGAACAAGGGCAGCGCAGTCAAGGTCCAGCCTGAGGCAGCACCCCAGATGGTCACTGCCATGGCATCACCCGCGGGCCGCGCAGAAAAAATCTGGATCGCCAGCCAGGCGACGCCCGACAAAGTCAGTCCGATCCAGACGCCACTACCCAGAATCAAGAACAACGAGCCGAGCAGCAGGGTGGTGATGAGCAGATCATCCACGGTTGGGCCTGGGTCTATTCGTTGCGCAGCATTTCGCCGCCGACGCTGTCATGGCGCTTGCCCAGCAGCTCCAGAACCCATTCATCAACAAACGCCAGCGCAAATACCACCGCACCCAGCGCCATGCCGAGTTGCGGAATCCACAGCGGGGTGGCGTCATTGCCGGTAGAAATGTCGTTGAACAGGGCCCATTGCCAGGCCAGCCGGCAACTGTAATAGGCCAGCAGCAACCCAAGCAGTGATGCAGCACCGAGGCACCAGATTTCGAGGTATCGGCGGGTACGCTCACCAAACCGGTTCAGCAGCAGAGTCACCCGAATGTGCTCACCCTTCTTGAAGGTATGTGCCAGCGCCAGAAAGCCCGCACCAGCCATCAGGTACCCCGCATAAGCATCGATACCACGGACGTTGAAACCCAGCTGCCGACTGATGATCGACAGCATCACCATGCCCAGCAATCCCACCAAACACAGGGCAGCCAGGGCAGCGGTGCTGTCGTACAGGGCATTGAGCAGTCGGCGCATGGGCTCAGGACTTTTTGAATGCGTCCAGCAGGGCTTGCCCTTCGGGTCCGGCCTTGTCCAGCCATTCCTTGAGCATGGTGTCGCCAACCTTCTTCAGGTCGGCCTTGAGCTGTGGCGACGGGGTGACCACCTGCATGCCGTTGGCCTTGAGTTTTTCCAGCGTGTCGACATTGACCTTTTTACTGGCGGCCAGGCCGCGCACTTCAGCGTCAGCGGCGGCTTTCAGCACTGCGTCCTGGGTCGGCTTGTCGAGCTTGTCAAACGCCTCCTTGTTGACCAACACCGCATTTTTAGGCAGCCAGGCCTGCGTGTCGTAATAGTACTTGAGGTTTTCATACAGCTTGCTGTCCACACCGGTGGCACCCGATGTCATGGTCGATTCGACCACGCCGGTGGCCAGCGCCTGCGACAGTTCAGCAGCCTGTACCGTAACCGGTTGCGCCCCCACCAGTTCGGCAATGCGGCTGGTGGCCGGGCTGTAGGCGCGCCACTTCACACCCTTGAGGTCAGCTGCCGAGGTCAAGGGTTTTTTGGTGTAAATGCCTTGCGGAGGCCAGGCCACGGCGTACAGCAGACGCATGCCCTGTTCGGCCAGCTTTTTCTCGATCAGCGGTTTTTGCGCCTTGTAGAGCTTGTTGGATTCGTCGTAACTGTCGGCCAGAAACGGCAGGCCGTCAGCCCCGTAGATCTGCCACTCATTCTGGAAGTTGGCAAAAATGATTTCGCCCGCCTGGGCCTGGCCGCCTTGCACTGCGCGTTTGATTTCAGGCGCCTTGAACAGCGAGGCGTTGGCGTGCACGGTGATTTTCAGCTTGCCAGCGGTGGCCTTGTCAACGTCGTCGGCAAACTGCTGAATGTTCACCGAGTGGAAGTTGGTGGCCGGATAAGCGGCGGCAAGGTCCCACTTGGTTTGGGCGAAGGCGCTAGCCGTTGCCAGTGACAGTGAAAAAGCCAGGGTGCTGAGAGCCAGGGTACGACGCTGCATAAGAACTCCGCTCGGGGTTGATGGTTGGAAACTGCAATGTAAATTGGCCAGCTCATTTTGTCATAGGTACATTCCCTAATTGCTAACAAAACGTTGGTAAAACATCACTGAATTACCTATACTTTTGGTGAAAACCGTCCAAATTGTGACGGAAAGTACATTTCACAGGAGACCTCGGGTGGTTCCAGTTCCTCTCTCTTCAGATGGGTCCGGCGCGGATACGCCCATCGTGTCGTCGGCCCATCTGGTCTCGCCACGCAGCGCGGAAATGAGCGAGTTCGAGTTCGGTCTGATCGTGGCTGGCAACGCTTTTCACCGTTGGGTGGTGCATTGCATGAGCGCCGCCGGATTGAAAGACCTGATGCCGCTGGACGTTTTGGTGTTGCACCATGTAACTCACCGGGCGCGGGACAAACGGCTGGCCGATATCTGCTTCATCATGAATATCGAGGACACCCATCTGATCAATTATTCGCTCAAGAAACTGCAAACACTGGGTGTGGTGGCTTCCAAGAAAAATGGCAAGGAAGTGACCTATTGCGCCACCGAGGAGGGTCAGGCGCGGGTGCAGCGCTACCGTGAGATCCGAGAGAGTTGTCTGATTGATGCACTCAACGCCGACGACGCGCTTAACAAGGACATTGGTGAGCTGGCGCGACTGCTGCGCGTGCTCTCGGGTATGTACGACCAGGCGGCCCGGTCGGCCGCGAGCCTGTGACTCTGGAGCGAGAGATGACCGACAAATCATGCAACAGCCAGACTGTCAAGCGCTGGCAGTTCTGGGTCGACCGTGGCGGCACATTCACCGATATTGTGGGAAAGCGTCCTGATGGTACTCTGGTCACCTACAAACTGCTGTCGGAGAATCCTGAGCACTACCGCGACGCCGCGGTGGCGGGAATTCGGCATTTGCTGGGTTTGACCGGCGAGCAGGCGGTGACGCCTGAAATGGTCGAGTGTGTAAAGATGGGCACCACCGTTGCCACCAACGCCTTGCTGGAACGCAAGGGCGAGCCAACGCTGCTGGTGATCACGCGTGGTTTTCGTGATGCGCTACGCATTGCCTACCAAAACCGGCCGCGCCTGTTTGACCGCCAGATCGTGCTCCCGGAGTTGCTTTATTGCGCGGTGGTCGAGGCCGACG
Source organism: Rhodoferax sp. (assembly GCA_018061265.1). GTDB lineage: Bacteria > Pseudomonadota > Gammaproteobacteria > Burkholderiales > Burkholderiaceae_C > Rhodoferax. Next base: position 8,663 of record JAGOUM010000023.1, on the reverse strand, counting down.
AGCGTATGGGTGCAAACGGGGAGGTGATCCGGCAACTCGACGAAGCGCTACTTGAAAAAGAGCTGTCTGCGCATTACCAATCAGGGCTACGGAGTGTTTCCATTGTATTGATGCACGGTTACCGATACGGCGCGCACGAGCTGGCCGCCAAACGCCTGGCGCAGCAGGTTGGCTTCACGCAGATCAGTGTCTCGCATGAAGTCAGCCCGCTGATGAAGCTGGTCAGCCGCGGTGATACCACGGTGGTGGATGCCTATCTGTCTCCTATTCTCCAGCGTTACGTGGCCCAGGTGGCAGCAGATCTGCCGGGGGTCAAGCTGTTCTTTATGCAGTCCTCGGGTGGCCTGACCGATGCGCACAGCTTTGGCGGCAAGGACGCCATCCTCAGTGGGCCGGCCGGTGGCATTGTTGGCATGGCGCGCACGGCTGAGCTGGCGTCTGACGGTCCGGTTCGGGTGATCGGCTTTGACATGGGTGGTACATCGACCGATGTCAGTCACTTTGCCGGCGAATTCGAGCGTGAGTTTGAAACCCAGGTAGCCGGTGTGCGGATGCGTGCACCGATGATGAGTATTCACACCGTGGCTGCGGGAGGGGGCTCGATTCTGTCTTTTGATGGCGCACGTTTCCGGGTCGGACCTGAAAGCGCCGGTGCCAATCCGGGGCCTGCCAGTTACCGGCGTGGTGGACCTCTTGCGGTGACCGACGCCAATGTGATGGTTGGCAAAGTGCAACCCGGCTATTTCCCAAAGGTGTTTGGGCCGGCCGCCAATCAGCCGCTTGACGGCGTGGTGGTGCGTGAGCGGTTTGGTCAACTGGCGGCGCAGACCGGCCTAGCGGCAGAAGATGTGGCCGAGGGTTTTATCAACATTGCAGTGCAGCAAATGGCCAATGCAATCAAGAAAATCTCGGTCGCGCGTGGTTATGACGTGACACGTTACACGCTGCAGTGTTTTGGCGGCGCTGGCGGGCAGCACGCCTGCCTGGTGGCTGATGCGCTGGGGATGAGTCGGGTGCTGGTGCATCCGCTGGCGGGTGTGCTGAGCGCTTACGGTATGGGACTGGCGGATCAAACCTTGATGCGTGAGCAGGCGGTGGAGCTGCCACTGAATGCCGAGACGGTGTGCGCTTTGGGCGATCAAATCGAAAACCTGGCCCAGGCTGCAGCGGCAAGCTTGCAGCGCCAGCAAACAGCATCAATTGGGGGTGCAAACGCAGGATCCGGAGCGGAGAATTCAACACCTTGCCACACCCAGGCAGCCGTGAAGGTGCTGCGCCGGGTGCATGTGCGGTATGCCGGCAGCGATTCGGCGCTGATCCTGCCTTTTGGCAACCTGGCCGACATCACCCAGAGTTTCGAGACGGCCTACCGCCAACGTTTTGCGTTCCTAATGCAGGGCAAGGCGCTGGTGGTCGAGGCGGTGTCCGTTGAGGCGGTGATTCCCGGCGACGCGCCAGATGAGATCAGTCACCCGCTCCAAGCCCCACGCGACCTGCAGGCCAGTGGCCTAGTACGCGAGACGGTGCCACTGTATTCGGGTGCTCAGTGGCATCAGGCAAGGCTGCTGATGCGGGACGACCTGCAGCCCGGCGATGAGATCATCGGCCCGGCCATCATCGTCGACCAGAATGCAACCACCGTGGTGGAACCCGGCTGGACAGCGAATATCACGTCATTTTGGCATCTGGCCCTTACCCGGCATGAACAGCGTGCTATTGAATACGCTGCGGGGACCACGGCCGACCCGGTGCTGCTGGAAGTGTTCAACAACCTGTTCATGAACATTGCCGAGCAGATGGGCCTGCAATTGCAGAACACCGCCCATTCGGTGAATATCAAGGAGCGGCTGGATTTCAGTTGTGCGCTGTTTGATGCTGCTGGAAACCTGATTGCCAACGCACCACATATGCCAGTGCATCTGGGCAGTATGGGCGAGAGCATCAAGACGGTGATTGCCGAAAACGCCGGGCGCATGTTGCCCGGCGACGTGTATGTGCTCAATGACCCGTACCACGGTGGCACACACCTGCCCGACATCACGGTGATCACGCCAGTCTATCTGCCAGTCTCGACCGAACCCATGTTTTATGTTGGCAGCCGTGGTCACCATGCCGACATTGGGGGCATCACGCCGGGCTCGATGCCACCGTTTTCCACCTGCATCGACGAGGAGGGTGTACAACTCCACAATGTCAAGCTGGTCGATGCCGGGGTGTTGCGCGAGGCCGAAATGTTGGCGCTGTTACAGAGTGGCAAGTTCCCGAGTAGAAACCCGCAACAGAACCTGGCAGACCTGAGGGCGCAGATTGCTGCCAATGAAAAAGGGGTGCAGGAGTTACGCCAGATGGTTGCACAGTTTGGCCTGGAGGTGGTACAGGCGTATATGCGTCATGTTCAGGACAATGCCGAAGAGGCGGTGCGCCGGGTGATCACGCACCTGAAGGACGGCCATTTCACCTTGAAGCTGGACAATGGCGCGCAGATCAGTGTGGCGATCAGGGTTGACCGGGAGCGGCGCAGTGCAGAGATAGACTTCACTGGCACCAGCCCTCAGCAAACCAACAACTTCAATGCACCAACCGCAGTCTGTATGGCCGCTGTGTTGTATGTGTTCCGAACCCTGGTGAACGACGATATTCCACTCAACGCCGGCTGTCTCAAGCCACTCAGGGTCATCATTCCGTCGGGTTCCATGCTCAATCCCAACCCGCCTGCCTCGGTGGTGGCGGGCAATGTGGAGACTTCCAGCTGTATCACCAACGCCTTGTACGGGGCACTGGGTGTGATGGCGGCCAGCCAGTGCACCATGAACAACTTCACTTTTGGCAACGCGCAGTACCAGTATTACGAGACCATTTCAGGTGGTGCCGGTGCCGGCGCAAGGTTTGATGCAAGCGGCGTCGCAATGGGTGGTTTTGATGGCTGCAGTGTGGTGCAAACCCACATGACCAACTCCCGCCTGACTGACCCCGAGGTGCTGGAGTTTCGCTTTCCGGTCAGGCTGGAGAGTTATCAGATCCGTGCTGGGTCTGGCGGTTTGGGAAGGTGGCGCGGTGGCGACGGGGCGGTGCGCCGTGTGCGCTTCTTGCAAGCCATGACCGCGAGCATCCTGTCCAATGGCCGAACTCAGGGTTCGTTCGGACTGGACGGCGGTCAGTCGGGTGAACCTGGCGTCAATCGGGTGATACGTGCTGACGGCCGTATCGAATCATTGGGCCACATCGGGCAAGCAGAGATGGCAATCGGTGATGTATTTGAAATCCAGACCCCCGGCGGCGGTGGTTTTGGCCAGGCACAACCGGCTTGAGACACTTCAACCCGATGTCGTCAGACGCTGCTGGCGGCGGCTCAGGGCACTGTGCAGGGCCTTTTTCAGGACTTCTGTAGAAACCGGTTTGATACAAAAGCCGTCAGAGTGTGCATCCATTGACTTGAGAAAGTCCGCCTGCATGCCAGTGCCGGTGACCATGATGATCAATCCGTTGGGTAGCACGCCCCTGAGTTGTTTCAACATGGCCCAGCCGTCCATCTCGGGCATATAGATATCCAGCAGCACAAAATCTGGCGGGTGCTTGTGGGCCAGATGCAAGGCAGTCTTGCCATCGGTAGCGCAATGAACATCCGAGCAGCCCAAATGAGACAACACGCCGGTCAGCACATCACATGAAAACTCATCGTCGTCCACAATCAGATAACGTTTGTTGGCCAGTGTGGCGTCTTTCATGGTGTACCTCAGGATGTCATTGTCTACTTGCCGGGTCGCGTTCAGAGCATTTTGTTCCTGATAAAACCGTGTGTCTATCCCCCAATCGGGGGAGTTTGCCGTTTTAGGGTTCGGTCCATTCAGGTCCTGGTGAGGAAAAAGCTCGCGGTCCAGATTCCGGCCAGGGTCAGGCCCAAAGATCCGAACAGATGGAGCGCTGCGGTGGTCAGTCCCAACTGGTAGCGCTGCTGCCCCAACAAGCCGACAACTTCGGCGGAGAAACTTGAAAACGTGGTCAATGCGCCAAGAAAGCCGGTGATGATTGCCAACCGCCAGGCGGGGTCGAGGTTAGGCATGGCTTGAAAGACGGCAACTGCAATACCAATCAGGTAGGCACCCACCAGATTGGCAGCCAAAGTGCCCCAAGGGAGGAGTGCGCCGGGATTGAGCCATAAACCCAATCCCCAACGCGCCAATGCGCCGAGGCAGGCTCCAATACAGATTGCGAGGGCGGAGGTCATGATGCCTGGATCATATCCATCCAGGAGTTGCCAATAAAAAACCCGCCGAAGCGGGTGTTTGTAATGCCGAAAAGCGCCTACTTGCTTGCGGCAACTTTGGGCTTGGAGGCCTTTTCAGCGGCTTTTGCCGCCTTGGCATCGGCCTTGGCTTGCTTGGCAGCGTCTTTGTCAGCCGAAGCGGCTGGCGCTTTTGCGTCGGCCTTCGGAGCCTTGGCCTCCGCTTTGGATGCCTTGGCACTTGGCTTGGGCGCAACACCCTTGAAGGAGTCGCCATTCACAGTCAGGCCTTCAGCCGAAAACTTGGCCGCATTGCCTTCGCCAACACCTTTGACGCGGTCCACAAAGTCAGTCCAGTCCTTGAAGTTGCCTTTTTTCCGCTCGTCCAGAATCTTGGCCGATATGCCGGGACCAATTCCTTTGATGCCATCAAGTTCAGCGGCCGAAGCCTTGTTCACGTCCACGGCGGCAAAACAGGCTGCGGCGTACAGCATTGCGATGAGGGCAAGAATTTTCTTCAACACGGGAACTCTCCTGAGGGTTAATAAAAAAAGATCTGACCCGTACCTGCTGACCACAGCAGAGACGATGGCCGCGAAAAAACCCATGGAGTGTAAGGCTATTGGCAAGCGATGCCCACTTTCAGGCAAGGCAGGTGTCAACTATTTTTGGACAAGCACTGAACATATTTGGTGACACCCGCCTGCACGTCGGCAAACTGGTGCTCACATCCGCAGGCGCGTAGCGCGCTCAGGTCGGCCTGGGTATAACACTGGTATTTTCCACGCAGCGCCTCGGGGAATGTGATGTACTCAATCAAGCCCTTGGCACTGAGATCCTGGGTCGACAGCGCTGGCAACTGCTCGGCATGCCGAAATGTATTCACCACCGCTGTGGCCACGTCATTAAAGGGTTGGGCCCGGCCGGTACCAAGATTAAAAATGCCTGACACGCCGGGGTGGTCATAAAACCACAAATTGACAGCGACCACGTCGTCAATGAATACAAAGTCCCGCATCTGCGAGCCCGGCGCATAACCCCCGTATTCACCAAACAACCGGACCTTGTTGTCCGCCTTGAACTGGTTGAACTGGTGGAATGCAACACTGGCCATGCGGCCCTTGTGCTGTTCACGCGGGCCATACACATTGAAATACCGAAAACCGACCACCTGCATGGTCTTGCCCGCCATGGCGCGGCCAAAGTCCAGACCACATTCACGGCGCATACGCTGATCAAACAGCAACTTGGAGTAACCATAGACGTTGAGCGGGCGCTCGAAACGTGGCTCCTCACGGAAGGTGTCCGAGCCGCCATATGTGGCAGCGCTGGAGGCGTACAACAATCTGGCACCACGTTTCTGGCAGGCGTAAAACAGCTGCACCGATGTGGCGAAGTTGTTCTGCATCATGTACTTGCCGTTCTGTTCCATGGTGTCACTGCAGGCACCCTCATGAAACACGGCTTCGATCTGACCATACTTGCCATTGGCGAAGTCGTCGTAAAACGTATCGGCATCGATGTAATCGGAAATATGCAGGTCCGCGAGGTTGCGAAACTTGTCGCCCTGAGTCATGTCGTCCACCGCAATGATGTCGGTGAAGCCGCGTGTGTTGAGCCCTTGAATCAGGTTGGCGCCGATAAAGCCGGCCGCGCCGGTGACAACAATGCGGGTCATGCAAACAACTCCTCATAAGAAACAGTGGCGGTACCAAACTTGCCGACCACCAGGCCACCGGCCCGGTTGGCCAAGGGCAAGGCGTCACGAAGGCTCAAACCAGCGGCCGCCATCGCTGCCATGGTGGCGATCACCGTGTCACCCGCACCGGTCACATCAAAGACTTCTCTGGCCTGGGCACTGACACTGAGTTGCCCCAGCGCATCAAATAAGGTCATACCCTCTTCGCTGCGGGTCAGCAGCACCGCCTGCAAGCCAAGCTGGGTGCGCAAGTTCTGTGCTTTGCTGGACAGATCGGCTTCATCGTCCCAACCACCGACGACCTGTTGCAGTTCAGCCCGGTTGGGCGTGATGACGGTGGCACCCTGGTAGCGGGCGTAGTCGCTGCCTTTGGGATCGATCAGGATCGGTTTACCAGCCGACCTGGCATGGGTGATCATGTCCACCACGTGGGCAAGTCCCCCCTTGCCATAGTCCGAGAACAAAACGGCATCGTGAAGCGGTAGCAGCGCATTAAATTGGGCGGTCTGACTGGCCAGTATTTCGTTTTTGGGCGTATTCTCAAAATCCAGGCGGATCAGCTGCTGCTGACGACCAATCACACGCAGTTTGACGGTGGTGTTGAGTTGGGCGTCCCGGCCAAAATAGGTGCGAATCCCGGTTTTGGCGACCAGTGCTTCGAGCTTGTGGCTGGCGTCGTCGTCACCCACCACCGTCAGCAGGGATGCCTGAGCGCCCAGGGTCACCACGTTGAATGCGACGTTGGCCGCCGCGCCGATTCGTTCTTCTTCCCGGCTGACCCGCACCACGGGTACTGGCGCTTCAGGGCTGATACGGTCAACCGCACCATACCAATAGCGGTCGAGCATCACGTCGCCGACCACCAGGATGCGTGTATTGGCCAGGGTGTCTTTGGAAATGGTCATGGGCTTACAGTTCTTCAATGCGCCGGGCAGGGTAGCTGTCCCAGGTCTGGCAACCGGGGCACTGCCAAAAATGTTGCATGGCCTCAAATCCACACGCTGCACATCGGTAACGCAGCAAGGGTTTGGTGGCGTGGTCCAGTGCCCGTTGCACCTGGGGATGAAACTGCTCGTGTTCGAGTCTTTCACCGGAAATCCAGCGTGCAGCCGCCACCAGCGAGGGTTCCCGATCCAGATGTCTGACATACCAGTCGCGCGCCTGCTCAAGCGGATCGGCTGCGCTGAGTTTGACCATCGCTTCAAGCAGATCCAGAGACGGCGTGTCTTGATAGAGCCGTTGCAGAATGCTCCGGGCCATGGGCACATTGCCGCTCGATTGTGCCGCCTCAGTCAGTGGTCCCGCGATCAGGGGCGCCGCGGCGGGTGAGCTCTCAAGCGCTGCGACCAGGGTCTGGAAAGCCAGGCCGGCCTCACCGTTTATTAATTGCAAGCGCGCAATTTCCAGACGCGGGCGTGGTGCGTCTGGCGCTCTTTGCAGTGCATCTTGCAGTCGCAGAAGTGCCTCGACAGTGTCGCCTTGAGCAGATGCCGCTGTGGCCTGCTCGCACAAATAATGGGCCAGTCGGAGGCTGAAACTGCCCGGTGTTGCCGACTCCAATTTTTCAGCAATTGGTGTCGCCTGTGCCCAGTCACGGCTACGCTCGAAGTTGGCCAGCAAGGCCAGGTGTGCCTCGGTCTCGAATCGGGTGCCATCGAGTTTTTGCAGTGCATCTTCGGCACGATCGAGCAGGCCGGCCTTGAGAAAATCCAGCGCCAGCGCGTGTTGTGCCCGATGTCGGTCGTCCTGGCTCAGGTCGGCTCGCGACAACAGGTGTTCATGTACCCGCACAGCCCTCTCATATTCACCACGTCGACGGAACAGGTTGCCAAGCGCAAAGTGCAACTCGGAGGTGTCCGGATCTTTCTGGACGGCCTCGATAAAGGCATCAATAGCCTGATCCTGCTGCTCGTTGAGCAGAAAATTCAGCCCTTTGAAATAGGCTTTGGGCGCCTGCTGGTTCTCCAGACGTACTTGCCGCAAATCCAGGCGCGATGCCAACCAGCCCATGACGAATGCCATGGGCAAACCCAGCAAGACCCAGGTCAGGTCAAATTCCATCAGGATAGACCGGTGCAGTTGCCAACGGCGCTGGTGCCTCGGCTGAACGGGCTGGCACTGGCGAGGCCGTTGGTGCCTGCATGTAGCCATGGGCATTGTTCCGCTGTTGCCACCAGCGTGGAATCATCCCGATCACGCCAACCACCACACCCACTGAGAATGCCGTGAGAACCACCAACACCTGAGGTGCCTGCCACTGGTTCCCAAAGAAGAAATGCACTGTGGTGTCCTGCTGATTGTTGAGCGCAAAGGCGAACAGGGTAAAAAAAATGGCTGCTTTAAGCACCCACTTAAGCAGCCACAGGATGTGATTCATTGGTGAATTTCCAAGAAGCGCAAATTCTAACGATCACACGCGCGTACTGGCAGTTTGTGAGAGTTCGGCAGTGCGCTGGTCTACCGCCTCGCGCAGCGCTTTACCAGGTTTGAAGTGGGGGACACGCTTCTCTGGAATGGCAACGCTGGCCCCACTGCGGGGATTACGCCCCATCCGGGGTGGACGGTAATTGACGGAAAAACTGCCAAAGCCGCGAATCTCGATGCGGTGACCACGCACCAGCGCATCATTCATGGCGTCAAGAATGGCCCTGACTGCAAATTCTGCGTCACGCTGGGTCAACTGGCTAAATCGGGCGGCCAGTTCTTCAACAAGATCGGAGCGGGTCATGGTGATGGGTCGGG
>JAGOUM010000124.1 GCA_018061265.1 Rhodoferax sp. | reverse complement strand
CCGAGATTCAGAAGCTCTGGCAGACCTGGCAAGGCAAAGGCCTGCAGATGCTGGCCTTGTCGGTGGATCGCAGTCCCGATGAAGCAATCGCCTATCTGGCCAAAAAGGGCTACACCTTCCCGTCGGCTTGGGTCAGCGCTGAAGTGCACCAGCGCTTTCCCAAGCCCAGGGGCCTGCCGGTCACACTGGTGATCGGTCGGGATGGCAAGGTCCTGCAAGCGGAAAGAGGGCAGATGTTTGCTGAGGATGTGGCGCAGATCGCTCAGTGGATCAAATAGGCTCTAGCCCAATATCCATCAATATAGTTTGCTATCGCTTAGCTTATGCAAAACTGTCGCCCATCAGGGTTGAGAACCAGGTATTCATCTGCCTGAAGTTCTCGCTGCTGATGCTTGCGGCCTCGGTCGCCTTGGCACCCACGGTGTTGCCACCGTTGGCTGCAACCACCATCTTGCGGTTCACACTGTCGTATTGGTACACCGTTGACAACCAGGACGCGGTGCTGGCGGTGATCGGTGAATAACAGGCCGAGTTGGCAACTGGTGCCGGGTCGGGTTGCTGGCCGCTGAGCAGCCTCACGATGGCGTCGGCACAGATCTTGGCCTCCTGATTGGCCACGTGGCCGGCTTTGGGCATGGCGCAACTGGCCGCATCACCAATCACATGGATACCTGGCGCGGCGCTGGATTCGTAGCTCAAGACGTCGACCACACACCAGCGGCCATCCGGGTTGCCCGCCGCGTCTTTGCTGTTGTTGAGTCCGGCGTTATGCAGCCAGCCCGCGCTGCCTGCACCGCGTGCACGTTGTGGCGCAATCGGATTGACCACCTGGGCCCCAATGCTCTGGCGTACCTGCAAGGCGTCGAGGTAGCTGACTTGTTTGCTGACGGGGTCGATGGCCAGTCCGCTGATGCCTGGGCGGTAGTCGAGCACGGACTTGTGCAAGGTGCCAAAGGCGTAGCTGAAATTGTCCACCTCGGCCTGAATGCTGGCGTTCTCATCGAGCACGATCACCCGGGCCGTGGTGCCCGCGCCAAAACGTGTCTTCAAATAGTCAGCCACCAGACAGGCCCGTTCGTAGGGGCCGGGTGGGCAGCGGTACGGCGCTTTGGGGATGGTCATGACAAAAACGCCACCATTGCCCATAGCCGCCAGTTGACTGGCCAGCAGTGTGGTCTGGGCACCGGCATGCCAGGCGTGGGGGGTCTGGCTGTCGTAGTGACTCTGGGTTAACCCGTAGGCATTGTCGAATTCGATACCTGGTGCCAGCACCAAGCGGTCGTAAGACAACACACTGGCGTCTGACAGGGTCACGGTTTTGGACGCCTTGTCAATCGACTGCAGCGCGGCCTGCCTGATGGTCACACCGTACTTGCTGCTCAGAGTGGCGTAGGAATAGGCCAGGCTGCCCATCGAGCGCGACCCGTTCAGAACCAAGTTACTCATGATGTTGGAGGCATAACTCGCGTTGGGTTCGACCAGGGTTACCGCTACCCCACTGCCCCCCCAAAGGCGCAAATATTTGGCCACCGTGGCACCCGCCATGCCGCCACCCACCACCACAATGCGGGCGCTGATGCCGGTGCTGGTAGCTGTCACTGTCGCCGTGCCCGGGCTGGTGGTGTTTGAATCGTTGTCATCATCGGTGTGGCCCAGTACCGGGACCAGGCCCGCACCGAGGGCGGCCATGGCGGTCAGGAACCAGCGACGCTCTGGGTGTGGTGCACAAATAGGATTTTTCATGGGAGGTTTCCTGTCTTTTTTATCGGTTGAGGTAGGCTGCAATGGCGTCGATTTGTGCGACGGTGTAGCCCTGCACATGGGCCGCCATGATGTTGCTGTTGGCCGGCTTGGTCAGGTACTCCTTGATTTCAGAGGCGCTTTCACCCCGAATGTTGTCAAAACCACCCGTGCCCTCGGTGCCGTGGCATTGAAAGCAGTTCGATGCCAGCAATCGGCCACTCGTCGAGGCCACGGTGACTACCGGAGTCGAAGGCACCGTGACGGTCGGTGTTGTTGGGCTGGGTGTCAAAGTGCCGGCAACGCCTGTCGCACTGTCGTTGTCTGTATCGGTGCTGCTGCCACCGCCGCCACCGCCACAGGCGGTCAGTAATGCGACGGTCATCACCGCAGCAAGCCGCGGCCATGTGGCCGCAAGGATGGGTTGTTGAGGTTTCATGGGGGTCCTGGTTGGTTGGGTTGGGTGCTGTATGCAGTCGGGCCGGGTCGCACCGGAGCATGGGGGCGAATTCTGCTCAGAGCAACTTAAGAGCGACTTAAGAACGGTGCCATTCACCCATTGCGGGCTGTTTGAAAGCCGACCGGGGGTGGCCGAGCGGTTCCTGCACAATACTTTTTTTAACCCGACGCCTGATCAACAGCTGCCATGTCCTGCGCGATTCTTTTTATTTGTATGGGCAATATCTGCCGTAGCCCAACCGCTGATGGTGTGCTGCGCCACAAAATACAACGGCTCGGCTTGACAGACCAGGTATGGGTCGATTCGGCTGGTACCCACAATTACCACCCGGGCAGCCCGCCCGACGAGCGCTCGCAAGCCCATGCCTTGCGCCGGGGTTATGACCTGTCTGCACTGCGCGCACGGCAGGTCCAAAGTGATGACTTCGCCCGCTTTGATTTGATTCTGGCGATGGATCACGACAATCTGGCGCTGTTACAGCGGGCCTGCCCTGAACCGCATCGCCACAAGTTGCAGCGCCTGACCGAGTTCTGTCAGCGCTACACCAGCGCCGAGGTACCCGACCCTTACTATGGCGGTGGTGCCGGTTTCGAGACCGTGCTTGATTTGGTCGAGGACGCCTGCGACGGCTTGCTGGCCCACTTGCAGCAACGGGGCCTGGTCAGCCTGCCCGGTGCGTCAGCAAGTTGAATACTCAGGTGCCGGGCAGCTTCCAGAGTTTGCCGCATAAGCCACGGTAGACGAACGCCACACTGGGTTGGTCCGGCTGCGGCCAAGGCGGTCTCGGTCTTGGCGGAGACGGCCTTTTCCCCGGTCGCAGTCTGGATATGAAAACCGGAGCCGCAGAAGGCAACGTCACCTGCGTTGTGGCATTGGACCAATCAAAATCACACTCTTGCTTGTGTTCGCCTTTAGCGTGACCACATAACGCTTTTCCCATTTAGGGTGTCCTGCCCGCCGGATCGGTCAGCAGCTCTGCCTGGAATGCCGGTTGCGCATGCAGGCTGGCAGCGACCAGGCTGGTCAGCCCCAGTGCGAGAACCCAAGATTTCTTCTCAATTGACTCCTTGTACAAGTTGAGAAAAAAGGCCGAAAGTTGCGACCTACCTCTAGAACGCAGCAAAGTCACTTTTGGATGCACTGAACAAAAAATATTTTTTGGGGCAGGTCAACGCCTGGGGCCCGGTGTACCGAGACAGGGCGTTGCAGTTCGTTACCATCAAGGCCCATGCAAGCGATTGATAACCTTCTCAGCGACGAAGCCAGTTTTGCACTGACACTGATCACATCCCGGCAAACCGTGTTACCCAAGCGTTTGTTTGAACCTGGACCAGGCGCTGGTGAGGTGGAGGCGATGTTTCAGGCCGCTGCAGCGGCACCAGACCACCGCAGCGTTACCCCCTGGCGATTTGTCGTCGTCACTGCCGCGGCGCGGGCGCGTCTGGCGGATGTGTTTGCCAGGGCGCTGCTGGACCGTGACGCCGACGCAACGCCACAACAGATAGAGCAGGCGCGTGAAAAAGCCCATCGAGCACCTTTTGTTGCACTGGCGATCGCCCGCCTGGGGCCGTGCGAGCCGGATGTGGACCCGCTGGAGCGCATGGTGTCGTTTGGGGCCGCTGTGCAGAACATTCTGCTGATGGCGCACAGCATGGGTTACGGCTGCAGCCTGACCAGCGGGCTGGCAATGCGCAGCGTGGCCTTGCGCCAGCTTTTTGGCCTGTCCGAGGGTGAGCAGGCTGTCTGCTGTATCAACGTGGGCACAGCAGACCGGCGCAAACCTGCGCGCGTCCGGCCCGATCCCGGCATGTTTGTCCGCCACCTTTGAGCCATCCACTGCCCGTGTAGCGAAAATAGCGCCATGCACGACACCCAACTGCCGACCATGTCTACTGCTGAAGCTGTTTTGAACCCTGCGGCGGTTCTGCCGCCCGACGACGGTTTGCGGGTTGCCTTGCACAACGAGGTGCATGCCCGGCCAACCGCGCGTATTCGACTGCCTGCGCTGATCATTGATGTGGCAGTGTTGCATCACGCGGTTACCCGCGAGCAGGTGCACGCCCACCTTTGCGGCTTGCCTGGGCACCACACGCTGAGCGCGGACCGCCTGCAGGACAACTTCTTGCGTCTGCGCTGTGACGGTTTTAGCGTGCGCTGGGAGCGCCACAGTGAGTTCAGCCGCTACACCATCATTCAGCCCCTGCCATTGCAGGCCGACCTGGACGCCAGCGAGCCTGACCTGATGGGCGGGCTGGCTTTGCCGCCCGGGTGGCTGGCGCAGATTCCGGGGCGCACGGTGTCGGCGGTGCAGTTGGTGATGTTGCATGCGCCGCTGGACGACGCCACCGCATTGATGGCGCGTGCCATGCGCTGGCTGGGTGCACGCAGCGTGGTGGCATCCTTGATGGGCAGCAATGCGCTCAGCGCCTCGGCACCATCCACCGTCGAGGTCACGCAGGGGGCTGGCTACCGGCATCCGCCAGGGCATTCATGGGTGTTGACCCAGTTCCAGCTGCAGGCCGACGGTTTTGAGCGCATGCTGGTGATTGCGCCAGAGAGCACCAGTCCGACCCGGGCTGGCCGCATTGCCAGCCGTTTGCTGGAACTGGAGACTTACCGTCTGATGGCCTTGCGTGGCCTGCCAACGGCCAAGTGCCTGCAATCCATGCTGAGCGAGTCGGAAAACGCGCTGGTGCAGATCACGGCCCGCCTGGAAAACAAAAGCGCCTCAGACCAAGAGTTGCTCGACACCCTGGTGGCGCTGGCAGCGGGGGTGGAACGTGCCATTGCTGAAAATGTTTACCGCTTTGCCGCCACCCAGGCGTATTACGCGCTGGTCGGGCAACGTATCGCCGAGCTGCGCGAAAAGGCCATTCCTGGCACACAAATGATCGGTGAATTCATGCAGCGACGCATGTCACCCGCCATGGCGACTGTGGCGGCCACCAGTCAACGCCTGACCTCGCTGTCGGAGCGGGTGGCACGCACCAGCGACTTGTTGCGTACCCGGGTTGACATCGCCACTGAGGTACAGAACCAGCAGTTGCTTGAAAAACTCACCCGTGGCCAGGCCTTGCAGCTGCGTTTGCAAAGCACTGTGGAGGGTTTGTCCATTGCGGCCATTTCGTATTACGTGATCAGCCTGTTGTTGTATGGCGGCAAGGCACTCAAAGCGGCGGGCATGCCCATCAACCCGGAGATGGCGGCGGGTGCCCTGGTGCCGGTCGTGCTGTGGATCGTCTGGCGAACCACACAGAAGATCCATGCAAAATTGCACGACGGAAATTAGAAAATAAACACAAAAACACCGTCTAGCCCAATAGCTGTATCGATTTGTTGCTATATATTGATGATGTTTTATTGATTAAGAAGGAGACAAGATGAAAGCGTTTCAAGAGTACTACCCGGAAAACCTGTCGCACTGTTATGGCTGCGGTGCCAAAAATGAGCACGGTCACCGCATCAAGACCTATTGGGACGGTGACGAAACGGTGACCCGTTTTACCCCGGAGCCGTACCACACGGCGATCCCTGGCTTCACCTATGGCGGACTGCTGGCCTCGCTGATTGACTGCCACGGAACCGGCACTGCCGCCGCAGCCATGTACCGCCAGGCCGGACGTGACATGGACACACTGCCCGCCTTCCGATTTGTCACCGGCTCCTTGCATGTGGATTACCTCAAACCCACCCCCATTGGTGAGACGCTCGAGATTCGTGGTCACATCAAGGAGATCAAGGGTCGCAAGGTGGTGGTTGAGGCTACGGTCTACGCCGCAGGGGTGGCCACCGCCAAAGGCGAAATTGTGGCCATCCAGATGCCGGAAAACTTTGGTGCGTCCTGATCATTGGACAAAGACGATTGATTGCAACAAAAAGGAGACCCGTATGAAATTGACAACAGGTTTGCGCTGGACTGCCAGTGCCATCACAGCGGCCTCGTTATTGCTGGCACAACCCGCATGGGCCGACGAAGCGGCGCTGCTGGAGGACGCCCGCAACGTCGCCGGGGCTGTGCCGCCCAAGCTGCTCGACGTGCTGAATCAGGAGATTGCCAAGGCCGGTGTGGTGTCTGCAATCGCGGTGTGTAATGAAAAAGCGCCACAAATGGCTAAAAATGCCTCGGAGCAAACCGGCTGGGGCATTCGCCGTGTGAGCTTGCGCAACCGCAACCCCAAAGCAGTGCCTGACGCATGGGAGCGCGCCGGACTGGAAGACTTTGACCGCCGCGCCGCCGGGGGTGAGGCCCTTTCTGGCTTGGAGCGTTTTGGCGTGGTCGAGGCAGATGGCAAGAAAGAATACCGCTACATGAAGGCGCTGCCGGTGCAGCGGGTGTGTGTGGCCTGCCATGGCACCGAGGCGTCCATCAAACCCGAGGTAGCTGAAAAAATCAAGGCGCTTTATCCCGACGACAAGGGTGTTGGTTACGACATGGGTCAGATTCGCGGTGCCATCACCATTCGCAAGGTGATGTAATTTGATCAGGTCACTGGCAGGGTAGTGGGTGCCAGTGTCTTGGCATCGCTCATTTTTTTCCTCCGCCGGATTTGCCGCTCCCCGATTTGCCGCTTCCAGATGAGCCGGATGAGCCGGACGAGCCAGATGAGCCGGATGATCCGGATGAGCCGGATGAGCCGGATGAGCCCGACGAGCCGGATGATCCAGACGATCCCGATGAGCCAGATGAGCCAGATGAGCCAGATGAGCCAGATGAGCCAGATGAGCCAGATGAGCCAGACGAGCCGGATTTGGACGACGTTTCCGAATCATCAGTCGAACTGGTAGAACCCGAACTCGACCCGGATTTGCTGTCACCTGAATCGTTGTCCGAATCGTCAGACGAACTTCCTGATGTGTCCTTCGAATCGTCGTCACTCTTGCTGTCGTCGTCGGCCTTCTGCTCGCTTGAACTCGCATCCTCACCCGTGCGGTCGTCATTGCTGCGCGACACCCGAGCGCTGCCGAGGTCCGACGGCCCAGAGCGCACCAGCACACGATCCACTGTCACACGGTGTTTGTCGTCAACCCTGCCGCTGACCTGGACCCGCTGGTTGACCGCCATCTGGCTGCGTGGGTCCATGCTGATGCGGGTCTCGGGTGCCAGATTTAATACTTTGCCTCCAACGGTGATCTGATTGCCACGCAGGGCGTGCAGATAACCCTCGTACACAACCCGGGTCACTTTGGACAGATTGCGTTGCACCGGTTCCATGCCAACCTGTTGTGCATGCAGAACCCGACCGTCCCAGCGGCCACGGACATTGACCTCAGCGCCAGGGGCAACTGGCGGCGAGGCACCGTTGTCCATTCGTACCGACGCACCGTGGACCATAAAACCCAGCCCGTCAACGCGGCTGGCCTGACCCATCAAGCTGGCCTGAGCCTGTGGGGCAATTGAATCCAGCCGAGAGGCGGAAATGTCGCCCGACGCCAGACGATGTCCACTGACCCGAACCCAGTCTCCTGCCTGAATCCGCTTGAGCGCTTGCGGGTTGCCAGCCAGCACAGTTTGACCCAGCACCTGCACGCGGCCAGTGGCGTGGTCAACTTTCCCCACCGGTCCAACGGCTGCATGGGTGACCGCAATGCTACGGGCTGACACCTGGTCTCCCGCGCCGGCGGCATGGACTGATACGACCTGGCCTACCGCCAGGGCGCGCGCATGGATCGGCTGTCCGTCTGCTGTCACTGGCGTAGAGCTGTCGTAATGGACTTCGATGCCGTTCACACAAATGCTGGCGAAGCCGGTGATAACGCCCATCACGCCGATGTCGCCAGCGCCGTCAAGCGCCAGGCCAGTGCCACCGATGCCTGGTGTCTGCGCTAACGCTGGTCCATTGCCACCGGGTGCCCTTGGCTGGAGCTCCGGCGCGCCCGTGCCGCCAATGCCGGGTGTTGCAAGGCCGCTGGGCGCACCTGTGCCGCCAATGCCTGGGGTGGCCAGCGCCGGGTTAATCAGAGAGGCGGCCCCGTTGCATGGATTCTGGGCCAGTGCCATCGGACTGGTGACGACCAGGCACAGAGGCAGCACGGCCAGGAGGAGCCGGGTGACAAGCCGCAAAGTCAGTGTGTGCATACGGGCTCCCATGGTTCAAGAGGTGTTGCCGTCGGTTGGCTCGGTATAGAAGTAAATGCCAAAGGTCATGCGTTGGCGTTGCTCCACCGGTGGTGCGTCTGTGCGCTCCAACGCCATCGCGTTTTTGTTGAGTGCCAGCAGGGTATTCATGCCAAGGCGCTCTGCCTGCTTGGCCAGGTCGGTGATGGCAGCCTGGCTTAAGGCATCGTAGTGCACGCTGCGTTCCAAAAATGGCTTGCGAACGCCCAGCAGGTTGCTGGCAGCAGCAGCAGCGTGGTCGTGCAGGTTGTGGCCCAGGTAGTAGGCTTTTTCGTCATAACCGTCCACGGGGACAAACGCATCCACATTCAGGCAGACGCGCTGCTGCTCGTCAAAACGGGCCACACCCAGTCGCATCCATTCATCCAGCACCACACGAGGTCGGATGTCGCTGTTGACACCTGCCACCAATGATTCAAACGACATCTCACCCCCCTCACTGGCAAAACGCGCCAATGGCAAGGGTTGCCCGGTGTCATCGAGGTATCTGGGTGTGCCCAGCCAGACGGCGACCAGCTGCGCACCCAGCGACACCACACCAGGCACCGTGTCTGTGGTTTGCCGCAACTCCTGGCGCAAACGGCTCACTTCCTTGCGGTGCACCCCCGAAATCAGGCTGACCCGGCTGTCGGTTGGGTCGTCATGGCCGATGCGGAAGTCCTTTTCAGCCACGTCAACAAACAAGCCCTTGAGCAGCTCACAACAATAGGTGTAGGTGATGCCCTGAGCCAGCATCAGGCGCACCAGCGGACGCAACACACGCCGCAGCGCCCGCACCAAAGTGGCAGGTGGCGTGGTGGCACATGGGGGAGTGGGCTGCATAAACACGGATCTGATTGCTGAGAAATGTAACATTTCTGTGGGAAAAATTTACACAAATAATCTCAAAAACTACTTGACGTGGAAAAATTTCCCACATACACTGCCTTCATGCGTGGGAAAAAATCACACGCATAGTGAAATTCAGGCGAAGGCGACGCCACCTGGGTTCACTTTTTTTAGCCCACTTAATTCACTGTCTACCCAGGAGATCTCCATCATGTTCAAGCTGAAAAACACCGTCGCCATCATTGCTGCCCTGACCGCGCTGAGTCTGGCAAGTACACCCGTCCTGGCAAAAAAAGGCGGCAACTCGGGCAGTGGTTCGAGCAGCAGCAATTCAGGCAGCAGCAATTCAGGCAGCGGGTCCAATAGCGGCAGCTCTGGCAAGGTCTCCAGCGGCAGCAGCGCATCGGGCAGCAGCTCCAATAGTTCAGGTGGCTCAAGTTCGGGGGGAACCTCTGGCAACAGCTCGGGTCGTTCGAGCGACAGTTCGAGTAGCTCATCCAGCAGCTCGAGCAATAGCAGCAGTGCCAGCTCAAGCAGCTCCAATAGCTCCAGCACTTCCAGCAACAGTACCGGTGCGGGCGGCACCAGCCGCAGTTCGGATGATGCACCGGGTCATGTGCGTCAAAGCCGCGGCACCGACGACGCACCCGGACACATCAGCGGTGGTCAGGGTGCGGATGATCCGGCAGGTCACGTCCGC
>JAGOUM010000123.1 GCA_018061265.1 Rhodoferax sp. | reverse complement strand
TTGTCACCAACGGCACCTCCACCAGCAACAAGATGGTCTGGCACCACACGGTGGCACCCAACGATGTGGTGGTGGTCGACCGCAATTGCCACAAGTCCATCTTGCACGCCATCATCATGACCGGCGCGATACCGGTTTTTCTGAAGCCCACGCGCAACCACTTTGGCATCATCGGCCCCATCCCCAAACATGAGTTTGAGCCAGCGTCCATCAAGGCCAAGATGGCCGACAACCCATTGATCAAGACGCACCTGCCGGGTGTTGATATTGCCCAGGTCAAGCCCCGGGTAATGACGCTTACCCAATCGACTTACGATGGTGTGTTGTACAACACCCAAACCATCAAAACCATGCTCGACGGCTATGTAGAAAACCTGCACTTTGACGAAGCCTGGTTGCCGCACGCCGCCTTTCACCCGTTTTACGGCACTTACCACGCCATGGGCAAACACCGGGTGCGGCCCAAAGAGGCGGTGGTTTACAGCACACAGTCGATTCACAAACTGCTTGCTGGCATCAGCCAGGCCAGCCATGTGCTGGTGCAGGACTCGCAAACCGTCAAGCTCGACAAACATTTGTTCAACGAAGCCTTTTTGATGCACACCAGCACCAGCCCACAGTACAGCATCATCGCCAGCTGTGATGTTGCTGCGGCCATGATGGAGCCGCCCGGCGGCACCGCGCTGGTCGAGGAGAGTATTGCCGAAGCGCTGGATTTCCGCCGTGCCATGCGCAAGGTCGATGATGAATACGGTGCCGACTGGTGGTTCAAGGTCTGGGGCCCAGACAGCCTGGCCGAAGAGGGCATTGGCCGTGCCAATGACTGGATTTTGCGTGGTGAGTCGCGCAGTAACAAAGGCGGCGGCAACTGGCACGGATTTGGCAAGATGGCCACCGGCTTCAACATGCTGGATCCGATCAAGTCGACCATCGTCACGCCCGGATTGGATTTGAATGGCAAATTTGCCAAAACCGGCATTCCAGCCTCGGTGGTCACCAAATTTTTGGCCGAGCACGGTGTGGTGGTTGAAAAAACCGGCCTGTACAGCTTTTTTATCATGTTCACCATCGGCATCACCAAGGGCCGCTGGAACACCATGTTGACAGCATTGCAGCAGTTCAAGGACGATTACGATAAAAACCAGCCGATGTGGCGGGTGCTGCCGGAGTTTTGTCAGAAGTTTCCGCGCTACGAAAACATGGGTCTGGCCGACTTGTGCCAGCATGTGCATCAGTTGTATGCCAAGTACGACATCGCGCGTCTCACCACCGAGATGTACCTGAGTGATCTGGCCCCGGCCATGAAGCCCAGCGACGCCTATGCCCACATTGCGCTGAGAAAAACCGAACGTGTGGAGATTGATCAACTGGAGGGGCGCGTGACCGTCGGCCTGGTGACTCCATACCCACCGGGTATCCCGCTACTGATTCCGGGTGAAGTATTCAACAAGAAAATTGTTGATTACCTGAAGTTTTCACGTGAATTTAACGCGCAGTGCCCGGGTTTTGAGACGGACATCCACGGTCTGGTGGAAGATGTTTCGGTGGACGGGCAGGTGCGCTATTTTGCGGACTGCGTGAAATCCTGATCGTCGAATTTCTTAAAAAGGATAGTGGTAAAGCGTTGCAGGATATGCGCTTAAGCTGGATTTGACTCAATTATTGGTTTCAACAACAGCCACTGCCGTCTGGCTGACACCACAATCGACATAAGAGATTTGTCCGGTCATTCCGGACGCCAGATCACTGAGCAGGAAAGCCGCCACGTTGCCAACCTCGTCAATTGTGACATTACGCTTGAGTGGCGATGCTGCTGCAGAAATGCCAAGCAACTTGCCAAAGTCTTTGATGCCACTGGCCGCCAAGGTCTTGATGGCCCCGGCGCTGAGCCCATTGACCCTTATGCCACGCGCGCCGACAGCATCGGCGAGATATCGCACTGACGACTCCAGCGATGCCTTCGCCAGGCCCATGGTGTTGTAGCTAGGTACCACCCGAACTCCGCCCAGGTAGGTGAGCGTCAGTAGTGAGGCGGTGTTGCTCAAATAGGGCAGTGCCGCCTTGGCCATTGCCGGAAAGCTGTAGGCGCTGATGTCGTGCGCAATGCGGAAGTTCTCGCGGGTCAACCCGTCCAGAAAGTTTCCGGCAATTGCCTCGCGTGGGGCGAAACCGATGCTGTGGACAAAACCGTCAAATTTTGTCCAATGTGCAGACAAATCTGTGAACAGCTTCTCTATTTGAGCGTCGTCACCAACGTCGCAGTCGAAAATCAGGGTCGAATTGAAGTCTGCGGCAAATTCGGTGATTCGGTCCTTGAATCGTTCACCGACGTAGCTGAACGCCAATTCGGCACCCTGGGCATGACACGCCTTGGCAATGCCATAGGCAATGGACCGGTTGGACAACACACCCGTGATCAGCAGCTTTTTCCCTGTCAGAAAACCCATATTCAACCTCAAGAAACATCGACTTCCAAATGCCCAACGGCAAGCAGCGGTACATTTCACGAATCACCCAGTCGGCGTTTGTGATACCACGGCAACCGTTGCAGCAGTCCCGGCTTTATTGTCTCACGCGGCACATGCAAGAGTTTTGTCGGCTTGGCTGAATCCTCAAATCAGCTTGACGACTGAGGATGCGAAAACGCCCGATCAGCGCCCGAACGCTTACCCTGTTGGAAAACCGTGCTCCAAGCGAGCCAATGCACTTGCAGTCAGAGGCTGGTGCGCCGGCCATTGATCTGCAGCCTGACCATGGATGTACACCGCTTGGCAGGCTGCCTCAAACCCATCCAATCCGGCAGCCAGACCTGCCCCCACCATCCCCGCCAGAACATCTCCAGTGCCCGCTGTTGCAAGTCGACCATTGCCTGTGGGGTTGACTGCAAGGGTTCTGCCGTTTTGGGCAATGACGGTGCCTGAGCCTTTCAGAACCACGACACATCCGGTAAGTTGAGACAGCTTTTCTGCGGCCGCAAGGCGGTCGGCTTGTACATCGGTGGTAGAGCATTTGAGCAGCCGTGCGGCTTCAAGCGGATGCGGGGTCAGTACTGTCCTGCTGCCATGACTTGCTCTGTGTCTGAGTAGAACCAATAGTTCAGGGTCGTTCGCCAGCACATTGATGCCATCCGCATCGATGACCAGTGCTTGAGCGTTGTTGATCAAAGCGGGCATCATTGCACTGATCAATTCACCGCCGCCGCAGCCACATACCACCGCTGTTGCCGAAACATCCAGCGTCTGGAAATCCCGAAACATCAGTTCTGGCAAGGCCATGTCGTCCTGTCGCGAGGTGGCATCGACCAGGCAAACATAAACCCGCCCGGCACCCCCGTGCAAGGCGGCGCTCGCGGCAAGAATTGCAGCACCCGTCATCCCCTTAGCGCCGCCCACAATGGCGACATCACCGAAAGTACCTTTGTGGGATCGGTGGCACCGAGGGTGATAGGGCGGTGCTGGCAGCAGGGTGGCGGCCCGAGAAATGTCGACAGGAGCGACTCCCAGATCGTCGAACCAGATTTCGCCGCAGGCATCACGCCCTGAACCCATGAATAAACCTGGCTTGAGCGTCAGCAAGCTCAAGGTGTGACTGGCCTTAACGCACAAGTCGGTCGCAAATCCGGTGTCGGCCTGCAATCCGCTCGGAATGTCAATGGAAAGAACGGGCACTTTTGCGCTGTTCAAGTGTCCTATAAGGCCAATCAGCCGCGAATCAGGTTTGCGCACCACGGCACCAATGCCCAGCAAAGCATCCACAAACAGATCACAGTGCTCAGGTGGTCCTGCGACAAACTCGATCCCTTCATCAGCCGCACGCTGGCGTGCAATGGCGCTGTCCCGTGGCAAATGGCCAGGGTCACCCATCCAGGTCACTGAAGCGACCTTGCCTTTGCGTGCCAACTGCACGGCGGCTTCCATGCCGTCGCCGCCATTATTGCCAGGCCCACACGCAATCCAGATGTGCCGCGCATGGGGACTGATGGCCAACGCGAGCTTTGCCGTAGCGGACCCAGCGCGTTGCATCAAGGTGTTGACTGGCAATTCAATGCCCGCCAGGCGTTCCAGCTCGCGGCTTCGTGCAACGCCAAACAATGGCCAAGCCTGACCGGGCGTGACTCGAATCACGTCTCAGAACTCAAAACATTCACCTTCCCTTGCCAGCCGAATCTCCGGGTCTCCAACTTGGCGAGGGTTGTCTGAGAGGGCTTGGTTAAAAACGGTTTCCAGTGCGTCATCACTACGGGTGGGTTCGTGATGGGTGCAAAACAGTACTTTGGCACCAGAGCGCCTTGCATACTCAATACTGGTGTCAAACGTGCCGTGGCCCCAGCCCCTTTTTGCCGGGTATTCGGTGCGTGTATAGGAACTGTCGGCTACCAGAACATCAATGCCTGCCATCGCACGCGAGATTTCCGTCGACTTCTCGTCAAGAAAGGTCTGGTACTCCGCGTACTCTGCATCAGCGGGTTCATAAATGTTGTAGGGAGGCTCATGATCCCCGGTAAAAAAAACCGATTTACCGTTGGCTTCAATTCGGTAACCGAAATCAATGACGGGATGGTTCATCAAATAGGGGGTGATTTTTGCTGACCCGATCTGGGCACTCTCTCCGGGCCTGAGGGTGAAATACTCGATGTTGGCCTTCATTTCGGCTTCGCGCACAGGGAAATAGCTGTACTGTAGTTGCACTGACATCACGTGCTCCACACCTTGTCCCGTCACCGGGTCAAATGCGCCGTAGAGTTTTAGCGTGTTGCCGGGAATAAAGTTGGGTACAAAAAAAGGTAGCCCCTGAATGTGATCCCAATGCGAGTGTGTGATCAGTACATGCGCGGTCACGGGCAACTCCGCCAGCAATGACTGGGACAAGGGAAATATGCCTGTCCCGGCATCCAGGATGATGAGTTCATTGTTGTCTGTGCGAACCTCGATACAGGTCGTATTACCGCCGTACTTTGCTGTGGCAGGACCAGGTGAAGCAATGGAACCGCGTACTCCCCAGAATTTGACTTTCATCGTGTGCCTGCTAGATTCGAGCGAAAAGTTTTGCGTTGTCAAAAATCGCATCCAGGTCACCCAGAGAGGCAATAACATCTTCGAGTGACCCGCCAATTTTTTTTACGATGTCCGGCGGTAGTGTATGCACGCAGGCGTTGCCACCGTCGCCGAAACGCAATTTCTTGCTGATCTGGTTCGCTGTGAAAACGCAGGCCAGCAAGTCCGACTTCTTGCCCTCGGTTTCGAATTGGTGCTCGATGGTGTCAATCAACGCCGGGGCAAATCGCCACTTTTCAACCAGCATGGCCCCTACTACAGCGTGATCTGCCCCAATGGTAGCCCTCAACGCCAGGTGAAGGGAGGAGCCGCCAGCAAGACTCTGGCCGAGTGCATTCTTGAACTCCGACGGGAAAAACTGAGCCAGTACCACCTTGCCGAAATCGTGCAGCAAGCCACCGATAAAACAGTCCATCGGATCAGCGTCGTCCAGGCGATTGGCCAACAGTTTGGCGATCCCTGCAGTTGATAGCGAATGCAGCAAATACTGATCAACATCAAATCCGGCGTCGTTCTGTTTGGGCAACATGCCAATGGCGGCAATGCTCAGGGCAAGATTCTTGATGGTGTTAAAACCCAAATACACCACTGCATGGCTGATTGATGTGACTTGTTTGGGCAAACTGTAATAGGCTGAGTTCACCACTTTGAGAATCTTGACAGTCACCACCGGGTCTTTGTCAATCACTTGAACCAGATCGCGGGGTGTGCAGTTCACATCACGGGTGAGTTCCAGGATTTTCTGCACACTTTTGGGGAACGCTGGCATCCTGTCAACTGCGTTGGCGAGCTTAAGTGACAGTTCAGGTGAAAGCGCTTCCATATCGGTCCCGGGGTCGTGTCAGTTATAGAGTTAGGTTGCTGTTTCGTTGTCAGACAACCCGAGAATGCCAAACAAACCGATCGATCAGGCTGGAATAGTAAACCAGTATTTACCGTAACCTGAACCGAGGCCGACCTGTGCGGTCTGGCTGCGGTTGAACTGGTATACTCGACAGGCTTTGCTGGACGGCCATCAACTGATGGTGGTCGGTGAAGTTAATTGCAAACCAGCTTTCTCAAGGTGTTGTGATTGACAGTGGCTAGTTTTCCACTGGAAGTTCACGAAACAGGCTGGATTTTAGACATAACCTTTGGAGTTAATAATGGCAGTAACCATGCGCGAAATGCTGGAAGCCGGTGTCCACTTTGGTCACCAGACGCGTTTCTGGAATCCCAAGATGGCCCCCTTTATCTTTGGCCATCGCAACAAAATCCACATCATCAATCTGGAAAAATCGCTACCGATGTTCCAGGAGGCGGCTAAATTTGCTCGTCAAATCTCAGCAAAGCGTGGCACCGTCTTGATGGTGGGTACCAAGCGGCAAGCACGTGAGACCGTTGCGGCAGAAGCGCAGCGTGCTGGGGTGCCTTATGTTGATCAACGTTGGCTTGGCGGCATGTTGACCAACTTCAAGACGGTCAAAACCTCGATCAAGCGCTTGAAAGATATGAAGACCCAGCAGGAAGCAGGTCTTGACAGCATGAGCAAAAAGGAGCAGTTGATGTTTGCGCGCGAGCTTGAGAAGCTTGAGAAAGACATCGGTGGTATCCAGGACATGAGTGTCTTGCCGGATGCGATTTTTCTGATCGATGTGGGTTACCACAAGATTGCAGTGGCTGAAGCCAAAAAGCTGGGTATACCGCTCATTGCAGTGGTGGACTCCAACCATTCCCCTGAAGGCATTGATTATGTGATTCCAGGTAATGATGATTCGTCAAAGGCCGTGACGTTGTATGCGCGCGGTATTGCCGATGCCATCCTTGAGGGTCGTGCCAATGCCATTGATGATGTTGTCAAAGCCGTCGCCGCTGATAGCGCCGACGAATTTGTTGAAGTGGATGAGGCAACTGCCTAAGCAGTGTCTTTCCCGATCAAAGGGGCTTTGTTGCCCCTTTTTAGTTTTGTTTTTACCAACTGTAATGAATTCGGAGATTTGAAATGGCTGCAATAACCGCAAGCATGGTGGCTGAACTGCGTGGCAAGACCGATGCTCCCATGATGGAGTGCAAACGCGCGCTGACCGAGGCCGATGGTGACATGGCCAAAGCGGAGGAAATCCTGCGAGTCAAACTTGGCAGCAAGGCTGGAAAGGCGGCAAGCCGCGTGACCGCCGAAGGTGTGGTTGCCTACAGTATTGACGCTGGTGTCGGTGCACTGCTTGAAGTGAATTGTGAGACGGACTTTGTCACCAAGAATGACAGTTTTTTGGCCCTGGCCAACGCCGCTGCATCGCTGATCGCCAAGTTCAACCCGGCGGACGTGGCGGCATTGGGTGCCTGTGAATACAGCCAGGAGGGGTTCGGCCCCACGCTTGAAGATGTGCGCAAGGGTCTGATTGGCAAGATTGGAGAAAACATGAGTTTTCGCCGGTTCAAACGTTTTGCCTCCGGTAGTCAGTTGGCATCGTATTTGCACGGCACGCGAATTGGCGTGGTGGTCGAGTATGCCGGCGATGAAACCGCCGCCAAAGATGTGGCGATGCATGTTGCCGCAATGAAACCTGTAGCCCTTTCCAGCGAGGATGTACCCGCTGAACTCGTCGCGCGCGAGCGTTCAGTCGCCGCGGCCAAGGCCGCCGAAGATGCCGCGGTGGCGACCGCGGCTGGCAAGCCGGTGCAATCTGCCGAGATCGTTGCCAAACGGGTCGAGGGCGGTGTGCAAAAGTACCTGAAGGAAGTCTCGTTGTTGAATCAGTCATTTGTCAAAAATGACAAACAGACGGTTGAACAGATGCTCAAAAGCACCAACACATCCGTCAAGGCATTTACCTTGTATGTGGTTGGCGAAGGCATCGAGAAAAAAGTGGATGACTTTGCTGCGGAGGTGGCTGCCCAAGTCGCCGCAGCACAGAAGGCCGGTTAATTGCCACGTCTGGCCATTTCTATTCAACCTCAGTGACAAAGCCCAAGGAGATTCACATGACCGAAGTCAAGCCAGCTTACAAGCGAATTTTGCTCAAGTTGTCGGGCGAGGCGTTGATGGGCGATGACAGCTTCGGCATCAACCGCGACACGATTGTGCGTATGGTGGATGAAATTGTTGGCGTCACTCAACTGGGTGTTGAGGTTGCGGTGGTGATCGGTGGCGGAAACATTTTTCGCGGGGTGGCCGGTGGGTCGGTCGGAATGGACCGCGCCACTGCAGATTACATGGGTATGCTCGCCACCGTCATGAATGCTTTGGCCCTGGGCGATACCATGAATAAAGCCGGGCTAACCGCCAGGGTCATGTCAGCGATTGCCATCGAGCAGGTGGTTGAGCCGTATGTGCGGCCAAAAGCCCTGCAATACCTTGAGGAAGGCAAGGTAGTGATCTTTGCTGCCGGGACAGGCAATCCATTCTTTACCACCGATACAGCTGCCGCATTGCGCGGAGCGGAAATCGGTGCTCAAGTGGTGATCAAGGCAACCAAAGTTGACGGGGTCTATACAGCTGACCCTAAAAAAGATCCAACTGCCACGCGTTACAGCCAGATTTCGTTTGATGAAGCAATGGCAAAGAACCTTGGCATCATGGACGCAACGGCATTTGCCTTGTGCAGAGATCAAAAGTTGCCTGTCAAGGTGTTTTCAATCTTCAAGCATGGCGCGCTCAAGAGGGTGGTGATGGGCGAAGATGAAGGCACTCTGGTTTACGCCTGAACGTGTCAAAATCAGTGCCGTCACCAAAGCATTGAATCCGGAGTGAGGAGAAAAAAGTGCCAATTGCAGATGTCAAAAAAACTGCCGAAACAAAAATGGACCAGTCCATTGCAGCTTTTCAGCACAACCTGACAAAAATACGTACCGGTCGTGCCAATCCGGCATTGCTGGACTCGGTTCATGTTGACTACTACGGTTCAATGGTTCCTATCAGCCAGGTTGCCAATGTGGCGTTGCTGGATTCCCGCACAGTCAGTGTCCAGCCTTGGGAGAAGGGCATGGGTGCCAAAATCGAAAAGGCGATACGTGACAGTGATTTGGGGTTGAATCCGTCGTCGATGGGTGATTTGATCCGGGTTCCTATGCCCCCAATGTCCGAGGAGCGTCGCAAGGAATTGACCAAAGTAGTGCGGTCTGAAGGAGAAAGTGCCAAGATTGCGGTGCGGAACTTGCGCCGTGATGCCAACGAGGCGATCAAGAAACTCGTGAAGGACAAATTGGCTTCGGAGGATGACCAGAAGCGCTGTGAGACCGATATTCAAAAAGTGACCGACAAACATATCATTGCTATCGATCAGCTGGTTGTGGCCAAAGAGCACGACATCATGGCGGTTTGATCTGCCCATGCTGAACAACCTGGTTCCGCATCACATTGCCATCGTCATGGATGGCAACGGGCGGTGGGCCAACAAGCGTTTTTTGCCTCGAATTGCGGGTCATCGGCAAGGGGTTGAGTCACTCAAACGGTGTGCCAAAGCCTGTGATGCACGTGGTGTCAAAGTGCTGACCGTTTTTGCCTTTTCCTCGGAAAACTGGCAACGCCCCTCGGATGAGGTGACCGGTTTGATGGATTTGTTTGCGTTTGCTCTGGGACGCGAGGTCGCTCACCTCAACGCGGATGGAGTGCAGCTCCATTTTGTGGGTGAGCGCCAGGGGTTGTCCGCGCGGGTCCTGCATGGTATCGAAGAAGCCGAAGCGGCCACGAAGCAAAACAATCGTCTGGTACTTAACATTTGCTTCAACTATGGCGGTCGCTGGGACATTGTGCAGGCTGCTGCCAAGGTCGCCCAGCAGGGCGGGCCGCTGAGCGAAATGCGATTGACTCAAGCAATGGCCTTGGC
>JAGOUM010000122.1 GCA_018061265.1 Rhodoferax sp. | reverse complement strand
AGACCATCGCAGCCGAAGACGTGCTGCATGACCTGGGTGCCATTTCGATGATGAGCAGTGACAGCCAGGCCATGGGCCGGGTTGGGGAGGTCATCATTCGCACTTGGCAAACCGCCAGCAAAATGAAAGCTCAGCGCGGCTGGCTGGCTCCGCCGCTGGTGCTAGGGGCCATCCAGACCGAAGCGGCCCTGGTGGAGCACAAGGAACGCAACGACAACTTCCGCGCCAAACGTTATGTGGCCAAGATCACTATCAACCCGGCGATTGCGCATGGCATCAGCCACGAGGTGGGCAGCATTGAGCCTGGCAAGTGGGCCGATCTGGTGGTGTGGAAACCCGCGTTTTTTGGTGTCAAGCCGGCGCTGGTGCTCAAAGGCGGCTTCATCGCCTTAGCTGCCATGGGTGACCCCAATGCCTCGATCCCGACACCGCAGCCAGTGCACTACCGGCCCATGTTTGGTGCCTTTGGCGGCGCGCTGGCGCGTGGTTCGCTCACCTTTGTGTCGCAAGCCGGGCTGGCGGCGGGCATCAAAGAGCGCTTTGGACTGGCCAAAACCATAAGCGCGGTCAAAAACATCCGCGGCGTACGCAAGCAGCACATGATTCACAACCACTACCTGCCCAGTATGGAGATTGACGCACAAACCTACAGCGTGCGCGCCGACGGCCAATTGCTCACCTGCGAGGCGGCCACCATCCTGCCAATGGCGCAGCGGTACTTCTTGTTTTGAGGGCCATGGACATTCGCATCGACGATTTGCAAGGCAGCGCCATCCAGGCTTTGCTGCAAACCCATCTGGATGCCATGTTTGAACACTCACCGCCCGAAAGTGTGCATGCGCTTGACCTCGCCGCGCTACGCCATCCGTCCATCACCTTCTGGACTGCCTGGGACAACGATGAACTGCTGGGTTGTGGTGCGCTCAAACAGCTCAGTGCCGAGCACGGCGAAGTCAAATCCATGCGTACGGCCAGCGCGCATTTGCGACAAGGCGTGGGCCGGGCGCTATTGCGCCACATCGAGTCCACGGCCCGGGCCAAAGGCATACAACGTCTCAGTCTGGAAACCGGCCCTCATGCGCCTTTTGTGGCCGCGCAAAAGCTATATGGCAGTGAAGGGTTTGTCGAATGCGGGCCATTTGCAGATTATGTGCTCGACCCGTACAGCCTGTTCATGACCAAGCGGCTGACTGATGGGTTGCCGCTGCCTTGATGGCTTGCGTGCTCATCATGGTGTACGGTCTTGTGATACACGGATGTGGTCCTCAGTTTCCTCAAAGCAGACTTTGGCATCAGATTGATCGGCGTGCCGTGAGAAACAATGATCCGTCGGTGGCAGGTGGAGATCGTCGCCCAAGCTGACCTGCAACTTGGCGCATCACTCCTGCGGAAAATCATGCCGATTTCATCACCCACTTCAATCAACTCCAAGAGCTTCATTGCATCTCTTCATATAACTGCGTCGCTATAACCATGCTCCACGTCTCCAAACTCATCCCCCAAGGCAAAGGCTTGGCTTCGGTATTGCTCAAATGCGCCAGCACGGTAGAGCTGGACTGGGAGGTGCGCCAGAAAAGCCGTTTTGAGGCCACCGACTCCACCGGCCGCCAGTTCGGCATTTTTCTGCCACGCGGCACGGTGGTGCGCGGTGGCGATGTGCTGGTGGCCAATGATGGCTCGCTGATCAAGGTCTGGGCTGCGCCGCAGGCCGTGCTGAAAATCACCCACTGCGCCAACCATGGCACGCCGTTTGACCTGATCCGCGCCGCATACCACCTGGGCAATCGGCATGTGCCGATTGAACTCCAACCCGATCACCTGAAGATCGAACCCGATCACGTGCTGGCCGGCATGCTGCGCGCCATGCACCTGATCGTGACCGAGGTCAATGAGCCGTTTGAGCCAGAGAACGGGGCCTACGCCACCGGAGGGCACTTTGGCGGACACCACCACGGGCACGAAAATGACCACGATCACGCCCATGGGCACACCCCACACGGTGACCCCGCAGCGCCCCACGTGCATGGCCCAAGCTGCAACCACCACCACTAGCCCGGCATGCAAGACAGCAGCCTGATGCAGTTGATGTGGCTGGCCTCGCCGGCTTTGCCGATTGGCGGATTTTCATACTCGGAATGCCTCGAAGCCGCTGTGGAATTTTCTCTAGTAGCTACTGAAGCAGAAGCATCTCATTGGCTATTGGACCAGCTTCAAACCACGCTGGCACGCGCTGATCTGGCGGTGATCGCACAGGCGATTCCGGCCTGGCAAACGTCTGACCATGCGCGCATTGGCCAGCTCAACGCCTGGGTGCTGGCCACGCGTGAAAGCAGTGAACTGCGCGCGCAGACCGAGCAAATGGGTCGCTCGCTGCTGGAATGGCTTCGCAACCACACCACCGCCCAGCCGGCACAAATCACGCTGCTGGCCAGCCTGCAACCGACCTACCCGCTGGCGTTTTCCCTGGCTGCCAGCGCCACCGGCGCGCCACTGCGCCCCTGCCTGCTGACCTATGCCTTTGGCTGGGCAGAAAACATGACACAGGCTGCCATCAAAGCCGTGCCGCTGGGCCAGAGCGCCGGACAGCGCATCCTCTCCAAGTTGACCGCAGAGATTCCAGCAGCCGTCGATCACGCACTGGCGGGAACCGACGACACGCGCCAGACCTTCTCCCCCATGCTGGCCATCCTGAGTTCCCGGCATGAGGTGCAATATTCAAGGCTTTTCCGGTCCTAGCCCTTATTTAGTAAGTGTAAGCAGCTATATTTTTCATACAAAGACGACACCATGAACACCCCCCTGCACCACATCCCCAACCGTACCAAAACCCTGCCGCCGTTGCGCGTGGGCATTGGCGGCCCGGTTGGCTCCGGCAAAACCACGCTGCTCGAAATGCTATGCAAAGCCATGCGCGAACAGTTCGACCTGGTGGCCATCACCAACGACATCTACACCAAGGAAGACCAGCGCCTGCTGACCGTCAGCGGCGCGCTGCCTGCTGAGCGCATCATGGGGGTCGAAACCGGCGGCTGCCCGCACACCGCTATCCGTGAAGACTGCTCCATCAACCTGGAAGCCATCGACCGCATGTTGGTCGAGCACCCCGACGCCGACATCGTCTTTATTGAGAGTGGCGGCGATAACCTGGCAGCCACCTTCAGCCCGGAGCTGTCAGACCTGACCATCTACGTGATTGATGTCGCCGCCGGCGAAAAAATACCACGCAAAGGTGGCCCCGGCATCACCAAAAGTGATCTGTTCGTCATCAACAAGACCGACCTGGCACCGCATGTGGGTGCCAGCCTGGAAGTGATGGCAGCCGACACCACCCGCATGAGAACCACCGCCAAAGGCCTGAAGCCATTCGTGATGACCAATCTCAAAACACTTGAAGGCGTGGCCGAGGTGGTGGACTTTATTAAAAGACGGGGCATGCTGCCGGCTGCGTGAGTGCATTCGTCGCAGGCGTCTTCGACCGGATGCTGTCATCGGCCCCAACTGCCCCTGCCTTGTACCAATAGTCAAGCACCATCTTTCGCGGTAGCATCCCGGACAGATAAGTATGGACGCCTCATCCAACTCTGAATCTGATTCTGACTCGGTCAGCAACGACGGGCCAGCCGTTGCCGCGCTCAACGCCCTCCAACTCAGCGAAGAAAAGTTCAGAAAGGCCTTTTACCTTACGCCAGATTCGATGAACATCAATCGGCTCAAGGATGGTGTTTACGTCTCCATCAATCCGGGGTTCAGTCAGGTCACGGGTTACACCGAGGCCGACGTCATTGGCAAATCGTCGGTTGATCTGAATATCTGGGTGGATCCAGCCGACCGATTGCGCTTGGTCGAAGGCTTGCGCAAGCAGGGCTCATTCACCGGCCTGGAAGCGCAGTTTCGCAAGAAGAGCGGCGAGCTTGCGTATGGCCTGATGTCGGCCGCGGTGATTCAACTTGGCAACGTGGACCACATCCTCAGCATTACCCGGGACATTACCGAGCGCAAGCATCTTGAGCTTCAGCAAAAACAAAGCGAGGAGAAGTTCCGTCGCTTGGCCGAAGACATGCCCGCGTTTTATGTCACTTTTCGTCCTGATGGCACCTTGCTGTTTGTGAATGATGCCGTCGCGAAACTGGTCAATATGCAGCGGGATGAACTCGGTGGAATGAATTTTCTCGATTTCCTGACGCCAGACGATCGGGCAATGGTTCAGTCCAAGCTGGCCGCGCTGACACCAGATCAGCCCGTCGAAACCCACGAGCAAATGTATCAAAGTTCAGGGCAACCACTGGCCTACCACCAGTGGACCAACAGGGCTTTTTTTGACAACGAGGGACGGGCACTGTACTTCCAGTCCATCGGGCAGGACATTACACAGCGCAAAAAGGCCCAGGAAGAGTTGCGGATTGCCGCCTCGGCTTTTGAGTCCCAGGTTGGCATAACAATTACAGACGCCAATGCTGTCATACTGAAGGTCAACAAGGCGTTTACCGAAATGACCGGTTTCAGCGCCCTTGAAGCCGTGGGTCAGACACCGCGGATACTGCGGTCAGGCCGACATGACATCGGCTTCTATTTGGCGATGTGGCAGAGCCTGACTCTGCACGGCACCTGGGCCGGGGAAATCTGGAACCGGCGCAAAACTGGCGAAGTTTTTCTCGAATGGCTGACGGTTACCGTGGTCAAAGACGACGCTGGTCAAATCACCCATTATGTGGGTACTTTTCTGGACATCACTGCACGAAAACTCGCAGACGACCGCATCAAGGAGTTGGCCTTTTATGATCCGCTGACGCGTTTGCCGAACCGGCGGCTCCTGATGGACAGGCTGGCCGTTGCCCTAGCCACCTGTAACCGGCATCAACGCAGAGGTGCCTTGCTTTTCGTCGACCTGGATAATTTCAAACAAATCAACGATACCGTCGGTCACCATCGGGGTGATCGATTGCTGGAACTGGTGGCGTTGCGTTTGAGCAAATGTGTGCGCGATGGCGACACCGTTGCCCGCATCGGCGGGGATGAATTTGTGGTGATGCTGGAAGATTTGAGCGACCTTGAAATTGACGCCGCGAAACAGGCCGAGGTGGTTGGCACGAAAATACATGTTGCGCTCAATCAGGTCTACCAGATCGACGGGGCAGACCACCACAGTACACCGAGTATCGGAATCACCTTGTTTGGTGGCGGCAAGTCTGAGGCGATGGAAGAGCCCTTGAAGCGCGCCGATCTGGCGATGTACCAGGCCAAGGCTGCAGGTCGCAATACCCTGCGTTTTTTCGATCCCCAGATGCAGGCTGAGGTCTCGACCCGTGCCGAACTCGAAGCTGGCCTGCGCGACGCTTTGGAGAAAAACGAGTTCTCACTTTTTTACCAGGCACAAATCTCGGGACGGCGCATTGTGGGTGCCGAGGCGTTGATTCGATGGCGCCACCCGGTCCGAGGGATCGTGCCGCCAGGCGAGTTTATTGGGCTGGCTGAAGAAAGCGACCTGATACAGGCGCTGGGTGCATGGGTATTGAACACCGCTTGCACCCATCTGGCCCAATGGGCACAACACCCTGAAATGGCCCACCTGACAGTTGCTGTCAACGTCAGCGCGCGCCAGTTTCATCAGGTCGATTTCCCGGATCAGGTTTTGGCGGCACTGGACCGTACCGGTGCCAATGCGCAGCTGCTCAAACTTGAACTCACCGAAGGCTTGCTGATCAAGGACATTGAAGGTGTGATCACCAAAATGGACAAATTGAGGGCGCGCGGCGTCGGATTTTCATTGGACGATTTTGGTACCGGATACTCGTCTTTGGCTTACCTCAAACGCCTGCCATTGGACCAGCTGAAGATCGACCAGGGCTCAGTGCGTGACATCCTTACGGACTCGAATGACGCGGCCATTGCAAAAATGGTGATCGTCCTGGCAGATAGTCTCGGACTCAATGTGATCGCAGAAGGTGTTGAGACCGAGGCACAAATGAACTTCCTCGCCAGGCAGGGTTGCCACAGCTACCAGGGTTATTTATTCAGCAGACCCGTACCCCGGCAAGACTTTGTTGCACTGGTCCGACAAAATACGCCCGGACATTGATAGCGCCCGAACGTTGCCACGTGCTACATTCCTGACGGATATTCAACACCACCGGGACAGCATATTGCGTGACACAGCGATGATGTTTTTTTTGGACTGAACCCATGGATTTGCCCGATGACGATTTGTCAACCAGCAGCGCGCTGGTGGTCGATGGCAACCCGACTTCACGCTCGATACTGGTGTCGCAACTGCGCGATTTTGGTATGGGCACGGTGGTGCAGTCGGCACGGCTGACGGACGCGCGCAGGCAGCTTGAGTACCGCAAGTTTGACGTTGTGTTGTGTGAGCATCACTTCTCGGGTGAGGCCAGTTCCGGGCAAGACCTGCTTGATGATCTGCGACGCAACCAGTTGCTGCCGTTTTCGACCGTCTTCATCATGGTGACGGGCGAAGCCACTTACACCAAGGTGGCTGAAGCCGCCGAATCCGCGCTGGATGGCTACCTGCTCAAACCACACAAGGCCACACAGCTGGGTGAGCGCCTGCGTCAGGCACGGATCCGCAAAGCATCACTGCTGGAAATATTCACCGCCATCGAAGCCCAAGACTTCGAAACCGCCGCCAATTTGTGTCTCAAACGTTTTATCACCCGGGGCAAGTTCTGGCTGTATGCGGCGCGTGTGGGCGCCGAATTGCTGCTGCGCGTCGGCAAATACGATCAGGCGCAAAAACTTTACCAGGCGGTGGTCGACGCCAAGACCCTGCCCTGGGCGAAGCTGGGCATTGCCCGCGCCCTGCTCGACGAGGGCCAGACCGCCAAGGCCGTCAGCACGCTGGAGAACCTGATCAGGGAGGACCCCGGTTTCACCGACGCCTACGATGTGATGGGGCGGGCACAGTTTGAGCAGGGGCGCTTTGATGCGGCGCTGCAAACCTACAAGCTGGCCAGCACACTGACGCCGTCGTCCATCACCCGGATGCAGAACCTCGGAATGATGAGCTACTTTGCCGGCAATCTTCAGCAGGCTGAACAGTATCTTGATCGCACCGTGCGCATGGGTCTGGACTCAAAGATGTTTGATTGTCAGACACTGGTGCTGCTCGCCTTTGTACGGCTCGGCAACGGCGACAGCAAAGGTCTGCAACGCTGCCGCGACGACTTTGTCAAACTGCTGGAGCGCCACCAGGACAGCGAACGCCACCGGCGCCTGGCCTCAATGGTTGACGCGCTACACCTGATTGCCCAGCGCCAATATGCCCAAGTGCTGCAAGTGGTCCGTGACCTCTGCAGCCACGTCAAGGACCCGGCATTTGATTATGAGTCGGCCTCCAATCTGGTGTCACTGCTTTCACTGTTGGCCAATAAAGCCATCCAGCTCGAAGAGGTGGATGCGGCCATTGATGCCGTGGGTTTGCGCTTTGCCGGCACCCGCGCCCTTGCCGAATTGCTGGCGGGTGCGGCCCATGCCCATGCGCCTTACGCGGACCGACTGCGTGCAGCGCACGCCCAGATCCTGAAACTGGCTGAAAACGCCATGACCCTGAGCCTGGCCGGTGACCCCAAGGCGGCTGTCAACAATCTGGTGCGCCACGGCACCTCCACGCTCAGTGGAAAACTGATTGAAACCGCTTATCTGGTGCTGCACCGATATGCCGACAAGATGCATGACGTTCATGATCTGGCCGAACATGTCCACACGCTGCGCAGCCGCTACAGCACCCATATCACGCGCGCCTCGCTGGGTGAGCAAAAGCGCCAACCAGGCGGGTTGACATTACGCGTCGACACAACGGCTGGCAAGCGAGATGCACCCTTTTCGCTGGCCAGCTGAGCCGGCATCGCTGCAATGGACATTGATCGCGGGAAAACACTAGCCCATGCTGCTTTTTTTGGATCAATAATCGCGAGCTTATAGATGCGGCCGTATTGGCACGTTGTTCGAATGGTGAAACCAAAGGAAAAATCATGCAATTGATCAAGAAAATTGGCTTGGCATTGGGCTTAAGCGCAGCCGTGCTGGCCGGTGCAGCACAAGCGCAGCAACAATTTGTCAACGTGCTGACCGGTGGGCAAAGTGGCGTGTATTACCCGTTGGGGGTGGCACTTTCGCAAATTTATGCCAAAGCCATACCCAATACCCGTGCCACGGCACAAGTCACCAAAGCCTCGGCTGAAAACCTGAATCTTTTGCAAGCAGGCCGTGGCGAACTGGGCCTGAGCCTGGCTGATGCGGTCTCGGACGCCTGGAAAGGCGACGCGGAAGCGGGCTTCAAGACCAAGCTCGACAAACTGCGCGGCCTGTCTGCCACCTACAACAATTACATCCAGATTGTTGCCAATGCCGACTCGGGTATTAAAACCCTGGCAGATCTGAAAGGCAAACGGGTCTCTGTGGGTGCTGCCAAGTCGGGGACCGAGCTCAATGCCCGCGCCATCCTGAAAGCCGCCGGGCTGTCTTATGCTGACCTGGGCAAGGTTGAATACCTGCCATTTGGCGAATCGGTCGAACTGATGAAAAACCGCCAGCTCGATGCCACCCTGCAGTCGGCCGGTCTCGGTGTGGCCTCGATTCGTGATCTGGCAACCGCCATCAAGATTCAGGTCATTGCCGTGCCAGTCGACGTGGTGGCCAAGGTGGGTGACCCGGCGTATCAGGCCGCGGTGATTCCGGCCAACACCTATGCCGGCCAGACGGCTGACGTTGCCACGGCGGCCATTCCCAATTTCCTGATCACCCATGCGGGTGTTTCGGATGAACTGGCTTACCAGATGGCCAAGACCATGTACGAAAACCTGGATACCCTGTACGCAGCACACAACGCTGCCAAATCCATTAAACGAGAAAATGCGGTCAAAGGGATGCCGGTGCCGCTGCATCCGGGTGCAGAGCGGTATTACAAAGAAGTGGGTTTGATCAAGTAAGTCACCAATCGGCTTGACACATTGCGGCCCCTGGTGTGGGGCCGCAGTCATTTTCATCACACTTTTTATGACAAATCAGGCTTCAGCGCATAACAGTAAGCGTTTTAATGCTGTGTTTTGGATAGCATTGGCGTTTTCTTGCTTCCAGCTCCTGACGGCCGCCTTCAGTCCGTTATCAAGTCAGGTTGTCCGCACCATCCACGTGGGTTTTGTGCTGCTGCTTATTTTTACCCTGTATCCACCTTGGGAAGGGTCTTTGCGCTGGGGCACCGCCGGGCGACTGCTGGGTTGGCTGTTGGGCGGCATCGGTTTTGCGTTTGGTCTGTACCACTGGTGGTTTGAGGCGGACCTGACTCAGCGTGCGGGAGAGTTGGTAACGGCAGACTGGGTGGTTGGGGTGTTGACCGTGGCCCTGGTCTTTGAGGCGGCGCGGCGTGTCATGGGCTGGGGTTTGCCCATCATTTGTGGCATCTTTCTGTTGTACGGCCTGTTCGGCCAGTACCTGCCCGGTGCCTTGGCTCACCGTGGCTTCGGAGCTGACCAGGTCGTCAGCGCCTTGGGTTTTGGCACCGAGGGTATCTACGGGACTCCGACTTACGTCTCGTCAAGCTATATTTTCCTGTTCATCCTGTTTGGTGCTTTTCTGGAGCAGGCCGGCATGATCAACCTGTTCACCGACTTTGCCATGGGTACCGTGGGCCACACACGGGGTGGTCCAGCCAAGGTGTCGGTGATTTCCAGCGGGCTGATGGGCACCATCAATGGCTCGGGTGTCGCGAACGTGGTGACCACCGGGCAGTTCACCATTCCGCTGATGAAACGGTTTGGCTACAGCCCGGCCTTTGCCGGTGGGGTGGAGGCCACCAGCAGCATGGGTGGCCAGATCATGCCGCCGGTGATGGGCGCGGTGGCGTTCATCATGGCCGAGACCATTGACGTGCCCTACGTCACCAT
>JAGOUM010000022.1 GCA_018061265.1 Rhodoferax sp. | reverse complement strand
TGGTCGCCCTGCCTGAGAACGAGGCACAGGTGCAGGATGTGCTGCGTATTTGCCATGCGATGCAGGTGCCAGTGGTAGCGCGTGGTGCCGGCACCGGCCTGTCAGGTGGTGCATTGCCACACGCGCTAGGGGTGACTTTGTCACTAGCGAAGTTCAACAAAATCCTCAAAATCGACCCGGTTTCACGCACGGCGGTGGTGCAGTGTGGTGTGCGCAACCTGGCCATCAGCGAGGCCGCTGCGGTGCACAGCCTGTATTACGCACCCGACCCGAGCAGCCAGATCGCATGCACCATCGGCGGCAATGTGGCAGAAAATTCGGGTGGTGTGCACTGCCTGAAATACGGGCTGACCATGCACAACATCGTGAAGGTGCGCGGCTTCACCATGGACGGCGAGCCGCTCACCTTGGGTTCGGACGCGCTCGAAACACCCGGCTTTGACCTGCTGGGCGTGGTGATTGGCTCAGAAGGCATGCTGGCGGTCACGACCGAGGTCACGGTCAAACTCATCCCCAAACCCATGCTGGCGCGCTGCATCATGGCCAGCTTTGACGACATGCGCAAGGCCGGCGACGCCGTGGCCAGCGTGATTGGTGCGGGCATCATTCCGGCCGGGCTGGAGATGATGGACAAGCCCATGACCGCCGCGGTCGAGGATTTTGTGCACGCCGGCTACGACCTGAACGCCGAGGCGATTTTGCTGTGTGAAAGTGACGGCACTCCCGAAGAGGTCGAAGAAGAGATTGGTCGCATGAGTGAAGTGCTGCGGGCGTGCGGGGCCACCGCCATTGCAGTGAGCCGCGACGAGGCCGAGCGGCTGCGTTTCTGGAGCGGGCGCAAAAACGCTTTTCCAGCCAGCGGGCGCATCAGCCCGGACTACATGTGTATGGACTCAACCATTCCGCGCAAGCGGCTGGCCGACCTGCTGCTGGCCATTTCTGACATGGAGAAAAAGTATGGCCTGCGCTGTGCCAACGTGTTTCACGCCGGCGACGGCAACCTGCACCCGCTGATTATGTTTGACGCCAATGACGCCGACCAGTTACACCGCTGCGAGCTGTTTGGCGCTGACATTCTTGAAACTAGCGTGGCCATGGGTGGCACGGTGACAGGTGAGCATGGTGTGGGGATCGAGAAACTCAACAGCATGTGTGTGCAATTCAGCCCGGAAGAAAACGAGCAGATGTTTGGCGTCAAGCGCGCTTTTGACCCGCTGGGCCTGCTCAACCCCGGCAAAGTCATTCCAACCTTGCACCGCTGCGCCGAGTACGGAAAGATGCTGGTGCGTGGTGGCCAGCTCAAGCATCCCGATTTACCACGTTTTTAAGAGCTAGAAATGCAGGCTATACAAGGGCTGGCGTGCCTTTTGATCATGCAATCAATGGGTGAGCTGCTGTCTCGCGGTCTGGTGTTGCCTTTTCCCGGGCCGGTGATCGGCATGCTGCTGCTGGTGCCGGCACTGCGCTGGCAGATGGTGCGCGATCCAGTGGCCGCCTGTGCCGGTTTTTTGCTGCAACACCTCTCTTTGCTGTTTGTTCCGGTGGGCGTCGGGGTCATGACACACCTGGGTTTGCTCGGCCAGTATGGATTACGGATGTTGGGCGTGATTGTCCTGTCTACCTGGATTGGCCTGGCCATCACGGCACTGGTGTTGCGCGCCGCCCAACGGAGTCAGGATGCCTAAGTTTGTCGAGTTGTGGGTTTATCTCTCGGCCACACCGCTGTTTGGTCTGACTGCAACACTGGTCGTGTATGTATTGGCGCAAGCGACGTATACCCATCTCAACCAGGCGGCCTGGGCCAATCCGGTGTTGTGGTCGGTGGTGATGCTGGCCAGTCTGCTGACCCTGTCGGACGTCGACTATCCAACTTATTTTTCTGGCGCGCAGTTCATCCACTTTTTACTCGGCCCGGCTGTGGTGGCGCTTGCCTGGCCACTTTGGGAGCGGCGCCACGAGTTGGCCCAGCGCTGGCGTGGCCTTCTGCTGGCCGCTTTGCTGGGTGGGGCGGCAGCCAGTGGCTCAGCACTGCTCCTGGGCTGGCTAGCCGGACTGCCGCAAGATGTCGTCCTGTCTCTGGCACCCAAATCCGTAACCGCCCCGGTCGCCATGGGGATTGCTGACAGGATTGGAGGTATTCCTGCCTTGGCGGCTGTTTTTGCAGTGGTGACCGGCATGGTCGGCGCGCTGAGTGGCAAACTGGTGTTCGACCTGCTTGGTGTCACCAAAGACAGCGCCGGCTGGATGATCCATGGCTTCGCGTTGGGCACCGCTGCACATGGCATTGGCGCGGCGCGTGCATTACAGGTGAACGGGACTGCTGGTGCTTACGCCGGTTTGGCACTGGGTCTACAGGTGCTGCTGGCAGCGCTGCTCATCCCGCTGATGTTCAACTGATCAAAATTGATCAGTTGGGCTTGGCGAGTTTTTTCACAGGCTCGTCGTCAGCGATCACCTGTTCAACCCAATTCACAAGTTTGCTGGTGTCAGCACGCAATATCTCCTGTTTGACCACCAGTATTTGCGCTGGATGCATTGAAAAACTGCGCAGGCCCATTCCCAGCAACAGCTTGGTCAGACTGACATCGCCTGCCATTTCTCCGCACACACTCACCGGCTTGCCCTGTGCATGGCCCTCTGCAATGGTGGCGGCAATCAGCCGCAGTACGGCGGGGTGCATCGGGTCGTACAGGTGCGCCACTGACTCATCGGCCCGGTCAATGGCCAAGGTGTATTGAATCAGGTCATTGGTGCCAATGGACAGGAAATCAAAGTACTTGAGGAACACTTTGAGTGTGAGTGCCGCGGCCGGAATTTCGATCATCGCGCCAACCTTGACCGGTCCGTAGGCCACACCACGGTTATCAAGCTGCACCCGGGCGTGATCGATCAGCGCCATGGTCTGGCGGATTTCACTGGCATGTACCAGCATCGGGATCAGCAAATGCACTTGTCCATGTGCAGCTGCGCGCAGGATAGCCCTCAGCTGCGTCAAAAACATGGCAGGGTCAGCCAGGCTCCAGCGGATGGCGCGCAGACCCAGCGCAGGGTTCAGATGGGCATCATCGCGCAGGGTTTCGTCCAGCGGTTTGTCAGCACCGACATCAACCGTGCGGATCGTGACCGGCAAGCCCTGCATACCTTCGACCGCGCGACGGTATGCCTTGTACTGCTCATCCTCATTGGGCAACTTGCCGTGCCGACCCATAAAAAGGAACTCGCTGCGAAAAAGCCCGACCCCTACCGCACCAGCAGCAAGTGCACTGGCAGCGTCGTCAGGCATTTCAATGTTGGCCAGCAATTCGATCTTTTGCCCGTCCATCGTCACCGCTGGTGTGTGCAGCAGACGGGTCAGCCGCCCGCGTTCGAGTTCACCCTGGCGCTGTTTGAACCCGTACTCCGCCAGGATGATGGGTGAGGGGTCAACCACCACCACACCGGCGTCGCCGTCAATGATGACCCAGTCGTCCTGGCGCATCAATTGGCTGCTCCAGCGCGCACCCACAACTGCCGGAATATCCAGGCTGCGCGCCACAATGGCAGTGTGCGAGGTCTTGCCACCCACATCGGTGATAAAGCCGGCAAACACACTTTGCTTGAACTGCAGCATATCTGCGGGTGACAGATCGTGCGCCACCAGGATCAGCGGCACGTCGACGGTATCGTCGAGCAACAGGTCCTGCTGGGTGGTTTTGCGGCTGTTGCGCGGTTGTGGCTGGAAGATCGGTGACGAAACACCCCGCATGGCGCGCAGGACTTTTTCGGTAATTTGTTCCAGATCGGCCTTGCGTTCCCGCAGGTATTCATCCTCCATCTCGTCGAATTGGCGTGCCACCACTTCGAGCTGGCTAGTCAACGCCCATTCTGCGTTGTAGAGGCGATCACGAATCCAGTGTTTGACACCTAGCTTGAGCTCCTCGTCCTGTAGCAGCATCAGATGCACATCGAGCAGCGCCGTCAACTCGTGTGGCGTATCTTTCGGACTCATCTGGGCAATGCTGGTCTGCAGGCGATGGATCTCCGCAACCACTGCGTCGCGTCCATCACGAACCCGGTTGATTTCAGCCGTTACCTGAGACGGCTCAATGAAATAGTGCGCAACATCCAGTCGGCTCGACGCGACCAGCACCACCCGGCCAATCGCAATGCCGCGCGCGACGGCCAAGCCGTGGATCGAGAATGTCATGGTTGGCGCTCCTTGCCGCCATGAACCCAGTGGCACTTTTCCCGGCGTGACACAGTGTTGCTCCTGGGTGACATTTATTCACCCTCTCCGAACTTGTCATTGATGAGTGCCAACAGCGCCTCCATCGCCTCTTGCTCGCGGTCACCATGGGTTTCAACATCGACGTCTGTACCCAGGCCCGCTGCGAGCATCATCACGCCCATGATACTTTTGGCATTGACGCGCCGCTCACCGCGGTACATCCAGACTTCACAGGGAAAGCTACCGGCCAGTTTGGTCAGCTTCGCTGATGCCCGGGCATGTAAGCCAAGCTTATTGCTGATGGTCGTGGTGGTTCTGATCATGAATTTTCCGGAGCTGGTTTTGCGGCGCTGTGACTGCAACCTGCATGACGCCTTGTGTTCCACCCGACAGCGCACGTGCGACCAACGCGTCCAGCGGCTCATTGCGGTAAGTGATGGCACGCATCAACATGGGTAGATTGACGCCAGCGATGAGACGCGTGTTGAGCCCATCCACCAGTTTCTGAGCCACGTTGCACGGCGTGGCTCCAAACATGTCGGTCAACACCAAAGTGTTGGGCTGTTTTAACATGGCCATGGTCAAACGTGCACTCAGCAAAGTTTCCTCAGTTGGCATATTGGGCTGTACGTCGAGCACGGCAACCACCGAGCTGGCGTCTGGAAA
Source organism: Rhodoferax sp. (assembly GCA_018061265.1). Lineage (GTDB taxonomy): Bacteria > Pseudomonadota > Gammaproteobacteria > Burkholderiales > Burkholderiaceae_C > Rhodoferax. The sequence goes on along the minus strand of JAGOUM010000022.1, from coordinate 33,862 downwards.
CACATGCAGCACACATTGCCGCAGTGCACTGGCCAGCGGCGCGTGGGCAATGATAAAGATACCGTTTTTCATGTGTTGTGTGTTGCGATGCCGCAGAACGGCTTGTTGACCAGCGCTTGGGTATAAGTCAAGCCGGATTATGGCTTTTTGCGCAAAGAAAATTAGCGTAGGAAAGCACCGTCAACAGCAAAAAAATGCCCATGGTGTATTGGAACGCCTGAATTTTCCCCATGCCGGTCGCCACAAACCCATCAATGCCCAACCCTATGCCCCACTGCACCACAAAAACGCCGGAAAATACAACCAGGTTGAAGGCCGACAACGCCCGCCCAGCGAGTTCAGACGGGAATGCCAATGCCACGGCCGGCTGCGCCAAAGAAATCACTGTACAGGCCATGCAATATAAAGTCCAAAGTACTCCAGACAATATTACAATTGACCTTTCAGCTATGATAATTGCAGCAAGCAAAACAAAACTCAGAGGCATACCGTAGCGGATCAGCAGACTGGCATTCCAACCCCGGCGGGCCAGTACTGGATTGACCCAGCCCCAAGCCAAAAACGTAATCAGCATGGCGACATTGAGCCAAAACATGCCTTGGGCGGCCTGAAACGCCGTCAGTCCTGCGACCTCGGTCATCCAGGGCACAACCCACAGGGTCTGCATGGCGACCAATCCGCCGTAAATAAAAAAGCCCATCGGTGCCATGGCACGAAAGAAGGGGTGCCGCCAAACCTGCGCGTAGCCGGGTTGTTGCCGTTCAGACCCAGGACTGGGATTCGCTGTTGCTACAAGGGCATGCCAACGCGGCACCTTGAAGAAGATCAAAGCCATGCTGATCATGATCAACAATGCCATCGCCCAGAATATCGGTCGCCAACCCGTGATCGGCATCAGCCACTGCACAGGAAGGGTCGAGGCGACCATCCCTAACGAGCCGACCATCAGCATCCAGGAATTGGCACGCATTTGAGTGGCCGGCGCATACCAACGACGATAAGCTGTCAACGGACCCATCAGGCAAGCGCTGACACCAACTCCAGTTAACACCCGTGCCAATAGCAGACCAACAAAACTGCTCGAGATGGCAAAAGCACAACAGCCCAGAATCGCGATAGCCAGCAGACTCAACACCACCTTTTTGGGGCCATATCGGTCCAGCCATGAACCCATTGGCCACTGGGACGCTGCAAAGCCAAAAAAATAACCACCGGCAAGCAGTCCTAGCTCGCCAGCGCTCATGTCAAACTCTTGCGTCAGCGTTGGTGACAAGGTCGCCGTGATTGCCCGAACCAGCGCTGAAAGAAAGTAGGCGCAAGCAAACGCTGCAAACATCGCCACAGCGTTTTGCCTGGTCAAGGCATGCATTGGGTCAAGGCCAGAGTGCTTATCTCAAAGTCCCAAAAACCTTACCCAACAAGGCACTACCCGTGCCAATAGGGTCGCGGCGAATTTTCTTTTCCTCTTGACCAATCATGAAATATAGACCATCCAATGTCTTGTCCGTGACATAGTGCTCCAGGGATTGCTGCTCGGCTCTGAGCATGCCCATCCCGGCAGCCTTGCTGATGATCCGGTTGTATTTGGTGGCGAGGTCGACGCGCGAGGTCGTCTTTGTCACCACAGGCAAGAACTTTTCAGTCAAGTTCAATCGAGTTTTGCTGGCAAAGAACTCAGTGACTGAAGTGTCACCACCACGCAGGACCGTCGCCGCATCCTGAAAACTCATGGATTTGACAGCTGCAACGAGACTGTCTTTTGCCAATGGCACAGCAGCTTCTGCCGCCTGATTCATGGCTTTGAGCAATTCATCCAGCCTATCGCCCTGCCCTATTCGGCGCAACAGCTTGGCTGTGTCCTGCAAAAAACCCGGCAAAGGTATTCGAACTTTGTCATTGGACCAAAAGCCGTCCTGGCGCCCTAATTGCGCGACCGCAGCGCGCGCACCTTGCTCCAGCGCTGTTTTGAGGCCATTGGAGACCTGCTGGTTGGACAAACCCTGCGTCTGTGCGACGGCCCCTAAATGAAAAACCGCCAGAGAACTGGCGGCTGAAGAAAGCAGGAAGCTTGAGATTGTCCGGCGCTGCATCGTGATACCCTTTCAGTTACTGGCACATCTTATCGCGGCAGCGACAAAAGCCCAATTCAACGCTGCAAATGCAAGAGCCCTATTTACTTGGCACGGAAGTCATCGTGACAGGCTTTACATGCACCACCTACTGCATTGGTCGCAGCCTTCACGCTATCGAGACTTCCGGACTTGGCGGCCACCGTGAGTTTGGCCAACTCGGCTTCCAATTTATTCGCGTAATCGTCAAACTTCGCTTTCTCGGCCCAAATTTCTGGTTTGGCTTTGGTGTCGCCCTTCTCGGTGCCTGGGCCAAAGCCAGCCCATGGCAGTTTGCCGACAAACTCAGCGGTTGCAGCACTTTCTGCCGCCACCTTGGCATCAAAAGGGATCTTGCCAGCGGCCATACCGGCAACACGTCCAAAGTTCTGCTGCATCACAAACAGCGCATTCTTCCGGTACTTGATCGCATCTTCAGGCTTAGCGAACTGTGCCGCAGCAGGCAGTGCCAATGCAGCGCCAATGGCAGTAAGAACAATAGCGGCGAATTTCTTCATAAATATCCAATCAAAGTTAAACTAAAAAGGCAAGGCGATGCGGAGTTTATTGCCAATCTCCAAAACTTGCAGAGAGAGAAAAAGGATCACATGAAATACACCGTTCGCGTTTGGGATGCCCCGACCCGCCTATTTCACTGGCTGCTTGCCGCTTGCGTCGTTGGTCTGGTGATCAGCGCACAAATTGGAGGCATGGCCATGGAATGGCACTTTAGGCTGGGCTATGCGGTGATCAGCCTATTGCTGTTTCGCGTGGTGTGGGGTTTTGTCGGTGGGCATTGGTCGCGCTTCAGTCGTTTTCTCTACACACCTGGTCAGATCGCGGCTTATCTGAGAGGTCAAGGCGACCCTGATCACAGCGTTGGACACAACCCCCTGGGAGCGTTCTCGGTGTTCGCGCTGCTTGGATTTCTCTGTCTGCAAGTCGGCTCTGGACTGATGAGCGACGACGAAATCGCTGCAGCAGGACCCCTGACCCGATTTGTTTCTGGCGAATGGGTGAGTACAGCGACTTATTACCACAAGGAAATCGGGAAGCTCATCTTGTTGGCGCTGGTTGCCCTGCACTTGCTTGCCATTGTGTTCTACCGGGTGAAAAAAGGTGAGAACCTCGTCAAACCAATGTTGACTGGTGACAAAACCCTGGCCTTCCTGGCACAGGATGCAAGCGACCGAACACGAGACCGCCTCAAGGCGGCCGCGATCCTCCTGATGTGTGGCGCAGTCATCGGAACAGGTCTGAGTTGGCTTGGCTGATTTCAGGCTTTGGCTTGCAGCAGCAGGGTGCTGGCGTCACTGACTTCAAATTTGCCGGGGCCTTCAACATTCAACGCAGTGATTTTGCCGTCTTTCACCAGCATCGAATAGCGGTTGCTTCGTAGCCCAAGCCCTTTGCCAGCTAAATCAAGCGTCAATCCAGTTGCCTTGGTGAAGGCGGCGTCTCCATCGGCAAGCATGCGCACTTTACCGTCAGTTTTTTGTTCCCTGGCCCAGGCACCCATTACAAATACATCGTTGACACTCACGCACCAAATCTCATCGACACCAGCAGCTTGCAGTTCGGCATGCAACTGAACGTATCCAGGCAGATGTTTGGCTGAGCATGTGGGCGTAAATGCTCCGGGCACAGCAAACAAGGCCACGGTTTTGCCTGAGCTCGCAGCTCTGACCGACACAGGGTTTGGCCCCAAACTGCAGCCATTGCCTTCAACCTCGATGTACTCCATCAGCGTGGCATCGGGCAAGATATCACCAATTTTCAGCATGTTTATCTCCAAAGACTGCTTCATACTGAACAAACAAAAACGGCTCACATTGTGAGCCGTTTTTTCACGCGTCGCAGTGCGCGACAGGATCGCCCTTAGACCAAAGCGGCTTTCTCAACAAGGCGTGTCGCCACCCAGTTCTTGGTCTTGGAAATTGGCCGACTCTCGGTAATTTCGATGATGTCGCCCAACTTGAACTCGCCCTTTTCATCATGCGCATGGTACTTGCTGGATTTCCCAACAATCTTGCCATAAAGCTCATGCTTAACGCGTCGCTCGATCAAAACGGTTACCGTCTTGGCACGTTTGTCGCTCACCACCTTGCCAATCAAGGTGCGCTTGAAGGATGTCTTAGCTTCCGTCATTTATCGCTCCTTATTTGGCGGATTGACCGGTCGCCTGCTTCTCAACCAGAATGGTCTTGGCGCGAGCGATGTCACGGCGCGCCAGGCGCAGTGCGTCAGTATTGTTGAGTTGCTGGGTCGCCTTTTGCATACGCAGACCAAAGTGGGCTTTTTGAAGCTCTTTGACTTCCGCCTGCAGGCCGGCAACGTCTTTTTGTCGTAATTCAGTCGTTTTCATATCCAATGCTCCTGATTACTGACCGATCATGCGAGCCACAAAAGTGGTGCGCAGCGGCAATTTGGCCGCAGCCAAACGAAACGCCTCACGCGCCAACTCTTCACTCACGCCGACAATCTCAAAAACGATCTTGCCGGGTTGAATTTCAGCCACGTAATATTCCGGATTACCTTTACCGTTGCCCATCCGTACCTCGGCGGGTTTTTGCGAAATTGGTTTGTCAGGAAACACTCGGATCCAGATTCGTCCACCACGTTTGACGTGACGGGAAATTGCACGTCGTGCAGCTTCGATTTGACGCGCGGTCAGACGACCCCGGTCAGTACACTTCAGACCGAAGTCACCAAACGCGACCGAGCTACCCCGGGTGGCGATGCCGGTGTTGCGGCCTTTTTGCTCTTTGCGGTACTTGCGGCGAGCGGGTTGCAGCATAGTTATTCTCCTTTACCGTCAGGTGCCACAGCGCTCGTGCTGGTGGCAGACCCTGGCGCGGCTACCTTGCGGACGCGCTGAACGGTGGGTTTAGTGGCACTGGTACCAGTGGCTTCAGCAGGCTTGTCGCTCCCATCACTTGGAGCAGCATTGCTGCCCATCGGACGACGTGCACCACGCGGAGCAGGGCGATCTGAACCAGGGCGAGTTCCACGATCATCCCGACGTGGACCGCGCGGGCGGCGCTCTTCTTCAGCACGGGGCTCGACTGCAGGCAGGTCATTACGACCCAGCGTGTCGCCTTTGTAGACCCACACCTTGACACCAATCACACCATAAGTAGTTTTGGCTTCAGATGTGCCGTAATCAATATCAGCACGCAGGGTGTGAAGCGGCACGCGGCCTTCGCGGTACCACTCACAGCGGGCAATTTCAATACCATTGAGTCGCCCCGATGACATGATTTTGATGCCAAGAGCGCCCAGACGCATGGCATTTTGCATGGCCCGCTTCATGGCACGGCGGAACATGATGCGCTTTTCGAGCTGCTGCGTGATGCTGTCAGCAATCAACTTGGCATCGATTTCGGGCTTGCGCACTTCCTCGATATTCACTGCCACTGGCACGCCGAGTTGCTTGCCAAGATCGCGCTTAAGGTTCTCGATGTCTTCGCCTTTTTTTCCGATCACAACACCCGGGCGTGCCGAGAAAATCGTGATACGGGCATTCTTGGCTGGACGCTCGATCAAGACCCGCGAAACGGATGCATTTTTAAGCTTGGTCTTCAGGTAATCGCGCACCTTGATGTCTTCAGCCAGCATGCCGGCAAAATCTCGATCACTGGCGTACCAGCGCGATGCCCAATTACGGCTAACCGACAGACGAAAGCCGGTTGGATGGATTTTTTGTCCCATAACTTCCTGGCCTCTTTCAGTTTCCAACCGTCACGTACACATGGCACGTGGGTTTTCTGATTTGGTTACCACGGCCTTTTGCACGGGCCGTGAAGCGCCGCAACGACGCACCTTGTTCAACGTAGATGGTCTTCACCTTCAATTCGTCGATATCGGCGCCGTCATTGTGTTCAGCGTTGGCAATGGCCGACTCCAGAACTTTTTTGATAATTCCCGCAGCTTTTTTCTGCGTGAACTGCAAAATGTTCAAGGCTTGATCCACTTTCTTACCCCGAATCAAGTCAGCGACCAGACGACCTTTGTCAACAGACAAACGCACGCCACGAAGGGTTGCACGTGTTTCCATGGTCAACTCCTTATTTCTTCTGGACTTTTTTGTCCGCAGGGTGGCCCTTGAAAGTTCGGGTGAGCGCAAACTCCCCTAACTTGTGACCCACCATTTGGTCAGTGATATAGACAGGTACGTGCTGCTTGCCGTTGTGTACGGCAATGGTCAGGCCGATAAATTCGGGCAAAACCATGGAGCGACGCGACCATGTCTTGATCGGCTTCTTGTCCTTGTTCGCCACGGCTTTTTCAGTCTTGGCGATCAAGTGATGGTCAACAAACGGACCTTTTTTGAGAGAACGAGTCATTACCTACCCCTTACTTCTTGCGACGCGACACGATCATGACCTGCGTGCGCTTGTTGTTACGGGTACGGTACCCCTTGGTCAGATTACCCCAAGGATCGACCGGATGACGGCCTTCACCCGTCTTGCCTTCACCACCACCATGGGGGTGATCCACTGGATTCATGACGACACCGCGAACCGTCGGACGAACACCCATCCAGCGCTTGACACCGGCCTTGCCAAGCTGACGCAGGCTATGTTCTTCATTGGCAACCTGGCCCAACGTGGCGCGGCAGTCAATGTGGATCTTGCGGACTTCGCCAGAGCGCATACGCACTTGAGCGTATGTGCCTTCACGGGCCAGCAACGTCGCCGACGCCCCGGCAGATCGAACCATCTGTGCACCCTTGCCAACCTGCAGTTCTACACAGTGCACCACAGAGCCCACTGGAATGTTGCGGATCGGTAACGTGTTACCCACTCGGATTGGCGCCTCGGCACCACTCATGATCGAGCTGCCCACCTCCAGCCCACGCGGGGCGATGATGTAACGACGCTCGCCATCGGCATAACACACCAAAGCAATATGCGCGGAACGATTCGGGTCGTACTCGATGCGCTCAACTTTGGCAGCAATACCGTCTTTGCTGCGCAGAAAGTCGACCACCCGGTAGTGGTGCTTGTGTCCACCACCTTTGTGACGTGTGGTGATATGTCCATTGTTGTTTCGACCCGCCTGCTGGAATTGTGGTTCCAGCAAAGCAGCGTGCGGGGCACCCTTGTACAGATGGTCCCGAGAGATCTTCACCACGCCACGGCGGCCTGGGGAAGTCGGTTTCATTTTAATAACAGCCATGATTACGCAGCCTCCCCACCAAGGTTCAGCTCTTGCCCCGGCTTGAGCCGCACATAAGCTTTACGAACGTTGTCGCGACGGCCCATGGATTTACCAAAACGTTTGGTTTTGCCTTTTGTGTTGACAACCGAAACGCCCTTGACTTCCACCTTGAACATCAATTCCACAGCGGCTTTGATCTCGTACTTGGTCGCATCTTGCAATACTTTGAAGGTCACTCCATTGCTTTTCTCGGCCACCATCGTGGCTTTTTCAGACACGATTGGCGATACCAGCACCTGCATCAGGCGACCCTCGTCGAATTTTTTATTTTGGAAACCGTGGCTCATGCGAACATCTCCTGCAGTTTGCCCAAGGCAGCTTTGGTAACAAGCACCTTACGATAGTGAACCAGCGAAACCGGATCGGCATAACGCGGCTCAACAACCAAGACATTCACCAGATTGCGTGAGGCCAGATACAGGTTTTCATCGACTTCATCAGCGATCACCAGCACCGAATCAAGGTTCATCGCTTTGAACTTGGCCGCAAGGGCTTTTGTTTTTGGCGACTCAACCGTCAACGAATCAACCACAGCCAAACGACCTTCACGGGCAAGCTGCGAAAAAATCGCCGCCATACCAGCTCGGTACATCTTTTTGTTGATCTTCTGCGCGAAATTCTCATCCGGCATATTCGGAAAAATCCGGCCACCACCTCGCCAGAGAGGCGACGACGTCATACCAGCACGTGCACGTCCTGTGCCTTTTTGCTTGAATGGCTTCTTGGTGGAGTGACGGACCTGCTCGCGATCTTTTTGAGCACGTGTTCCCTGACGGGCATTGGCTTGGTAAGCAACAACCACCTGGTGAACCAGGTCTTCGTTGTAGGCTCGCCCAAACACTGTTTCAGGCACGTCGAACTTTGATGTTGCCTGACCTTGATCATTGAGGAGTTCGAGTTGCATCAGTTCGCTCCTTTTGCTACAGGGGCAGACTTGACTGCGGGGCGAACCGTGACAAATCCGCCAGCTGATCCGGGGATTGCACCCTTGATCATCAACAGCTGTCGAGCCTCATCGACGCGAACAATATCCAAATTCTGGGTAGTTACCAAATCGTCACCAAGATGACCCGTCATGCGCTTACCCGGAAAAACACGACCAGGATCTTGCGCCATACCGATGGACCCAGGCACATTGTGCGACCGGCTATTGCCGTGAGACGCACGCTGCGAACTCATATGATGCCGCTTGATCGTGCCAGCATAACCCTTACCGATGGAAGTGCCTTGCACGTCAACCTTTTGACCAACTGCAAAGACCGCTGAAACCACAACCGTTGTACCGGCTTGGTACTGCGCTGCGGTGTCTGCTGCCACACGAAACTCGCGAATAATTTCACCGGCTTCAACACCTGCTTTTGCGAGGTGTCCAGCGATTGGCTTGTTGACGCGGGATGTTTTTCTTGCGCCAAATGTCACTTGCAAAGCAACATAGCCGTCGTTCTCCTGGGTTTTAACCTGGGTCACGCGATTGTTTGACACATCAATCACGGTGACAGGAACTGCATTCCCGTCGTCCGTAAACAGACGCATCATCCCAACCTTGCGCCCAAGCAACCCTAAGTGATTGCTAAGACTCATTGTTTTCTCCGTAACTTCCACCGACCCAACTTCAATTGGCTGGATCGTTTTGATGTGAAAGACTGTTAATAAAACTTCGCCAAAGATACAAACCTTGAGCGAAGCCTGCGAGTATAGCCTTTACTTGACTTGGTGACAAGCAGAAACCGACACTCTGATACCCAGGTCCAACGTCAATGTGGCGTCAGACATGAATTTTTACTGCAGCTTGATCTCCACGTCCACACCCGCCGGCAAATCAAGCTTCATCAGCGCGTCCACCGTCTTATCTGTCGGATCCACGATATCCATCAGACGCTGGTGTGTTCTTATCTCAAACTGGTCACGGCTGGTTTTGTTGACGTGTGGTGAGCGCAGGATGTCAAAACGCTTCATTCGCGTCGGCAATGGGACCGGCCCTTTGACTATTGCACCCGTGCGCTTGGCGGTATCAACAATTTCTGCAGCGGACTGATCAATCAGCTTGTAGTCAAACGCCTTCAGGCGAATGCGGATTTTTTGTTTGGTTGCCATGTTGTTCCTTTGAATCTTACGCAATCACCTTGGCAACCACACCGGCGCCCACTGTCTTGCCACCTTCGCGGATAGCAAAGCGCAGGCCTTCTTCCATGGCGATCGGGGCGATCAGCTTGACGGTGATCGACACGTTATCTCCAGGCATGACCATTTCTTTGCCTTCTGGCAGTTCAATGGCGCCAGTGACGTCAGTGGTGCGGAAGTAGAACTGGGGACGGTAGTTGTTGAAGAACGGGGTGTGGCGGCCACCTTCGTCTTTGCTCAGAACATACACCTCACCGGTGAAATGGGTGTGGGGTTTGATTGAGCCCGGCTTGCACAGCACTTGGCCACGCTGGACGTCTTCGCGCTTGGTGCCGCGCAGCAAGATACCGACGTTGTCACCGGCTTGGCCCTGGTCGAGCAGTTTGCGGAACATTTCGACGCCGGTGCAGGTGGTCTTCTGGGTGTCGTGGATGCCGACGATTTCGATTTCTTCGCCGACTTTGACGATGCCGCGCTCAATCCGGCCGGTCACAACGGTGCCACGGCCAGAGATGGAGAAGACGTCTTCCACAGGCATGAGGAAGGCGCCGTCGACCGCACGCTCGGGTGTGGGGATGTAGCTGTCCAGAGCGTCTGCGAGCTTCATGATGGAGCCTTCACCGAGGTCGCCTTTGTCGCCTTCCATGGCGAGTTTGGCTGAGCCGTGGATGATGGGGGTGTCATCACCTGGGAAGTCGTATTTGTCCAGGAGTTCGCGTACTTCCATTTCGACGAGTTCGAGCAGTTCTGCGTCGTCGACCATGTCGCATTTGTTCAGATACACGATGATGTAGGGCACACCCACCTGGCGGGCCAGCAGGATGTGTTCGCGGGTCTGGGGCATGGGGCCGTCAGCGGCGGAACACACCAGAATGGCGCCGTCCATCTGGGCGGCACCGGTGATCATGTTTTTCACATAGTCAGCGTGGCCGGGGCAGTCGACGTGGGCGTAGTGGCGGTTGGCGGTTTCGTATTCAACGTGGGCGGTGTTGATGGTGATACCGCGTGCCTTTTCTTCCGGCGCTGCGTCGATCTGGTCGTAGGCTTTGGCGGTGCCGCCAAACTTGGCTGCCAGCACCGAGGTGATGGCTGCGGTCAGGGTGGTCTTGCCGTGGTCAACGTGTCCAATGGTGCCCACATTGACGTGGGGCTTGGTGCGCGTGAATTTTTCTTTTCCCATTTTTCAAATCTCCAAAGAGCTAATTCCCGTGTATTGGTTTAATGTTTGCACGATGTTGCTGATTCACCCCGCACGGGAAACAGGGCGGCACACCGTCGCAGACAGGTTGTTTCAATCAAAGGCAGGCACGTAGATTTGCTGTGCAAATCTTGATCCGGTACCTGGTCCAATTCGAGGTGCCCGAGCAAATTTGCTGCACAAATCTTGATCCGGCACCTGGCATTTATTTTGCCCTCGCGGCCATGATGGCTTCCGACACGTTGCGCGGCGCTTCGGTGTAATGCTTGAACTCCATCGTGTAGGTGGCTCGCCCTTGTGACATCGAACGCAGGGTGGTCGAGTAACCAAACATTTCAGACAAAGGTACCTCGGCCTTAATGGCTTTGCCGCCACCGACCATGTCGTCCATGCCTTGCACCATGCCGCGGCGGGATGACAAGTCACCCATCACGTTGCCGGCGTAGTCTTCAGGCGTTTCCACCTCGACGGCCATCATGGGCTCCAGAATGACCGGACCGGCCTTACGGCAACCTTCCTTGAAGCCAAAGATGGCCGCCATCTTGAACGCCAACTCATTGGAGTCCACGTCGTGGTACGAACCGAAGTGCAGCGTGACTTTGACATCCACCACTGGATAGCCAGCCAATACCCCTTGTGTCACGGCTTCGTGAATGCCCTTTTCGACTGCAGGGATGTATTCGCGTGGCACCACACCACCCTTGATTGCATCGACAAACTCAATACCCTTACCGGCTTCATTTGGCTCGATCTTGAGCACCACATGCCCGTACTGGCCCTTGCCGCCAGACTGTCGCACAAACTTGCCTTCTGCCTCTTCGATCGTCTTGCGGATGGTTTCGCGGTAAGCAACTTGTGGCTTGCCGACGTTGGCCTCCACACCAAATTCCCGTTTCATACGGTCCACAATAATTTCAAGGTGCAACTCGCCCATACCGGCAATCAGGGTCTGGCCCGACTCTTCGTCTGTTTTGACACGGAAGGAAGGATCTTCCTGTGCCAAACGCTGTAGCGCAATACCCATTTTTTCCTGGTCGGCCTTGGTTTTTGGCTCCACAGCCTGGGTAATCACCGGCTCAGGGAAAATCATGCGTTCCAGCATGACGATGGCTGCTGGGTCGCACAAGGTTTCACCCGTGGTCACGTCTTTCAGGCCAATACAGGCAGCGATGTCGCCCGCGCGAATTTCGCTCACTTCTTCACGGTTGTTGGCGTGCATCTGCACGATTCGACCAATGCGCTCTTTCTTGCCACGGATCGGGTTGAAAACGGTGTCGCCTTTGGTCAGCACGCCCGAGTAAACACGCACAAAGGTCAACTGACCTACAAATGGGTCAGTCATCAGCTTGAACGCCAACGCCGAAAATTTTTCACCGTCATCGGCTTTGCGGACCACCGGGTTTTCGTCTTCGTCCATACCTTTGACCGGCGGAATGTCGACGGGCGACGGCATGAACTCAATCACGGCATCCAGCATGCGCTGAACACCCTTGTTCTTGAAAGCCGAGCCGCAGTACATCGGCTGAATTTCACTGGCAATGGTGCGGGTGCGAATGCCCAGCTTGATTTCTTCTTCTGTCAAGTCCCCTTCTTCCAGGTACTTGTTCATGAATTCTTCAGATGCTTCAGCAGCGGCTTCGACCATCTTTTCACGCCATTCCTTGGCCAGTTCCAGCAGTTCAGCAGGGATTTCACGGTAGTCAAACTTCATGCCTTGCGAAGCCTCGTCCCAGATAATGGCCTTCATCTTGAGTAGGTCTACCACGCCGGTGAAGTTTTCTTCGGCGCCGATCGGGATCACCATCGGCACGGGAGACGCCTTCAGGCGCAGCTTCATCTGATCGACGACCTTGAAGAAGTTGGCGCCGGTACGGTCCATCTTGTTGACAAAAGCCAGACGTGGCACCTTGTATTTGTTGGCTTGGCGCCAGACGGTTTCAGACTGCGGCTGCACGCCACCCACAGCGCAATAGACCATGCACGCACCGTCAAGCACCCGCATCGAGCGCTCAACCTCAATGGTGAAGTCCACGTGGCCGGGGGTGTCGATGATGTTGATACGGTGCTCGGCCAGAGTGGTGTCCATGCCCTTCCAGAAGCAAGTGGTTGCAGCTGAAGTAATCGTGATGCCGCGCTCTTGTTCCTGCTCCATCCAGTCCATGGTGGCCGCGCCGTCATGCACTTCGCCAATTTTGTGATTGACACCGGTGTAGTAAAGAATGCGCTCGGTGGTCGTGGTTTTACCGGCGTCGATGTGCGCAGAAATACCGATGTTGCGGTAGCGCTCAATTGGGGTATGGCGGGCCATGGTGGATCCTTAGATGATCTGAATCTGAATGACAACAGGCCATGAAGATCAATGGCCCGACGGCAGCTCTCAGGTACCCCGAAAGCCGCCTGAAAATATTAGAAACGGAAGTGCGAGAAAGCCTTGTTCGCCTCGGCCATACGATGCACCTCATCACGCTTCTTCATGGCACCGCCGCGACCTTCAGTCGCCTCGAGCAACTCGTTGGCCAAGCGCAATGCCATTGATTTCTCGCCGCGCTTGCGGGCCGCCTCTTTGATCCAGCGCATCGACAAAGCAAGACGACGAACCGGACGGACTTCAACAGGCACCTGATAGTTGGCGCCACCAACGCGGCGGGATTTCACCTCAACCAGAGGCTTCACGTTGTTGATCGCAACGGTAAATGCCTCAAGGGGGTCTTTATCAGGATTTTTCTTGGCAATCTGCTCCAGCGCGCCATAAATGATGCGCTCTGCAACCGCCTTTTTTCCGCCCTCCATGATCACATTCATGAATTTGGACAGCTCAACATTGCCGTACTTGGGATCCGGCAGGATTTCACGTTTGGGGACTTCACGACGACGTGGCATTTTTTCACCTCATATTGCTTCAGTTGGTGTTTTTCAACACCGCGAGAGTTAAGAAATAAGACTCTCACTTACTCGACCCGAACTCTGGGTCACTACGTTTGCCGACTGCGCCACGCAGCAACAAACACCATTGAACTAATCTAACCGGCTTATTTGGCCTTAGGACGTTTTGCACCGTACTTGGAGCGCGACTGCTTGCGATCTTTCACGCCTTGCAAGTCGAGTGAACCACGCACGATGTGGTAACGCACACCAGGCAAGTCCTTGACACGACCGCCGCGAACCAGCACCACACTATGCTCTTGCAGATTGTGACCTTCGCCGCCGATATAAGAGATCACCTCAAAACCGTTGGTCAGGCGCACTTTGGCAACTTTACGCAAAGCCGAGTTGGGCTTTTTCGGGGTTGTGGTGTAAACGCGGGTACATACTCCGCGGCGCTGTGGAGAATTTTCCATCGCCGGGCTTTTGGACTTGATCACTTCGACCGCGCGCCCCTGACGGATTAACTGATTGATGGTTGGCACCTGAGCCTCCTAAAAATATCCCTAAGCGTCCCATAACGCTTAAAAACTTGAAAATTGCAAAAACGTGAAACCCTTCGGAATTTCCGAAAAGCTCTCGACTATATCAGGTTGACGCACTAGGCGCAATTCATTTGATCCAAAGGCGGATCGCATCCCAAGCACGGCCGAGGACGCCGGCCTGCTCAACCCCCTGAAGGGCCAGCAAAGGAATTTCTGCCACCACCTGTCCGGCGTTGCTGACTTTAAGCACTCCCAAAGTTTGCCCTTTCGAAACCGGAGCCACGATGGGCTCATTGCGCAGCACTTCCGTGCTGAGTTTTCCAGCAGATCCTGCAGGCACAGCCACCACGATGGCACTGGCTTGCCCCAAAACCACACTCGCCGAGGTGCCCTTCCAGATCGGTGGCATGACCACGGCCTGGCCAGCATCGAATAATTTGACCGCCTCGAACGCCGTGTAACCCCAGTTCAACAACTTTTGCGACTCTCCAGCGCGCGCATTCTCACTGGAGGCACCCAAGACGACCGTCAGCAAACGCCGCCCAGTCAGGCCGGTGACTTCACGACGCGCGGTCGCAATCAGACAATAACCGGCAGCTTCAGTGAAACCAGTCTTCAGGCCATCGACAGAAGGGTCGCGGAAAAGCAACAAGTTTCTGTTGCTGTCGTTGGCCGCTGGCGTACCGGTGTACCTGTACTTTTTGATGGCGTAGTACCCCACATAGTCAGGAAAATCCTGCATCAAACGTGTTGCCAGCACACTTAAATCGCGCGCGGTGGTCGTGTGCCCAGCCTCAGTCAGCCCCTCGGGGTTCTTGTATGCGGTCGAAGCCATGCCCAGCAGTCTGGCCTGGTCGTTCATCATCTGAACAAACCGCTCGACGCCACCGGCTACACCTTCGGCCAACGCCACAGTGGCATCGTTGCCGCTTTGCACAATCATTCCCTTGATCAGGTCTTCCACTGGCACCTGCATCTTGGGATCGATGAACATGCGCGACCCTGGCATTTTCCAGGCACGCTCACTCACCGGAAAGGTCTGTTTCAGATCAATCTTCTTTGATCGCAAGGCGTCAAATACCAGATAGGCCGTCATCAACTTAGTTAACGATGCAGGCTCGACAGGACGATCGATGTCTTTCTGCGCCAATATCTGATTGGCAGTCACATCCAGCACAAGATACGACCGTGCGGCTATTTCAGGCGGCTGCAGACTCTGTGCGTTGACCGAGAGGCAAACCAGCAAAGACGTAGCGGCAACAAGTTGTTTGATGTACATGAGAAAGGAAACCCACCGGGTTAAGGCCACGATTGGCCGCTTACTTAGCTTAGATTGATATAGCAAACAACGCTTTCATCAAAAGCGCTGAAAGATCATTTTCCTACTATCGACCCAGATGCGGGGGCGTCTGCAGGCGCTGAACAACCTGACCTCGGCGCAGATGGCTTTCCACGATTTCGTCAATATCGTTGGCATCCACATAGCTGTACCAGACCGCCTCCGGGTACACCACTGCCACCGGGCCGGCAGAACATCGGTCCAGGCACCCAGCCTTATTGACCCGGACCTGCCCCGGGCCTGCCAGGCCAGCAGCCTTGACCAGTGCCTTGCAACGCTCGAAAGCCGAGTTGGCATCGTAATCAGAACAGCAGGCTTCCCCGTTGTCGCGTTGATTGAGGCAAAAGAAAATGTGACGCTGAAAATAGCTCCGATCCGGGGCTGCAGCATTAATTGTTTCGGAGACAGGAGCATTCATAACGAGATTCTAGTTTTTTGGTGTCCGGCTGGCAGTCAGGCCGAGTACATATACCAACACTGCGAACGGCCATAACCAGCCCAGCCACTGCGCCAGACCATGAAACCGAATAAACCGCCCCTGTTCCCACATAAAAAGCGTTTGCTCGAAATACGGGGTCGTTGCACTTTGATTCAGTAGACCTAGATTCACGCCAAGAACCAAAACGGCCAGCGCCGCACTCAGGCGCTGTGGCAGCCACAGTGCCAACAAAAGCAAGGCCAACGCAAACAGAAGTGCGGCACGCGCCGGCACTGCAAACCAGACCCAGGCGTGCTCAGGGCCAAAACTCAAAGCCGAGCTCAGTGCCGTCGCACCAACACCCAAAACGGTCAGCCAAAGCAGGAACCAGATTCTCTTGGTCCGTCGTTCAATCACACAGTAACCCAGAAGCCCTGGTATCAGCAGACCAAATACCATACACAACCACTCAACCCCTCCGCTGGGTGCCTGCATTTCAAATCGCTCACCGCCTAGCCATGCCTGCAGTGGGCTGCCCGCCAGCAGGTCCTGGACACCAAGCTCCAGTCGACGCAGCACCTGGCCCAAGCCGAAAGGCACCGCACTCGGAAAAAGTAAGGCCAAAGGCCATAGCGCCAACAGTACCAGTGCCCCGCGGGACTCTTCCACAAACCATTGCGAACGAAACCGCTCCCAACGCTGCAGCACCCCAATGCGCTCAAGCACCCAGGCCATCACTGCACCCAGGCCGCCTCCCAGTATGTTCAACGCAAGATCCAGGTTCGACGGCACTCGATCGGGTAAAAACACCTGCAACGACTCCATGCAAAAAGACAGTCCGGCCGTTGCACCCACGGCGTACGACAGTGCGACACGGCTTCGGCCGGTACGCAGAGCGCTGAGCGACAGCAAAAATCCCAAGGGCATGTACCCAAGCACATTGGAAATAACGTCAAAACTGGTCCAGTACTTCGGCCATGGCGCCATCCAGAACATCCAGGCCGCAAGCCCTTGGTCGCGCCAATAGGCGAATGGATACAGGCTGGCATAGACGATCAGCCCGGCGTAGACCAGCGCCAGCGGCCAGGCAGAGGTCTTGTGTTGCGGCATCAGCGCATCAGAACGGCTTGAGCACCACCAGACAGACGATCACAAGCATCAGGACAACCGGCGCTTCATTGAACCAACGGTACCAGACATGGCTGTGACGTTGCTCCCCGCGCACAAATTTCTTGAGCATCACTGCACAAGCGTGGTGGTATCCCATCACGACGGCCACCAATGTCAACTTGGCATGCATCCAGGCATTGCCTGGCCCCCAACCAATGCCGTAGACAATCCAGAGCCACAACCCAAAACCAATCGCAGGAATAGCAATAATGGTCATGAACCGCAGCAGTTTGCGCGCCATCAACAACAGTCGGTCCCGCTCGGCCACGGATTCTGCGGGCACCATGGCCAAATTGACAAAAATACGCGGCAAATAAAACAGACCGGCGAACCAACTGGCAATAAAAACAATATGAAGCGACTTGATCCAAAGCATGGTGGTAGGCGGAAGTTCAGATGAATACCACATTGTCGGGCAGCCTGGCATTGCTGCCGCAATTCAGGGTGAATAGGCTAATCATCCGTCAGACAAAAAAAACCCCAGCACAGGGCTGGGGTGGTAAGCCTATTTGCTGTCACACATCAAGGCCCCGCTCAGGGAGGAAAAGCGGGGGACAGTAAACTGTCCGGGGTGTAATTTACCAAAGTTTTTTGTCAGTTTCAAGCCAGCTACACAAATATTTTCGAGATTCGAATCATCAACCCAATCAGCATTGAGCAATTTCATGACACAGTTTGCCCCTTACCCCTTTGGCCGTCCACGCCGCTTGCGCCGCGACAGTTTTACCCGAAACTTGGTGCGCGAGAACCTCGTTCGCCCAAGTGACCTGATTTACCCGGTGTTTGTGGTGGACGGCCAACAACAGCGCCAGTCTGTGGCATCCATGCCTGGGGTCGAACGCCTGAGCCTTGATCTGCTGCTTCCAGTAGCGCAGGAGTGTGTCGAACTGGGTATTCCGGTAATGGCCCTGTTCCCGGTGATTGATCAATCGCTCAAGACAGCGGATGGGCGCGAAGCGTTGAACCCCGATGGTCTGGTGCCCAGAGTTGTACAAGCCCTGAAGAGAGAGTTTCCCGAACTGGGCGTCATGTGTGATGTTGCGCTCGATCCCTTTACCAGCCATGGCCAGGACGGACTTCCAGATCCACGCCCG
The DNA here is from genome assembly GCA_018061265.1 of Rhodoferax sp. Taxonomy (GTDB): domain Bacteria; phylum Pseudomonadota; class Gammaproteobacteria; order Burkholderiales; family Burkholderiaceae_C; genus Rhodoferax. The sequence goes on along the minus strand of JAGOUM010000022.1, from coordinate 15,784 downwards.
GACGAGGAAGGCTACATCATGAACGATGCCACCATTGAGCTATTGGTCAAGCAGGCGCTCACCCAGGCGGGTGCTGGTGCTGATATCGTGGCACCGAGCGACATGATGGACGGACGAATCGGCGCGATCCGCCAGGCCCTTGAAGCGCAGCATTTCGTACATACGCGGATCATGTCCTACAGCGCCAAATACGCCTCAGCGTTTTATGGACCGTTTCGCGATGCCGTGGGTTCCGCTGGTAACTTGGGTAAAAGTAACAAAAAAGTCTATCAAATGGACCCGGGTAACAGCGACGAGGCACTGCGCGAAGTTGCCATGGACATCGCCGAGGGCGCCGATATGGTGATGGTCAAGCCCGGCATGCCTTATCTGGATATCGTCCGTCGCGTCAAGGACGAGTTCCGGGTTCCGACTTTTGCCTATCAGGTTTCCGGGGAGTACGCCATGCTCAAAGCGGCGGCACAAAACGGCTGGCTCGACCATGACGCAGTCATGATGGAAAGTCTGTTGGCATTCAAACGTGCTGGTGCCGATGGTGTATTGACTTACTTCGCCCGTGATGCAGCAAAGTTGATTCAGTTACAGGAGCATTAAACTTTTATATTCAAAGGGCTATAGTCATTTTTTATTCTCAATTTTCAGATCTAAGTGATGCGCGTTTTTTCCGTACAGGGCAAGCTGGTTGCAGAGCTGAGCGACATACAAATCGGGAACCTGAGCGAACTGGACTTACCCTCCCCAGGCTACCTGTGGGTCAGTTGTAATCGCGGCGAACTTGAACAGTCCCACATGCCCATTCAGGCGGCCTTACAGCGCTGGTGTTCATTGCAACTTGTCGATCTGCACCTGGCTGACCTGCTCAACGCCCAACTACCGTCGCGGTTTGACTACACCTCCCAATATGATTTGCTGGTGTTTCGACGCCTGGCGGTAGGCACTGGCAACATGGACAGCAACAATGAGCTCAAGCTGACGGCAACCAAAAGCCGGGGCGGCCCCCCCATCATGCGACGCATCGACACCAGCCCGGTTGGCTTTGTGGTACTCGACCGCGTATTGCTGACAGTACACCCACAGGAATGTACGCTGCGCGACAGTTATGCCGACCGATTGCTGATGGCTGGCGGCAACACCAATGCCCAGGCCGGAACTCCTGACGCCCGTTCGGCTGGCGCACGGGGCGTTCCCAGCCACCCCGCCGACCTGATGCTGCGCATCGTCAATCACGCTGTCGACAGCTTTCTGGCATTGCGCCGTGAGCTAAGTCACCAGCTTGACCATTGGCAGGCTGAGTTGATGGACCCCAAAGCACGTTTTGCCAACTGGCGCACCTTGCTCGACGCCAGGCAAACCCTGCATCAACTTGATGAAATCTGCGAAGATCAGCGTATTGCCATCCAGGACTGGATCGAAACCTTGAAGAGCTGGCCCGACAGCGACATGCATCTGAGTCGCCACGAACGCGATTTGCTGCAGGTGCGCAGCCGCGACGTGCTGGAGCACATCGAACGGGTTGTCCACCATGTGCGCCAGCTTGAGCAAAACGCCGAGACGGCGGTGCAAATCCACTTTAGTGCACAAAGCCACCGCACCAACGAAATCATGCGCACACTCACCGTGCTGACGGCCATCTTCTTGCCGCTGAACCTGGTCACCGGTTTTTTTGGCATGAACTTTGAAACCATGCCGCTGGTTCATCAGCAGCGTGGACTGTGGTGGGCCATTGGTCTGATGATGCTGGTGGCGCTGGCGCTGGTGTTGTTTTTCTGGCGCAAGCGATACCTCTCCCGAAGCAGTCGTTAGTGGTGCTGTCTAAGGGCAGGCCAGCAATCGGTCAAAAAAGGCCAGTGTGCGCTCACGCGCCAGCATGGCCGACGCCGCATGGTACGCCGCGCGGTGATCACAGTTGAAGCCATGACTGGCGTCGTAAATGTGCAGCTCCAGACCGGGATGTGCTGCGCTGAATGTGTGCACGCCTTCGATCGGAATCGAATGGTCATTTTGGGCAAAGTGCGTCAGCACTGGCACCGTCGGCTGGCGCGCAATCTCGGCGGCCTGGGTCATGCCACCGCCGTAATACGACACCGCAGCGCTTAAGCCTTCAAGCAAACAAGCCGAGCGCCATGCCAGCAGCCCACCCCAGCAGTAACCCACCACGCCCACGCTGCCGCCACATGTCTTTGCATGTTGAATGGTGGCCTGGATGTCCTGAAGCACACCACTGGCGGGCAAAGCCTCAACCTGTGCTTTGAGAGCCACGCCAACAGCAATGTCTTCTGATGAGTAACCCAGGTTGACACCCGGCCTCACCCGATGAAAGGTTGAAGGGGCCAGCGCCAGGTAGCCTTGCGCCGCAAACCCGTCCGTCACCGCACGAATATGCGTATTGACACCAAAAATCTCCTGCAGCACCAGCACGGCACCCTTGGCTTGACCGGTTGGTTCGGCCACATAGACCGGGAAGGAAAACCCGTCGTCTGCTGTCAAATCATCAAAATGCGACATAAAAGTATCTCCTTGTTCCTTTCATCTGCCATTGTCTAACGACTTGCCGCTACCATGCACGTTTGGCAACGACAGGTCGAAACCTATCCCAGCTCATGGATTTCAAACCGCTGATCACCCTTCTTGCCATCGTCAATCCGCTGGCCATCGTTCCGTTCTTTATCCATTACACCCAGGATTTCACACGAGAGCAACGCCGTCGCACGATCTGGATCGCTTCGCTGAGCTGTTTTGTGGTGATTGCCACTTGCGCTCTGATGGGCCTACATGTGCTGGAGTTCTTCGGAATTTCCCTGGCCAGCTTTCAAGTCGGCGGGGGCATGCTGCTGTTGACCTCGGCTTTGTCGATGCTCAACGCACAACCGGCAGAGGCAAAATCGAACGAGGAGGAAATGCACGATGCGGCCGCGCGTGCCAGCATTGCGGTGGTACCGCTGACGATCCCCTTGCTGACCGGCCCTGCCACCATGTCGACGGTGGTGATCTATGCCGAAAAGGCGAAGACCCTGGTCCAGCTTGGCACACTCGTTGCCTACGGCCTGGTGATTGCTTTGGCCACTGCCTTGTGTTTTTCGCTGGCGCAGCCAATTGCCCGCGGTCTCGGAAAAACCGGGATCAACGTGATGACCCGCTTGATGGGGCTGATCCTCGCCGCGCTGGCTGTCGAGGTGATGTCTGACGGCCTGGTCATGCTTTTCCCGGTACTGGGCAAATAGCACCCGGCCGCGCAGCGCTGGTCGCCAAGCGCCACTGCTCTCACGCCCAGTTTGAAGGTTGACTGGTAACTTGTCGCTGTCTTGTAACCGCTTCCGTGTGAAAATCACGAAACTTGATTACATGGAGATTGCTACATGCCGCGTCGCGCCACCAAAATTGTTGCCACCTTAGGCCCCGCATCCAGCGACCCCGCACTGCTGGAGCAGATGATCCGCGCTGGCGTCAATGTGGTTCGGCTGAACTTCAGTCACGGCAAGGCCCAGGACCATATCGACCGCGCGCGCATGGTACGAGAAGCGGCCGCCCGTGCCGGCCGCGAGGTGGCGATCATGGCCGACCTGCAAGGCCCAAAAATCCGCGTCGGCAAGTTTGCGGATGGCAAAGTGTTTCTGGAACCCGGGCAAAAATTTATCATGGATGCCTCCCGCACTGAACTCGGCGACATCAACGGTGTGGGCCTGGACTACAAGGCGCTGCCCCGAGAAGTGAAACCCGACGACGTGTTACTGCTCAATGATGGACTGATCGTGATCATCGTGGACGATGTCATTGGCGACGCCATCCACACGACGGTCAAGCTTGGCGGAGAGTTGTCCAACAACAAAGGCATCAACAAGCAGGGCGGTGGCTTAAGTGCGCCAGCGCTGACCGCAAAAGACATGGACGACATCCGCACTGCCATGGCTTTTCAGGCGGACTACGTGGCAGTCAGTTTTCCCAAGAGCGCCACTGATATGGAAATGGCGCGGCAGCTGTGCAGCGTTGCTGCAGCCGACAGCGATCATCGCCCGAGCTTGATCGCCAAAATCGAGCGCGCCGAGGCCATCCCCAGAATGGAGGAAATCCTGCTGGCCAGCGACGGCATCATGGTGGCGCGCGGCGATCTGGCGGTTGAAGTGGGTAACGCCATGGTGCCGGCGTTGCAAAAGCGCATGATCAAGCTGGCACGCGAACACGATCGTGTGGTCATCACTGCGACACAAATGATGGAATCGATGATCACCAACCCGGTTCCCACCCGGGCCGAGGTCAGCGACGTTGCCAACGCGGTGCTTGATGGCACGGACGCCGTCATGCTCTCGGCCGAAACCGCAGCAGGGAAATACCCCCTCGAAACAGTCATTGAAATGGCCAAAATCTGTCATGCCGCAGAATCTGGCGGGGTTCTGCAGCTTGACGCCGACTTTGCTGGCAAGACCTTTACACGCATTGACCAGACGATCGCCATGGGTGCGCTGTTTACCGCTCACCACCTGGGAGCCAAGGCCATTGTGGCATTGACGGACAGCGGGTCGACCGCTCTGTGGATGAGCCGTCACCTCATCAAGGTCCCCATTTACGCCTTGACCTCCAAGGTGGCAACCCAGCGAAAAATGACGATGTATCGCAATGTGCGGCCTCTGCTGATTGACACCAGTGCAGACCGCGACACCGCCCTGGCGCAGGCTGAAATCGACCTGAAGAAACGACACATAGTTCAGGCTGGCGATGTTTACGCCATCACCTGTGGCGAGCCAATGGGGGCACCCGGCGGGGCAAACATGCTAAAAATATGCCGAGTCGCATGATCAATGGCACTTGTTTGCTATTGGTTTCGAGTAAATCTAACCTGATCTGGTGTTAAAAAAGAAGTTCTTTTATTTGCGAAGGATCAAGCGTTTGTCAAATAACGCGTGACATCGACGGGGGCGGGACTAGAATTTGCAGGTCACCCGACCAGATTCAGTCCATTTCAAATGCCTGCAAACCCGCTGCCTCCTGACATGCCCGGCACCCGCCACGGCTTGCGGGTCAAACTCAACACGCATGACTTGTAGTCTCGCCCAGGCATCCGGGGTTTGGCTGATTTCGCTCTGGCCGGTCGGTTTTTTAAACTAGGAGTATCAATGAACACATCTGTTCCCCAAGTCAATGCCCCAAGCCATGTAAAAAACACGAAACTGGTCGCCTGGGTGGCCAATATGGCCGCGCTTACCCAGCCTGCAGCCATCCATTGGTGTGACGGTTCAGACGAAGAGTACGACAACTTGTGCCAATTGCTGGTCGATTGTGGTACTTTTAAAAAGCTCAACCCGGTCAAACGCCCCAACAGCTATCTTGCCTGCAGCGACCCCAGCGATGTGGCGCGTGTTGAAGATCGCACCTTTATTTGCAGCGAAAAGAAAGAGAACGCCGGCCCCACCAACAACTGGATGGACCCTCGCGAAATGCGTGCCTTGTTGCAAACCGGCCAGGCCGACGGCACCAAAGCCTTGTTTGAAGGCTGCATGAAGGGTCGCACCATGTATGTGATCCCCTTCAGCATGGGCCCATTGGGCAGTCCAATCGCCCATATCGGCCTGGAGCTATCGGATAGCGCCTACGTTGCCGTCAACATGAAGATCATGACACGTATGGGCAAAGCGGTTTACGACGTGCTGGGTGTAGCGGGTGAGTTTGTGCCCTGTATGCACACAGTCGGCGCGCCGCTGGAAGCGGGTCAAAAGGATGTGACCTGGCCGTGTAATCCCAACAAGTACATTGTCCACTACCCCGAAACGCGTGAAATCTGGAGTTATGGCTCAGGTTATGGTGGCAACGCCTTGCTGGGCAAAAAGTGTTTTGCGCTGCGTATTGCTTCCAATATGGCGCGCGACGAAGGCTGGCTGGCTGAGCACATGATGATTTTGGGTGCCACCAACCCGCAAGGCAAAAAACACTACGTGGCTGCGGCTTTCCCCAGCGCCTGCGGAAAAACTAATTTCGCCATGCTGGTGCCACCTGCCGGTTTTGATGGCTGGAAGGTGACCACCGTGGGCGACGATATTGCCTGGATCAAGCCGGGTGCGGACGGCAAGCTGTACGCCATCAATCCAGAGGCCGGCTATTTTGGTGTCGCCCCTGGCACCAACATGTTGACCAATCCCAATTGCATGCGCAGCCTGGACAAAAATGTGATCTACACCAACGTCGCGCTTACCGACGATGGCGATGTCTGGTGGGAAGGCATGGAACACGACGTTCCCGGTCAAAAGCTGCCTGATCACCTGATCGACTGGAAAGGCAATGACTGGACGCCTGAAATCGCCAAGGCCACCGGAGCCAAGGCAGCGCATCCCAACTCGCGCTTCACCGTGTCAGCCATCAACAACCCGGCACTCGATGCCGAGTGGGACAACCCGGCAGGTGTGCCGATTGATGCATTCATGTTTGGCGGGCGGCGGGCCACCACCGTGCCACTGGTGACAGAGGCTCGCACCTGGGTCGATGGTGTTTATATGGCGGCCACGATGGGCTCTGAAACCACGGCCGCAGCGGTTGGCCAGGCCGGAGTGGTGCGGCGGGACCCATTTGCCATGCTGCCGTTTACCGGCTACAACATGAGTGACTACTTCCAGCATTGGCTCACGTTGGGTGCCGAACTGGAGTCCAAAGGCGTGAAATTGCCAAAAATTTACACCACCAATTGGTTCCGTAAAGGCCCTGATGGCAAGTTTGTCTGGCCTGGCTACGGTGAAAATATGCGCGTCCTGAAATGGATTCTGGATCGGCTTGATGGCACTACAGCACAGGGACAAGAACACTTCTTTGGCCTCACGCCCGATTACGAAGCCCTGAACTGGCAAGGTTTGAACTTCAGTGCTGAACAATTCAAGACAGTGACCAGCATCGACAAGGCCGCCTGGAGAGAAGAAATGGCATTACACGATGAGCTGTTCGCCAAGTTGGCCTACCACCTGCCCAAGGAACTGGTTGCCACCAAACAACGCATCGAAGAAGCACTCGCCTGATTGAGCAACACAAGCCGACGGGCTGCGCTCAACAAAAAAGCCACCTCAGCGGTGGCTTTTTTATGGCAACGTGGTTTTGGAACCTTATCCCGGAACCCACAGCATCAACGCCAGCAACTGGGGTGCCACGATGCGCAAGAACATCACCAGCGGATAAACGGTGACATACGACAGCGCCGCCGCGCCGCTGGTGGGGTGCATCGCATTGGCAAACGCCAGTGCCGGCGGATCGGTCATGGAGCCAGCCAAAAGTCCACACAGCGTCAGGTAATTGGTTTTTCCGAATATACGCGCCAATAGTCCGACCGTCAGCAAGGGTAGCAAGGTGATCATGGCACCGTACACCAGCCAGCTAACCCCTGGACCTTGCATCAGCGTTGCCAGGAACTGCCCCCCGGATTTGAGCCCCACCACCGCCAGAAACAGCACAATCCCCAGCTCCCGCAGCGCCAGATTGGCGCTGGGCGGCATAAACCAGTGCAAGGTACCGATGCTACCGATACGCGAGACCACCAGCGCCACCACCAGCGGACCACCGGCCAGTCCGAGCTTGAGCGCAGCGGGAATACCCGGCAGATAAAACGGGATTGAGCCCAGCAGCACACCCAGGCCGATGCCAATGAAGACTGGCAGCATGTGCACCTGTTGCAGTTTTTGCTGTGCATTGCCCATCATGCCTGCGACCACTTCGATGGAGTCGGGTCGACCGACCAGGTTCAGGATGTCACCAAACTGCAAGGTGGTGCTGGGCTCGGGCACCAGTTCGACACCAGCCCGGTTCAGGCGGGAGATGACCACGTCATAGGTTTGCGTCAGCGCCAGTTCCACCAGATTCTTGCCAATCACCTTGACATTAGTCACCACCACCCGCTCGACCCGCAATTCGGTCCCGTGGGTGGACAACGAGGTTTCCACCGCCTCACCAATCACCAACTGGACTTGACGCAGGGCCTCCATATCGCCAACCAGATGCAGGATGTCGCCGATTTCAAGGGAAGTTTGTGGACGTGGCACGCTTAGGGTCTCTCCGCGCTTGAGCCGCGAGCAGATCACCTTGCCATCCGCCAGCAGGGGCACATCACTCAGCGCAAGGCCATTCAGGTTGGTATTGCGCAATGCCACATTCATGGTGGCCAGGCTTGCGCGGGACCTGCCCGCTTGGGTTTCAAAGGCTTGCGCCTCTTGGTTGACATTGATCCGGAACAACAAGCGAAGCAGCCACATCGAAAGCAAAATACCGCAGATTCCAAACGGGTAGGCCATTGCGTAAGCCATTCCCATGCCTGAGACACTTTGCGCTGAAGCACCCAGTTCGGTCAGGATCTGCTGCCCGGCGCCAAGCGACGGCGTGTTGGTGACGGCACCCGAAAAAATACCCAGCACCACCGCCAGAGGCACATCCATGAACCTGTTAAGCCCCGCCGCGACCAGACCGCCGAGCAGCACCAGCAGCGCGGCAAATCCGTTCAGGCGCAAACCACTGCTGCGCAGCGATGAGAAGAACCCCGGCCCCACCTGGATACCGATGCTGTAGACAAACAGGATCAGGCCGAACTCCTGCACAAAATGAAGGGTGTGCAGGTCCAGCGCAATGCCTTGCTGATGTACAAAATGGCCAACAAAAATGCCGCCAAACAACACCCCTCCAATGCCCAGACCCACACCCTTGAACTCAAAACTGCCCAGCCACAAACCCACCACCGCAACCAACGCCAACAGGCTGACCGAAATTGCAACATCACTCATGATTTGGAACCCTTTTCTGGCCACCCTTTGCAGGTGAGTGGCACCATTGACCCACCGTTTTGGCTCTTGCACAGACGCGCTGGAGATTGAACCATGCCCAGTCAAGATACATCACCAGCCGATGACATGAATTGTTGGGCACACAAGGCAATTAAATAAAGTTACTTGATTTTATAGAAAGCAAGCCACCAGCGGTGAATAAGCGCCTGTCCTTTGCGCTGGATTAAATCGCCTGTTGCTTCCATCGCTAAAATTGGCAAGTTCAACCTTTCGTATCAACCCTCAAAGGACACCATCATGGCTCTCGTTTCTATGCGCGAACTGCTTGACCACGCCGCTGTCAACGGCTATGGCATTCCAGCCTTCAATGTCAACAATCTCGAGCAAGTCCAGGCGGTGATGTCCGCCGCCGACGAGGTGGGCTCACCGGTCATCCTGCAGGCCAGCGCCGGTGCCCGCAAGTATGCAGGTGAAGCGTTCATTAAACACCTGATTCAGGCCGCCATCGAAAGTTATCCCCACATCCCGCTGGTGATGCACCAGGACCACGGGCAAAGCCCGGCAGTCTGCCAGGGTGCCATCAATCTGGGCTTCAGCTCGGTCATGATGGATGGCAGTCTCGAAGGTGACGGCAAGACGATTGCCAGCTTTGAGTACAACATTGACGTGACCCGCAAAGTCGTGGACATGGCCCATGCCGTGGGCGTGACAGTCGAAGGCGAGCTGGGCTGCCTGGGTAGCCTCGAGACCATGAAGGGTGACAAGGAAGACGGCCACGGCACCGACGCCACCATGACGCGTGAGCAGATGCTCACCAACCCCGAGCAGGCTGCCGAATTTGTCAAACGCACCCAGCTTGATGCGCTGGCGATTGCCATCGGCACCAGCCACGGTGCCTACAAGTTCACACGCAAGCCCACTGGCGACATCCTGGCCATTGACCGGGTGATGGAAATCCACGCCCGCCTGCCCAACACCCACCTGGTGATGCATGGCTCTTCAAGCGTACCGCAGGAGTCACTGGCACTGATCAACCAGTATGGCGGCAAGATGAAGGAAACCTACGGCGTGCCGGTCGAAGAGATTCAAAAGGCCATCAAATACGGCGTGCGCAAAATCAATATCGACACCGACATTCGCCTGGCCATGACCGCAGCCGTGCGCAAGTACCTGTTTGAGAACCCCGACAAGTTCGATGCGCGCGACTGGCTCAAGCCCGCCCGCGAAGCCGCCAAACTGTTGTGCAAGCAGCGCTACCTTGAGTTTGGCTGCGAAGGTCAGGCTGCCAAGATCAAGGGTGATTCCTTGAGCGTGGTTGCCACCAAGTATGCCAGCGGCGCTCTGGCCCAAGTGGTTCAGTAAACCTGCCCGATCCCGGTGATCACCCGCCATTGGCAAGCGCCACTGGCGGGTTTTTTTTGTGGTCCGTCCATGCCCGCATTTGCTGCATTCATCCTCGTCACGCTGCCTTGGCTGAATCCGTTCTCGCCCGGGCCCACCAGTGCCGTCGGCCCATTGCTGTTTTCATGGTTATGCGCTGCGGGTGTGATACTGGCCTTGGCGTTTGACCGAAATCAAGGCCAGTCCGCCCGCATGGTACAGGCCATTTCTCTGGCCTGGCTGGTTGCGGCAAGCTTGAGTGCATTGATCGGTTTGCTGCAGTATTTTGGCGCCACCGCAGCGTTTGGTGTCTGGCTGAACCATACGGATGTCGGCGAAGCCTACGGCCATCTGCGCCAGCGCAATCAATTCGCCACTCTACTGACTTTAGGCTTGCTGGCACTTGTATGGCTGCACATCCAAAGCCAAACAACAATTGCCAGGAAGTGGTTTTATGGTGGCCTGGCAGCGCTGCTGGGCGTCGCCAATGCCGCGTCCTCGTCGCGTACCGGCCTGATGGAGCTGATTCTGGTTTGCCTGTTGCTTTTGTGGTGGCGCCCCACCCAGCTTGCATCTGGGCTAACGCACATCAGATCTTCAAGGCATGACTGGCTGTTCATCCCGACCATCACGGTGGTGGCCTATATCGGCGCGACTTTTTTTCTGCCGCTGCTGGCTGGGCTTGACCCATTGAACAGTGGTGCCTGGGCACGTCTGCGCGCAGGCGACGCCGCGTGCTTTAGCCGCCTGACCTTGTGGGGCAACGTGTTGCATCTGATCGCAGAAAAGCCCTGGCTTGGCTGGGGCTGGGGTGAGCTGGACTATGCACACTTCATCACGCTTTATCCCGGCCAGCGCTTTTGCGACATTCTTGACAATGCCCATAACCTGCCCTTGCACCTGGCGGTCGAACTTGGTGTGCCAGTTGCTGTTTTTGCCTGTGGCGTGGTGCTCGGCCTGCTGTGGCGTGGCCGGCCATGGCGCGAGGCCGACCCGACCCGACAACTGGCCTGGGGTATTTTGGCCGTCATCGGTTTGCACAGTTTGCTGGAGTATCCGCTTTGGTATGGCCCGTTCCAGATGGCAGCGGGCCTGAGCCTGTGGCTGTTGTGGTGGCATCCCGGCACTGATCTTGTGAGCGACGGTTTCAAGCATTTTGGCCGTCTAGCGCAATACACAAAAGTATTTGGTGCTACTTTTTTGATTGTTTTTTGTGCTGCTAGCGCATGGAACTATTACCTCGCCAGCCAGATTTACCGCAACCCTGAAGACCGCCTGGCTGACTACCGTGTCGACACCATCCATAAAACAAGAGGTGTCTGGCTATTCGGTGATCAAGTGCGCTTTGCCGACCTGACCCTGACCGAGGTGAGTGCCAGCAACGCCCAATCGATACACGAGCTGGCGCTGGACATGCTGCACTTTTCACCTGAAGCGCGAGTGATCGAAAAACTGCTGGACACCGCCGTGGTGCTCAAACGCTTTGACGAGGTGGCCTATTTCGCCGCGCGTATGAAAGTTGCTTTCCCAGATGATTACGCACGCTGGATCGCCGAACACACCGACTTGCCCGGACCTCGCTAAATCGGTTCAACGCACAAAGCTGCCCGACTTGCCACCATGTTTTTCCAGCAGCTTGACATCCGTCATCACCATGCCGCGATCAAACGCCTTGCGCTCCGTCGCGATGCGGCTCAACTGATTGTGAAAATTGATTGGGGCCGAGTGGATGCAAGCCTGTTAGAGTATTTAACTGGGGTCCATGGTGACGCGTCGTGTTCCACCCCTTCAAAACCTTGTTGAAAGTTAATTTAATGGTTAAGTCCCTTGTTGCGGTTGCATCCATCGTTTTACTTGGCATGACTCAGACTGCATTTGCCGCTGGCGATTACAACGACGTTCCCAGTAGTGATCCTCAATATAAACAATGCCTCGCTTACTCCAGCAAAAATTATGAAGGTGGGAACGCACCCAGCCCCATTGCGGGTCAAACAAAAATGGCGGCCTTCTGCGAATGTATGTGGAACGAGACACCCGATGACTTCAAAGGCAATCTGGCCAAGTTTTCTGAATCGCCTAAAGGCAAAAAAATCAACCAGACCTGCGAGAAATACGCGAACTGGGGTGACTAAGTTCTATCGTTGCATGCTCATGGCCCCGCTGATGCGGGGCTTTTTTTGGTCGATGAGGTGCAAAAGGCAAATCACCTTTCAGGTTGCTGAAACCACCGGAAGCTTCAGTTGCGTAGGCGAGAAGTCAGCCAGAATTTGTCAAAAATAGCGGTTGGCAAGAAATGACCATTTAAGCCCGCACAAAGCTGCCCGACTTGCCACCATGTTTTTCCAGCAGCTTGACATCCGTCATCACCATGCCGCGATCGACTGCCTTGCACATGTCGTAAATTGTCAGCAGGCTTACCTGCACCGCGGTCAGCGCCTCCATTTCGACACCCGTCTGGCCAACGGTCTCGACCGTTGCAGTGCAACGGACTGCTGCGGCCTGGGTGCCCTGCGACTCTGATAGCGAGAAAGCAATTGCCACCCGCGTCAAGGCCAAGGGGTGGCAAAGTGGAATCAGATCGCTGGTTTTTTTGGCCGCCATGATGCCGGCAACGCGTGCAATGCCCAGTACATCGCCCTTCTTGCTGTGGCCAGACGCGATCAGCGCAAGCGTGTCGAGCTGCATTTCGATACGCCCCTCGGCGATACCGATCCGGTGAGTAGAGGCTTTTTCAGCAACATCGACCATATGGGCTTGGCCTTCGGCGTCAAAGTGGGTCAGGGTATTCATGGGGCGGGGTTTCGAACCTTTACACAAGACTGGCATCATAGAGGTATGACCCAAGCATATTCGACACCGCGTCACCACACTTTGGATGGCGAGATTTATTTTTTAAGTAAAAAACTGACTCTAGCGCATATCCCTATTGCGATTGGTGCTCTTTTTATTGTTGCATTGTCTAGCTTACTGCCACGATCAGCACATGCCCAGGCGGCTGGCAGCCAGGCCGTTGCAGTGAGTACAGCGGCCAATTTGCCACTGCTGGGTGATGGCAGCGAGATGAGCAGCAACGAAGAACGGCGCCTGGGCGACCGAATCGTGCGCGAGTTGTACCGTGACCCGGATTACTTTGACGATGCCATTCTGGGCGACTATGTGCAGGACATCTGGCAGCCCTTGCTGGCTGCGGCCCGCCTGCGTGGCGATTTAAGTGCGGAGTTGGACGAACGATTTGCCTGGCAAGTCCTGCTGGGACGTGACCGCACCGTCAACGCATTTGCCTTGCCGGGCGGCTACCTGGGCCTGAACCTGGGCTTGCTGGCCGTGGTCAGCAGCCGCGACGAGTTGGCCTCGGTACTCGGCCATGAACTCAGCCATGTCACGCAGCGCCATATCTCCAGGTTGATGACCAAGAACGCGCAGCAAACTCCCTGGCTGATCGGCGCCATGATTCTGGGTGCGATGGCTGCCAGCAAGGGCAACAGCGCCGGGGAGGCCCTGATGGTCGGTGGCCAGGCGTTATCAGCCCAGGCCCAGCTCAATTTCTCGCGCGATATGGAGCGTGAGGCCGACCGTATTGGTTTTGGCGTGATGACCCAGGCCGGCTTTGACGCTGCGGGTTTTGTCAGCATGTTTGACAAGTTGCAACAGGCCGCCCGGCACAACGACAGTGGTGCCTACCCCTATTTGCGCAGTCACCCGCTGACCACCGAACGTATCGCTGACATGCATTCCCGTCTGCCTTTGGGCAGCCCGCACGGCACGGCACCAGTGCCAACCGCGTTACACGCCATGATGGTGGCTCGTGCCAGGGTCCTGGCCAATTCTGGAGTTGATGCGCTGCGCACCTGGCAAGCCCAGGTAAATGACGCAGCGTTTGCGTCGCAGCCATCGGCAACACAGGCGGGTTTGCTTTATGGGGCCGCCATGGCGGCCAACCGACTGCGCGATCCAGCGCTTTCCAAGCGCAATGTGGAACGATTACAAACCATGGTCCATCACGATGAGTCCGCCCGCCAGAAAGCCCACTGGCTGGGGATCGAAATGGCGCTGGCTGCTAGCGGTGGCCTGAACGCCGGCGGCTGGCTGCAGAGTCTGCAGTCCACACCATCACCCGCCATCCATGCCGCGCAGGCCAACCCGCCGCGGGCCGCCTTGTTTCTGGCCGCACAACTTGCCCTGCATGGCACCCAGCCTGCGGCACTGGAGGCCGCAGCCGTCGGTCTGCAGACACGGGTGGCAGCACATCCGCAGGATGCCAGCGCCTGGCAATGGCTGGCCCGCATCTATGGTGCACAAAACCAGCCGCTGCGCGCCTTGCGGGCGCAAGCCGAGGAACGGGTGGCGCAACTCGACTACGCAGGTGCACTTGACCGCCTGACCTCGGCACAAGAACAAAACAGCAGCCGCACTGTCCGAGCCGATAACGCCGGGCATATCGATGCGTCCATCATCGACACCCGCAAGCGACAGGTGGAGGCTTTACTTAAAGAGCAATCGCTCGACCGCTGAGTCGATCACGATGCCAAACGCCGAGTAAATCAGCGAGCCCAACAGGGCTGCGCCAAAACTGCGCACATAAAAACCGTCGAGTACACCGGCGGCGAACCAGAACATCAAGGCATTGATCACAAACAGAAACAGGCCCAGCGTCACCAGGGTGACCGGCAGAGTGAGCAGCACCAGCACCGGTCGCAGCACCATATTGAACAGGCCAATGACAAAAGCCGCCAGTAACGCCGCGCCAAAGCTGCTCACCGAAACGCCCTGGTACAGGTAGGCCACACACAAAAGAGCGGCTGCGCTGAGCAGCCATTTGACAATCAGTTTCATGGTGGACAGCTTAGCACGTTCGGCTGTTCGATCCAGCTATGATTCGCGCCCCATGGCCGCAATTCACATCACCGACATCGAGGCCGCCATCAACCATTGGCGGCAGTTGCGACCCTCTGCCGACGGTTTTTCATTGACGCCGGAGCTCAGCGCACTGGCGGAGCTCTATGCCGAGATGGCCCTGCTACGGCAGCATCAGGCCGATGAAATACGGCTCACACCCATGGCACGGCAAGCCTGGCTGGAGTGGTATCACACCACACCAGACACCCCCTGCATTGCCATCTGCTCCACCAGCCAGGGCGACGAGATCTGCAAAGGATGTGGCCGCACTTTCGCCGAGGTGCAATACTGGACTGAAATGAGTCCGGTCGAGAAACGCGCAGTGTGGCAGCGCATCAGCCACCAACGCACTGCGCTGCGATTCAACAGGTACGCAGAGCGCGCCGCTGAATCGCAAGCGGGTCGCAACCCGGCTTAAAGCGAAATGCCGCCTGAGACTTCCATCACCTCACCGTTGACGTAACTGGCTTCGTCGCTGGCGAGGAAAGCGTAGACGTTGGCAATTTCTTCCGGTTTGCCAATGCGGCGCAGGTGAACTTTGGCGCTGAGGTCGGCCAGCACCTTTTCAGGCATGGCGGCAACCATCGGCGTGGCAATAAAACCAGGCGCAACGGCATTGATCCGTACACCCTTCGGACCCAGTTCACGCGCCCAGGTCTTGGTAAAGCCAATCACGCCAAACTTGGTGGCGGCGTAATTGGTTTGCCCGAAATTACCATACAGACCCACCACCGAACTGGCGTTGAGAATGGCACCGCTGCCCTGTGCCA
>JAGOUM010000121.1 GCA_018061265.1 Rhodoferax sp. | reverse complement strand
GTGTCGCCACCAGCATCCTGCGAATACCAGGAATCTACGCACCGGATCGCGTCGGAGGTACCCCGCGCGAGCGGCTGTTACGTGGCACGCCGGTGCTTCGGGTTGAAGATGATGTGTACACCAACCATATCCACGCTGACGACCTGGCACGTGCCTGCATTCGGGCAATGTGGGTCGCCAAACCGGGCAGGGTCTACAACATCAATGACGACACCTGTCTGAAGATGGGTGACTACTTTGACCTGGCCGCTGACCTGTATGGACTGCCCAGACCGCCGCGCGTCTCGCGCGACGTGGCGCAGCAAACCCTGCCCAAAATGCAACTGAGTTTTATGGGAGAGTCGCGTCGCATGGACAACCGCCGAATGAAGACCGAGCTCGGCCTCAGTCTGTGCTACCCAACGGTGACTGAAGGTTTGCTGAGCTGAAAAAGGTCTGATACTCCCGCCGCTTTTTTGCAATCATGAGGTGGTGGGTATCAACTTCACGCCGGTTTTACTTTATAGTGGCTCTGCAAGAGCACATGGTTAACACTAAATGACCAGCAGGATGCCGTGCTCGATAAAGGGTTCGCGATATGAAAAACAGGATTCGTAAGATTCTCGCCGCTGAGGGCAAACTCGCTACGGATGCGATGAATTTGGGTGACGACGAGGATCTGTATTCTGCAGGGCTGTCTTCATTTGCATCAGTGCAGTTGATGTTGGCACTTGAAGACGCATTTGAGGTTGAGTTCAGTGAAAAAATGCTCAATCGCCGCACCTTCCAGAGCATTGGCAGCATTGCTGCCGCCCTCACCGAGTTGAAAGGCAGCGCATGATCCACCCTACATCTGGTGCATTGGCGTCCATGAAGCGCTTGCGGGAGCAGGTGCTTGGGGTGGCGCAAGCACACGCTGACTCTGTGGATCGCGAGGCTCGGTTTCCGGCGGAAACTTTCGCTGCGCTTAAATCGGCCAGGCTCTTGGGTGTCCTGATTCCCAAGCAGTTTGGTGGTGAGGGTTTATCCATCGCTCAGGTGGCTGATTTGTGCGCAGCTCTGGGTCAAGTGTGTGCGTCTTCGGCACTGGTTTACGCCATGCACCACATCAAGACGTCGTCCCTGGTGTTTCATGGCCCCGGCAGTGCCTGGCATGAATCATTCATGCGACGTGTTGCAGCCGAACAATTGTTGCTCGGGTCGGCAACCACTGAAGGGGGTATTGGTGGCGACTTGCGTAACTCGATCTGTGCGGTAGAGCGCGATGCGGCCGGAATCGGCTTTGTCTTGCGCAAACAGGCGACCGTTGTCTCCTATGGCGAGCAGGCGGATGCCATCTTGGTGACCGCGCGCAAGGATGGATCAGCACCTGCATCAGATCAGGTCTTGGTGGTCGGTGAACGGGCCCAGACAGAGTTGGTGAAAACCGGAGGCTGGGATGCTTTCGGCATGCGTGGCACCGGTTCTGACGGCTTTGTCCTGACGATCAAGGCACCGGTTGAACAGATATTTCCGCTGCCTTTTGCTGATATTGCGGCCCAGTCGATGTTGGCACATACACATATTTTGTGGAGTGCGGTCTGGTACGGCATTGCCGCTGAGGCGGTTCAGCGCTCACAGGCCTTGGTGCGAGCGGAGTCCAGGCGGCGAGCCGGTGCGGCGCTGCCAGGCCAAACCATCACGCCGGGCAACACCCGACTGGCGGAACTACTCAAAGACCTTCAGGTGATGCGCGGCTTGATTTTGTTTGGCATTGATCGGCTGGAGCATGCCCAACGTGATCCATCCTTGCTGGAATCTGCGGGTTTTCTGATCGACATGAACACTCTGAAAATCAGCGCATCGGAGGCCGTTGTAGGAATTCTGAATCGAGCAATGCTGGTATGTGGTATTCACGGTTACCGTAACGACACGCCCTACAGTCTTGGTCGACTGATGCGTGATGCCCATTCAGCGCCAATCATGATTAACAATGACCGCATTCTGGCCAACACCGCCAATCTGGTCTTGATGAATCGTTTCAGCGGGCACTTGTCGGCATAGTCGAACCATGGTTGTCAGATCTCCGGATTGACTGGCCCGACTCCAAGTATTCAAAGTGAGGGTGGCGTATGTGTCAACACGATTCGAAACCAGGCTTTCCTGATTTATTGCTGATAGACCGATTGTTGGCAGCAGGGTTGCTGATCGACACCGGGGTGGACGGTCTGTATGGTCGTAGCGGCGTTTTTGAAGACGTTCTTGAGCGTTTTGACGGCTACATCACCCTTTTTGGTCAACAAGATAACCCGACGCGGATTCATTTTCCGCCCGGGATGAGCCGTCATTTTTTTGAAAAATCCGGTTATATGAAGGGATTTCCGCAGTTGGCCGGGACAGTGCATGCGTTTATGGGTGGCGAGGCTGAGCATGGCCAGTTATTGCAGGCGATGGAGGCGGGCACTGATTGGACCGCTGGTCAAAAAGCCACCGATGTGGTCCTGACCCCGGCAGCCTGTTATCCCTTGTATCCCACCGCTGTCAAATTGGGTGTCATGCCGGTTCAGGGGCGTTTGTATGACCTGATGTCTTATTGTTTCCGGCATGAGCCCTCGCGCGACCCTGCCCGTATGCAGCTGTTTCGCATGCGTGAGTATGTGCGTATGGGCAGCGCCGAGCAGGTGCTGGCTTTCAGGGAAAGCTGGATCCAGCGTGGTCAGCAGATGATGGCCGGCCTGGGCTTGCCGGTGACGATTGATGTCGCTAATGACCCGTTTTTTGGTCGCAAGGGGCGAATTCTGGCCAGTGGCCAGCGTGAACAAACACTCAAGTTTGAGCTTCTGGTGCCCGTCACCAGTGTTGAGAAACCAACCGCCTGTTTGAGTTTTAATTACCATCAAAGTCACTTTGGTGAGACCTGGGGCCTGAAGCTGGAGAACGGCGACACGGCGCATACGGCCTGTGTCGGTTTTGGCATGGAGCGGGTCGCGCTGGCCCTTTTTGCCCACCACGGACTGGACGTGGCGCTGTGGCCCGAGCCGGTTCGCGCGAACTTGTGGTGTTGACTGGACATCATGAAGGCGACTGTTCCCGGCTTTGCCCATCTTCTTGAGACCGTACCCTCGTTACACGCCTTACACGATATTGAGCGGCCTTGGCCACAGACCAATTGTTCGGTTGACCTCGTGATTGAGCTGGTGGCGGCCTATGGTTTCGAGCCCACCTGGATGTTGGCCTTTACGCTGACGCAGGATTTTGAGGGTGATCATTTCACTTTCTTCAAGGTTCCGAGCGAAGACCTGGAGGCCCTGTATGGACTGTCCATTCAGGAGTTGGCCGTTTGGGACGATCTGGAAGGCCACATCCTTGAACAATTGGTGCGCGGTCATGTGGTGTTGGTGGAGGTTGATGGCTTTTACCTGCCTGATACGCGGGGTGTGACCTATCGGGAAAACCATGGCAAAACAACCATCGGTATTTTTTCGTTGGATCAAGAGACCCGGCAACTGGCCTATTTCCACAATGAAACACGCGGGGTGTTATCGGGTGACGACTATGACGGCGCTTTGCAGAAGTTGCCGGGACAGTCGGAGTTGTTGATGCCTTATTGTGAGGTGGTCAAACCGATGGGTGCGGCAAGCATTGATCCGGCTGGGCTGGCGCTGCACCTATTGCAACGCCATTTTTTGCGTCGCCCGCTAAAGAATCCGTTTCGCGCCTATGAAGAGGTTTTCGCCGGGCATCTGGCGAAGCTTGGGCAACGGGGTCCCGCGTATTTTCACGCCTATGCCTTTAATACAGTAAGGCAGGTCGGTGCCAATTTTGGTTTATTGGAGAGTTTTCTTTTGCGAATGCCTGGAGATCGCTTCGTGATCGCAGCGACAACCGCACGGCGCCTGGCAGAAGAGGCCAAGGTATTGCAATTCAGATTGGCCCGAGCGGTCATGCGAAGCAACTTTGATGGGTTGGCCGCTATCGTGGCATCCCTGGTCCAGACTTACGATCAACTGATGTGTGATCTGACACCGCTTGGCCACGCAGCACAGACATGAACATTGCGCCGATATCTAACGATCACTCAACGATACAGCGACCTTTTGGGGAACGTCTGACCACTGGTTGGCAGTTGTGTGAAAGCCCGGCAGGCGCATGGCCTGATCCTGCGGCGTTAGAACGGGCCGTGTCTGTCGTCCCGGGCGAGAGGTGGTTCTCCTGCCAGGTTCCCGGTACCGTGGCACAGGCATTGCAGCTGGCTGGGCAATTTGATCCGCATGCGCCCCGGCCCCTGCATGATTCAGATTTTTGGTACCGCCGCGAGATCTGTGGCGACGGTATTTATGCGCTGCGTTGCGAGGGCCTGGCAACACTGGCGCAAGTTTTCTTGGACGGAAAACTCATCGGTGAATCGTCGTCCATGTACCTGCCACTGACACTGACGCTAAATCTGCATGGCCGCAGTATTCTTTGTATTGCCTTTCGCAGTTTGACGGTTCATCTGGCCGGATTGAAACCGCCACGTGCGCGTTGGCGGGTGGCGATGGTGCATGATCAGAACTTGCGCGCCGTGCGAACCACCTTGTTGGGCCATATGCCGAGTTGGTGTCCCGAGATACATCTTGTGGGTCCTTGGCAGGCCATTCATCTGATTTCTGCTCGAGCCATTTCCCAGGTTCAGTTACACGCTACAGTTTGTGGTGAAGGTGGACTCGTGCGCGTTGAGTTGACCTGTGGCGACGATCTTGGGACCCTGACCGTCAGCTGTGCCGGTGCACAAGCCTTGTTGCAACGCGTGGGTGAGCACACTTATGCCGCCCAAATCGACATTGCCCAGGTGCAGCGGTGGTGGCCACGGGGCATGGGTGCACAGGCCCTCTATGAGGTTAGTTTGCAGCGCCCGGACGCCACGTTGGTTTTGGGCAAAGTGGGCTTTCGCCGCATTGAGTTGGACCAGGGAGTAGATGGTCGAGACTTTGCCTTGATTGTCAATGGCGTCAAGATGTTTGCACGCGGCGCTGTCTACACACCACCCAAGGTGCTGCATCCGGGGGGTGAAGAGGGGCTGGTGAACCGTCTTGACCTGCTGGCCGAAATGGGTGCCAACATGCTGCGGGTGGCGGGCCCATTTTGTTATGAAAGCACGGCGTTTTACCGGCGATGTGATGAACTGGGCCTGTTGGTATGGCAGGACCTGATGCTGGCAAACTTTGATTACCCGCTGGCGAATGCTGCGTTTGCCACAACCATTGAGCTAGAAGTCAAGGCCTTGTTGCATCGTATTGCCGGATCACCGTCTTTGGCAGTTTTGTGTGGCGGCAGTGAAATTCAGCAACAGGCAGCCATGCTGGGTTTGTCAGATGAACGTCGACGGCAGGAGTTTTTCAGTCAGGCGTTGCCCGCAATTTGTGCACGTTTGGCGCCTGATTTGATTGTTGTGTCCAACTCGCCCTCGGGTGGCGATCTGCCATTCAGTGTCAGGGAGGGAATATCGCACTATTTTGGTGTTGGCGCCTATGAGCGCCCGTTGGACGACGCACGTCGTGCGAATCCGCGTTTCATGACCGAATGCCTGGCGTTTTCGAATGTGCCAGAGCCGATTTCATTGGCCATTATGGGGGTTCCGGCAGTACACCACCCCGCTTGGAAGTCGTCTGTTCCAAGAGACCGGGGTGCATCGTGGGACTTTGAAGATACACGCGACCACTATTTGTCGCAGGTCTTTGGGCTGGATCCGGCCCGATTGCGCCGAACAGACCCTTCTCATTACCTTGCGGCGTCTCGTGCCTTGTGTGCTTACATCTTCAGCAGCACGCTGGCGCAATGGCGCCGACCGGCCTCATCGACGGGCGGTGCGCTGATCTTTACTGCGGGCGACCTGATTCTGGGTGCGGGCTGGGGTTTGATTGATGCTCGGGGTGAGCCCAAGTCCACCTTTTATGCTTTGCGCCAAGTGTGTCAGCCTATTTCCCTGTTTCTGACCGATGAAGGGTGTGACGGTGTGGATATCCATCTTGTCAACGACCGCCCGGAACCGGTGCAAATGCAACTACGGGTTCGATTGCTGCGGCATGGCCAGTCGGATGTGGGGACTGGCACGCTCAATGTGGACGTTGCGGCCAGATCGGGGCTAACAGTTTCTGTCAATAGAGTTCTTGGTGTGTTCACCGATGTCAGTTATGTATTTCGCTTTGGGCAGCCGAATCATGATACGGTCCATGTGTCGGCCAGCGAGGTCGGTGGCGGGAACAGCGTTCCGCCGTTAGACGCCTGTTTTTTTCCTTTGGGACCCTACGCAACGCCAGCAGCCTTCAAAATTCATGTGCAAGTGATACAGAATGCCGCGGTTTGGTGGCTTGAAATTTCGACAGACTCAGTGGCTCGATTTGTCCAGATTGACGATCAGAACTACCGGCCTCAGGACAACTGTTTTCATTTGGTGCCCGGTTCGGTTCGCCGGGTTCGACTGATTCCACGTTCTCTGGCATCCGATATGTTGCCGATGGGGGCCGTCAGCGCGCTCAATTGTCTGGCGTCGTTTGCTTATCGGGGATTGACGTGACACCGGTTTCTTTTGGTTCATGCCGTGGGTGGTTGAATTTACCACCTGCCGGTGCGGTCCGGCGTGATGGAATCGTCCTGTTTGGTCCTTATGGATATGAAGACTTGACTGCTCGTTACAGTCTCGCTCGCTTGGCTACCAGCCTGTCTGTGAATGGGCACCCAGTTTTGCGCTTTGATTTGCCCGGAACGGGAGATTCATTGGGCGACGTGCATGATGACAGCCCAATGTCTGTTTGGGTTGACGCCGGTTTGGCTGCCTGTGCTTTGCTTAAGGAATGCTCGGGTGTTCATGCCCGGATTCTGATTGGGTTTCGTATCGGAGGGACCGTGGCGGCTTTGGTCGCACAGGCATTGCATGATCAGGGTCAGACGGTGCCAGGCTTGGCACTACTGGGCGTTGCCGTTCAGGGGCGCCAGTACATCAGGGAACTTCAGGCATTGACCAACAATGACCCAGCGTTGCGGTTTGCCGGGTTTCCGATGGGCGTGGCCATCCAGTCGGCCCTGAATGCGGTCGATCTGCGTGCTTTCGCGCAAGCACCGGCCCAGCGGGTTTTTATGGCTGTCGCCAGCGAAACCAGGGCGCAGACCGAGCTGGAGTTCTCTTGGGCGCGAGATGTATCGATCACCAGCGTCGCATATCCTGATATGGCCCGTCATTTGGGTGAATCAACCACGAGCTACCTGCCGGTGGCATTGTTTGAACAGCTGAAACAGTGGTGTGCCACGGACATTCACGTCGATGGTACTGACCCATCAGACAAGTCAGACTCGCTTGGGGTACAGCGGCTAAATGACCGAGGCGTGCTGCGCGGATCGGGCTTTGTTGAACATGCCGTATTCATTCCCGCGCAGGGTTTGCTCACTGGCGTTTGGTGCGAGTCAGAGGCGACGCCGTCGCCCAAGGTTGTGCTGGTGTTGAGCAGTTCCGGACGCAATCCACATATTGGCGGTGCCAGAGTGTGGGTCCAGTTGGCGAGGCGTCTGGCGGAACACGGGATTTTCAGTGTCCGATTTGATCTTGCTGGCATGGGTGATAGCCCGCCAACGGCCGGTGCACCCGAACATTTGATTTATCACAGTAGTGGGATACCCCAACTCCGGTCGGTCATTGATCATGTCGCGGCGAGATTCCCCGAAGCAAAAATTTGCCTGATTGGCATATGCAGCGGCGGCTTTCTGGCATTTCATGAGGCTATTTCCGACAGTCGAGTGGCCGGTCTGATGATCGTCAACTTGCAGTGTTACGAATGGCGTGACGGTACATCGCTTGAAGAGGTGGCTGATTTACTTGGTAAATCGACCAAGACCTATCGGCAACTGCTGGCTGACCCGCAAACATGGGTTCGTTTAAGACGCGGGCGTGTCAATACACTCTACATACTAAAAATGGCAGGACGACGCTTGCTTTCCCGGTTGAAACAAGTCGTCGCAGATGTGCAGCAATTGGTTAAACCGTCTCAGGGGGTTTCTGTGAATGAGTCCGCGCAGGCCGTCTCATGTCATGGTCCGGGTTTGGTCAGAAGGGGATTCACCGGCCTATCAAACCGTGGCACCCGAACCGTAGTCCTTTATGGTGATACGGATGTCGGGCTTGACCAGTTCATTCGATATTTTGGAGTTAGGGGGCGTCTATTTCTGAAGCTTAGCGGGGCAAAGTTGTCACTTCGGTCCGATTTTGACCATGATCTTCATGCGGAAATGGCGCAAAATGCATTGCATGATGAGGTCCTTTCGCTTTGCAAGGACTTGTCGAGCTGCCTAAGCTAACCTCCAAGCAGGTGCTTGACGGGTGGGCGAAGAGTCCTCGTGTCTGTGATTGACAATGAAATGATGATTTGGAGCTTCAAGTGGCCGTTCGATTCAAAACTTTGGTGACTGTTGGATCCATCTGTGCGGGCCTGCTGGTCAGTGCCGGGCTTCTGGTACAGACAGGTTGTGGCGGGGGCAGTGCCGATGTCGCGCCGCCTGTGCCAGTGCCTGTCGCTGACGTCACTGAGATATTTGTCAGTCCATCGGGCGACGATGCCAACGCAGGTACGCTGGCGGCACCGGTGAAGAGTTTTGAGCGAGCGCAGACATTGTTGCGCGCACAAATATCGCGCGGCTTGCCAACACAAGGGGTCACCGTATGGTTGCGTGGTGGCACCTATACCCGCACCGCATCGCTGGAGCTCAATGCGCTCGATTCCGGATCAGCTAATAGTCCTGTGAGCTGGCGTGCCTACCAAGGCGAGGCGGTACGAATCACAGGCAGCCAGTTCCTCAATCCATCGTCCTTCAAAACCACCACCAGTGATTCACCCATTTGGCCCAGGCTCGATACCTCCGCCCGGGGCAACGTCATGCAGATCGACCTGCGCGCAGCAGGCATCACGGATTTTGGGACCTTGCAATTGCGCGGCTACGGGCGCACCCAAAGCGCTGCGCTGGAGCTGGTTGTCAACGGCAAAGTACAGCCCTTGGGCCGCTGGCCCGATGCGGACCAAAACGTGGCACCCTACAACCACGGATACATGAGCATCGCCGGCAAATCCTCTGCAACCAGCTTCACCGCAGCGACCGACCGGATGAGCCGCTGGACAACAGCGCCCGATGCCTGGGTACACGGGTATTTTGGGTATTACTGGGCTGATGATCACATTCCGTTGCAGTCCTCTTCTGCCACCCAGAGGAGGATCACACTTGGTTCGACGCCCAGCTTTGGCATCGTTGCCGGCCAATCCTGGTATGCCTACAACCTGCTGGAAGAAATCACCCAGCCAGGCGAGTGGTACCTGGACCGAAGCAGCGGGCTGTTGTACATCTGGCCCAATGCAGGATTTGCCAGCGCTGAAATACAGGTGTCTGTCCTCAATGGTCCCCTGTTTTCATTCAATGGTGCCAGCAACATCACCTTGCAGGGACTGCAGCTTGAATCCACCCGAGCAGGCTTGATTGCTGTCAAGGACGGCAGCCACAATTCCCTGCAACAACTGGTGCTGCGAAACGCTGGGACCAGCGCTGTGGCCATAAACGGTGGCACCAACCACCGTTTGACGCAAAATTATGTGCTGGATTCTGGCGAGGACGGGGTCATTCTGAGCGGCGGAACCCGCACAACCCTGGTGGCGGGCAGCCATGTGGTCGAGGACAGCGAGATCACCAACAATGCCAGATTTGCGCGAACCTACCACCCCGCAGTACAACTCGACGGTGTCGGGCACACCGTCAGAAACAACCTGATTCACGACACCAGCCATTCGGCGATCATGTTCAAGGGCAACGACCACCTCATAGAGCTCAATGAAATCCGCAACGTTTTGTCGGCCACGGGCGATGCAGGTGCCATCTATACCGGGCGCGACTGGGGTGCGCGAGGCAACGTCATTGCCAACAACTTCATACACAACATCAGCTCCATTTTCAGCAG
>JAGOUM010000021.1 GCA_018061265.1 Rhodoferax sp. | reverse complement strand
TGCGTCACACCGGGGAGATGCTGCAGTCAAACTGGATAGACGGCAATTTCCGCTTCCATTGAATCAAATAGTGGGCTGGGCTGACGATTGTTGCTGATCAACTTTGATTTTGATCAAAGACGGTGGGTTTCTGACTAGGGTTTTCACTGACAAGCCCTGCAATCTCAGTGAAACATTTTTGAAAGTGGCATGAAACTTCTTCTCGCTGGCGTGGTTGTGCCCTACATACCAGGCTTGTGACTGACCACGCGCGGTATATTCCTGTTGCAGTTCCAACCAGAGATGAGCACCATGAAACCGATCCAGCTATTTGACACCGCCTCCTCAACCTACACCTATCTGCTGTTTGACGCCATCAGCCGCGAGGCGGTCATCATTGACCCGGTCGACACCCAGGTGGCGCGTGATCTGGAGGCGCTACGTGACTACGGGCTCAAACTGGTCTGGGCGCTGGAGACCCATGCCCATGCGGACCACATCACCAGTGCCGGACAACTGGCTGAACTTGCCGGTGCCAAAACCACGGCCCCGGCAGCGTGTGGCGTCAGTTCAGCCTCGGTACTCCTCAAGGACGGCGATGTACTGCAATTTGGCAACGAACAGATCCGCGCCCTGCATACCCCTGGCCACACCGCTGGCAGCATGTGTTTTCTCTGGAGAGATCATGTATTCACCGGCGACACCCTGCTGATCAACGGCTGTGGCCGCACCGACTTCCAGTCCGGCAGTGCAGCGGACCTCTACCACAGCTTGACCGAGGTGTTGTTCAAGCTTCCCGATACGACCACCGTGTGGCCGGGTCATGATTACCAGGGACGCAGCTTTTCCAGCATCGGACAGGAAAAGTTTGGCAACGCGCGCATCGCTGGCAAGTCACTGGCGGAATTTACCGCCATCATGGACGCCCTGCACCTGCCACCGCCCAAACGCATCGACGAGGCGGTGCCCGCCAACCTGCATCTGGGGCTGCGCCATGACGCACCCGCCCCACACGCCCTGGTGCAGCGCGACGCAGATGGCTACGCGGGCGACATCTCGGTCACACTGGCGCACCAGTGGTGGCAAGCCGGTGAAGCTGTGCTGGTGGATGTACGAACCGACGCCGAACGCGCCTGGGTCGGCTTTGTGCCAGACGCAGCGCCCATTGCCTGGAAACAGTGGCCGGGCATGGCCATGAACCCCGACTTTGACTCAGCCTTGCTGGCAGCCGTGCCCAAAGACAAA
This sequence comes from Rhodoferax sp., assembly GCA_018061265.1. GTDB lineage: Bacteria > Pseudomonadota > Gammaproteobacteria > Burkholderiales > Burkholderiaceae_C > Rhodoferax. The sequence continues at coordinate 37,621 of JAGOUM010000021.1, read as the reverse complement.
AAGGCTTTGCTGCTGTGCCGCAGTGGCGTGCGCTCGATTGCCGCGGCCAAACGTGCCACCGAACTGGGTTTGCAAGCCTACAACATTCTGGAAGGTTTTGAGGGCGACCCCAACGACAACGCCCAGCGTGGCCAGCGCGGCGGCTGGCGCTTTAACGGCCTGCCCTGGCGCCAGGGCTGAGCCTTTTGTGATTGCCGGGATAATGCCGCGATGAATTTTTTGGCCATTGATGTCGGCAACACCCGTTTGAAGTGGGCCTTGCACAGCGCACCACGGCGCGATGCGCCAGTTCTGGCGCAGGGTGCGGAGTTTCTGGAGAACATCGACAAACTCGCCGAAGGCGAATGGGCCAGGTTGCCCGCACCCAACCGCATGCTGGGCTGTGTGGTTGCGGGCGACGCCATCAAACGCCGGGTTGAAGACCAGATGGAGCTGTGGGATGTGTCCGCCAATTGGGTGGTCTCAAGCAGCGTTGAGGCTGGCGTGACCAATGGTTACGACCACCCGGCCAGGCTGGGGGCTGACCGTTGGGTGGCAATGATCGGCGCCTGGCACCGGGGCCTCGCGCAAGGCGAAGCGCGCCCAATGGTGGTGGTCATGGTTGGCACCGCAGTCACCGTGGATGCGCTCGACGCCTCAGGGCGCTTTCTTGGCGGCTTGATCCTCCCTGGGCACGGCATCATGTTGCGCGCACTGGAGTCCGGCACCGCAGGCTTGCGCGTGCCAACCGGCAACGTCTGCCCGTTTCCCACCAACACCAGTGATGCCCTGACCAGTGGCGGCACCTACGCGATTGCTGGTGCCGTGGAGCGCATGGTGCAGCATGTACGCCAGCACACCGGCACCGAACCCCGCTGCATGATGACGGGCGGCGCCGGTTGGAAAATGGCACCCAGCATGTCTTTGCAGTTCGAGCTGGTGGATAACCTGGTTTTTGATGGACTGCTGGAGATGGCGGCCCGGCGGTTTTTATAGAGAATAGGCCGTTAGCGCATATTCAGTGGACATCTTCAGCTATAGATTTTGTGTTCGTGTTCCACTGAGATTTGAACCAAACCCGTCAGCCCCTGGTTGCCACGTCGTCGAACAAGGTCCCACTGTTGCAATGGCGCTGCAGTGGCCCCAGGTCCCGATTGACATCGGCCAGCTGCAAGCCCAACAATGCGCCCCTGTTTAATCTTGCCTACTTGTGCAGGATGCCCACAACCCACTGCAAAGGAGTACTGCCATGATTGTTCGCACACCCACTCCCTTCGCGTTGGCCGCCTGAAAACTGAGCTCACCTCTGCGCCCGCCCGGTTGCACTGCGATTTGAAGCAACTGGTGTAGCGTCGCCCTGGCATCCAGGGCCACTGATGTCTTCTCTGTCTTGTCGGGTTGCCCGCCGACCCTGTCCATCCTTTTTTTGATCCCAAGGCATGGTGGCGCGTTCTTCGCGCGGCCCAAGGTGCCGGGTCTCACCGAGACATTGACTGACATGAACGACTTTTCCTTTGAAACCCTTCGCGGCCTGGGCCTGACACCCCACCTGGCGCAAACCCTCGCCGCATTCGCCGCACCACCACAGTTTGCCGATGCCGCTACCCTGCAATGGATGCGTGTTGCCGCCATGCACCGAGAAACTGTCGAGTTGCACGACGGTGTGCGGCAACACAGCGCCCGCTGCACCGCCCGCCTCACCCGCGACCTGATGGATGCGCAAAGCGCCCTGGCTGTGGGCGACTGGGTGTTATGCCATACGGATGCCCACCAGCAGCGGTGGGTGTCCCTGCGCCTGGCGCCCGAGAATCAGATCGTGCGCCGGGACGCCGATGGCAGCCGCCACACCGTGGTCAGCAACGTGGACACCGCATTGCTGGTCATGGGCCTGGACCTGGACTTCAATTTGCCGCGTCTGGAACGCTATCTGGCTTTGGTGGGCGGCAGTGGCGTGCTGCCCGTGGTGGTCCTGACCAAGGCCGACGTGGCTCTGCAAGCCGGTCCCCATCAGGTGCAGCAGCGCATGCAAGAGGTGCAGGCCCGAATCGGCCACCAGGTTGAGGTGCTGGCGCTGGACGCGCGGCAGCCAGGTGCCAGCAGCTCACTGGCCGCTTACCTGACACCCGGCCAGACCCTGGTGCTGCTGGGCTCCTCCGGTGCCGGGAAAAGCACGCTCACCAACAATCTGCTGGGCAGCACAACACAGGACACCGGTGCGGTGCGCGAGCACGACAGTCGTGGCAAACACACCACAACCTCACGCTCCCTGCACCGTTTGCCTGGCGGCGCCTGTGTGATCGACACCCCGGGCGTGCGTACGCTAAGGCCCGATGTGGACGCTCAGACGCTGGGACAGTTGTTTGAGGACATCAGCGCGCTGGCCGACGCCTGCCGGTTCCGTGATTGCCAGCATCAGCAGGAGCCCGGCTGCGCGGTTCGCGCACAAATCAGCCCCGCCCGTCTGAAAAACTACCATAAGTTGCTGCGCGAAAGTCGCCGTGACGCCATGAGCGCGCTGGAGCGCCAAGGCCAGCTCGCCCAGTGGAAAGTGCGGACCCGCGCTGGGCGTGAGCGACTGCAAGCCAAACGTGAAGGGCGGTAGGGCAGGATCAGGTCCAGCATCGCTGTGCGCTCGGTGCTGGGCCTTGATGGACCTGTAGCACCTACTTGGCAGGGTTGGGTGTTGACCGAGCCATGGATTTATTGTGTTTTATCCATCAAGCCCAATATCCAAGGCGTGTTATTGCTATTTATTTTATATTTTCCTTAGCCAACCACGCCTCGGCCAGCCTGACCCAGTAGCTGGCTCCCAGCGGCAACAAGGCGTCGTTGAAGTCGTAGCTCGGGTTATGCAACATACACGGGCCGCCACCGTGGCCAAGGTCGCGGTGGTCACCGTCGCCATTGGCAATAAAAACGTAACAGCCGGGTTTGGCCAGTAGCATATATGAGAAGTCCTCTGCGCCCATGGTCGGTTCCTGCACCTGCACACGTTCAGCACCCACCAGGTCCGTCAGCACCTGGCGGCAAAACGCGGTCTCGGCCTCGCTGTTGATGGTGGGCGGATAGTTGCGATCAAACTCGAATTCGGCAGTCATATCAAATGCTGCACAAAGCTGCGCTGTCATGTCGCTCATGCGTTGCTGAATCTGGTTAAGTACCGCCAGCGAAAAGGTGCGCACCGTGCCCTGCAATTCGCAGGTGTCAGGAATGACGTTGGTGGCCTCGCCAGTATGAATCATGGTGACCGAGATCACGCCCGCGTCAATCGGCTTGAGGTTGCGGCTGACGATGGTCTGAAAGCCCTGCACCAGCTGACACGCCACCGGCACCGGGTCCAGCGCGTTGTGTGGCATGGCAGCGTGGCCACCTTTGCCTCGAATAGTGATCTTGAACTCGTTGCTTGAGGCCATCACCGGCCCGGCACTGGCAGCAAAGTGCCCCACAGCGGACCCCGGCCAGTTGTGCAGGCCAAACACCGCGTCCATCGGAAACTTCTGAAAAAGGCCGTCCCTGATCATCTCGCGGGCACCACCACCGCCCTCCTCGGCCGGCTGGAAGATCAGGTACACCGTGCCGTCAAAGTGGCGACTCTGGCTGAAATACTGGGCTGCGGCCAACAGCATGGCAGTGTGGCCGTCGTGACCACAGGCGTGCATCTTGCCGGGGTGCCTGCTTGCATGGGCAAAGGTGTTGAACTCTTGCATCGGCAGCGCGTCCATGTCGGCGCGCAGGCCAATGGCCCGACTGGAGGTCCCGGCCTTGACGATGCCCACCACGCCCGTCGTGCCCAAGCCCCGGTGGATCGGGATGCCCCACTTGGTGAGTTGGGCCGCCACCAGATCGGCGGTGCGCTGCTCGGCAAAACACAGTTCCGGGTGGGCATGAATGTCGCGGCGCAGACTGGCAATGGCAGGTGCTGCGGCGGTGATGGAATCGATCAGGTTCATGGTTTGCTCCTCGGGTGGGAGTCTACGGCGACCCGGGCAACTTTGCGCTGGGGGTTATTTCAATCCATTTGTCGACCCTTGCTGCGCTTTGTCGGGCTCTGGTGCAGTCCGTCGCATGGCGGGTGCACCGCGTTGAAGTGCTGCGTAGAGTTCACCCCATTGCAGCCAAATCGTGCTGCATATGAGTCACCCCAACCCCAGGAGCCTGCCATGACCCGCACCGTCAAAACCACTTTGAAACTGTCCGCCCTGTTGACCAGTGTCGCGATCACCTTGACGGTCTTTACCGCCTTGGCAGGCAGTTTTGTTCCGGCAACATCTGAGAAAATGGCGGTTGTTGAACTGCCCACCGTGACCATCGTGGGCAAGCGCTCTACGGAGTCCGCTACCATGCTGGCCGCCGAGCAAAATTCGACCCCAAGCTGCAATGCCAAACTCTGAACTCTCAAGTGTGCCAGTGGCGACCGACCGCTATGCTTGGTTGCGTCGCCTCAATGCACGCTTAAGTGTGTGGGCGGCGTCCCTGAGCTGGTGGCGCATGATTGCGCTGGGACTGATCACGCTGATTGCCGGCTCCATCATTTCCGAGCATTTGCAACTGTCGCACCGCAGCAAGCGTGAGGTGCGCAAAGTCAGCGTCAGTGTCGACGATCCGGCCAGAAAAACGCCCAAGACAGCGCCACCCTGCAAGCCCAAACAGGTGATCATCGGCGGCAAGACCGCTATCGTCATCACCGAGTCGGGATGTAAACCCGCTGCACCGGCCAGTGCAGCGTCTGGCGCAGACTCAGGCGCATCAGCCGCCGACAGTGATGTGCCCATCAAGATCGAAATACCGCCCGACAGTGACCCGCCGGACGAGGAGGATGTCGACGAAGACGTCATCACCACCACCCAGCACACCCTGGGCGGCTGGATAGGTGACATTCTGTCGGCGCTGCTGGTGGCGTTTTTTGCCTACCTGGTCGCGGCCAAGATCGTCGTTCGCAAGGCTGCGGAGTCCGATGCCAAAGTGCAGATCGCCACCGACGCCACCGAGCGCGAAAGCATGCAGCGCCAGCTGGTGCAGTCGCGCCTGAAGCTGCTACAGGCACAGGTGGAGCCACACTTCCTGTTCAATACGCTGGGAGCGATCGACTTCCTGATCGAAACCGACCCCAGGCGGGCATCGGGCATGCAAAAGCTGCTCATCAGCTACCTTCGCGCCGCGCTGCCGCAAATGCGCGAGGAATCGTCCACGCTGGGACGCGAGCTGGCGCTGATTCGGCCCTACCTGGAGTTGCTCAAGCTGCGCATCGAGGACCGGCTGGGGTACGAAATTCAGGTCCCGGCCGGGCTGGAGTCGACCATCTTCCCGCCGATGATGCTGCAAACGCTGGTGGAAAACGCCATCAAGCACGGCATCGAGCCCAAGCCGGAGGGTGGCCGCGTGCGGGTGTCGGCGCAGGTGGTGGACGGTCAGTTGCAGGTCGAAGTGGCCGACACCGGGGTCGGCTTGCAACACGGCCACGTCTTCGCCGCAGCGGCGGCGCCAGGCACCGGGCTGGGTCTGGACAACATCCGCAACCGGCTCTCGATGCTGTACCCCGGGCAAAGCAGTCTGATGCTGATCGGCGACGACGACGGCACCACCGCCCGCATCTCGATCCCCTACCAAACCCGTTCGAAGCAACAAAAAGAGGAGCAGGCCACGCATGTCTGAAAGGCCGACGGCGCTGGTCGCCGATGACGAACGCCTGCTGCGCGAGCAGCTGCAGGCGCGGCTGGCCGAGTGCTGGCCCGAGTTGCAGCTGCTGGCGAGCGCCCGCGACGGGCTTGAGGCGGTCAAGCTGGCCGATGAACTGCGCCCCAACGTGGTGTTTCTGGACATCCGTATGCCGGGCTTGACTGGCATTGAGGCGGCGCGGGAAATTGCTGCGCTCGACGACTGGCGCGGCGAGATCGTGTTTGCCACCGCCTACGACGAGTACGCGGTGACCGCGTTTGAAGAAGGCGCTGTGGACTATCTGCTTAAGCCGGTGGAGCGGGCGCGCCTGGACATCACCGTGGCACGGCTGCGCACCCGCCTGGCTCAGACCGCCACCGGTGTCGGCGCAGCCAGCGTGGCACCCGGCCCCTCACAGGACGCCCTGCTGCAAACGCTGGCACAACTGCAGTCGCGCCTGGGTAGTCAAAGTAACTCGCCACGCCTGCGCTGGCTGCAATGTGGCGCGGGCAACAGCACCCGGCTGGTGAATGTTGACGATGTGCTGTTTTTCCGCTCGGACGAGAAGTACACCCGTGTGCAGACCGCCAGCCACGAGTCATTTATCCGCACGCCGATCCGCGAGCTGATTTCGCAGCTTGACCCCGAGCAGTTTTGGCAGATTCACCGCGCCACCATCGTCAACCTGGGCGCGATTGCCGCTGTGCAGCGCGACGACACTGGCCGCCAGCGGGTCACCCTCAGGGCCCACCCCGAAGTACTTGAAGTCAGCCGCAGCTTCAGCCATGTGTTTCGGGCGGCTTGACACGCGCCAGCGCCAGCAAACAAGCGCGTGATCTGGTGGCATGGTTCACAATGTGGACCACGACACTGACCGAGCCTGACCATGCCACATTGCCAAACCCGCCCCAGTGAAAACACCTTACAGATCAAGGGCGCCTGCCCACACGACTGCCCGGACACCTGTGCCCTGCTGACCACGGTTGAAAACGGCATTGCCACCAAGGTGCAGGGCAACCCGGCGCACCCGCAAACCGATGGTGCACTGTGTACCAAGGTGTCGCGCTACACCGAACGCACATACCATCCTGAGCGGGTTCTTCAGCCACTGCGGCGAGTGGGTGCCAAGGGAGCCGGGCAATTTGAGCCTGTCAGCTGGGAGTCGGCGCTCGACGACATCGCAGCCCGGTTGCAAACCATTGCGGCTCACGATCCGCAGGCCATTCTTCCCTACAGTTATGCCGGCACCATGGGGCTGGTGCAGGGTGAGAGCATGGCGGCAAGGTTCTTTCACCGGCTGGGTGCATCGCTGCTGGAGCGCACCATCTGCGCCAGTGCGGGCGGCGAGGGGCTGGTGCACACGATTGGGGCCAAGGTCGGCATGCGGGTGGAGTATTTTGCCCAGTCCAGGCTGATCATCATCTGGGGCAGCAACTCGATCACCAGCAATCTGCATTTCTGGCGCTATGCCAACCAGGCCCGCCGTGCTGGTGCCAAGCTGATCTGTATTGACCCGCGAAAGACAGAGACAGCCGACAAATGTGATGAACATATTGCACTCCTGCCGGGTACCGACGGCGCTTTGGCGCTATCGGTCATGCAGCAGTTGATTACCCATGACTGGCTTGATCACGCCTACCTGTCACATTACACCCTGGGCTGGGAGGCACTGCGCGCCCGTGCCCTGCAATGGCCACCCGAGCGCGCCGCTGCTGTTTGTGGCATTTCGGTCGCGCAGATCGAGGCGCTGGCACGCGACTATGGTGCCTGCGCGCACAACGGCCAGAGCGCTGCCATCCGTATGAACTATGGTTTGCAGCGGGTACATGGTGGCGGCAATGCGGTGCGGCTGATTGCCGCACTGCCCGCCCTGATTGGTGCCTGGCGGCACGCCGCCGGTGGCGTGCTGATGTCAAGCTCAAGCACCTTCCCGGTACAACGCGCCAAACTGGAGCGTCCTGACCTGCTGGGCGAACGCCGACCCCGCACCATCAACATGGCCACCATCGGTGACGACCTGCTGCGTGCCGACAGCGCGGACTTTGGACCCAAAATTGAGGCACTGCTGGTCTACAACAGCAATCCGGTGGCCATTGCACCGGATTCAGCCAGGGTGGTGCAGGGTTTTGCGCGCGAGGACCTGTTCACCGTGGTGATGGAGCACTTTCAGACCGACACCGCCGACTATGCCGACTACATCTTGCCCGCCACGACACAGCTGGAGCATTGGGACATCCACCGCAGTTACGGCCACACCGATGTGCTGCTGAACCGCCCGGCCATCGCCCCGCTTGGCCAGGCCAAAACCAACACCCAGGTGTTTCGGGAACTGGCCCTGCGTTTAGGGTTTGTCGATGTCTGTTTCAGCGACAGCGACGAAGACCTGTGCCGCCAGGCGTATGGTGATGCGGTTGACTTTGACCAATTGCTTGAGCACGGTTTTGTCACCTTGCCAACCCCGGCTGCGCCGTTTGCGCAGGGTGGCTTTCCGACACCCTCAGGAAAATGCGAATTTTTCAGCCAACGCCTGGCTGACAGGGGTCTGGACGGCCTACCCGACCATGTGCCCAACCACGAGACTGCCCAAACCTCTCCCGGCTATCCGCTGGCGATGATCTCTCCGCCAGCGCGCAACTTTCTCAACTCCAGTTTTGTCAATGTACCCAGCCTGCAGGCCACCGAGCTTGAGCCGGTGCTGGAGATACATCAGGACGATGCGGCCGCCCGACAGGTCCAATCCGGTGATGTGGTACGGGTGTTCAACGATCGGGGGGACTACCACTGCCGACTGAGAGTCAGTCCGCGCGCCCGACCCGGCGTGGTCAATGGGCTGGGGGTCTGGTGGCGCAAGCTCGGACTGCAAGGTACCAATGTCAACCAGCTGACCAGCCAGGCCCTGACCGATCTGGGCCACGCACCCACGTTTTACGATTGCATGGTGCAGGTGGAGCGGGCCCAGCGGGTGGAGCCGACCCGCACCTAAACTTGCTGATCGAGCAGGGCACCGGCCATCTTGTCCTGGCTTTTGAACACCGCCAGATTGGCCAGAAAAACATGTTTGGCCTGCAGCTGTGACACCACGTCGGCTTCAAGAGAGGCCCCTGGCGCATCGGCGGCGCGAACCACCGTGCTCACGCCGCCCTGGGCCTGGGCCTGCTGGTCAAGTTCCTGGCGCACAAATCCTTCGGTATTGAGATTGGCAATATTGTGTGCCGACGTATTGAGCCGGGCTTGTGCTGCCGTCATGCCCGACAAGGCAATGGAAGTGATAGAGGCCATAAAATAATCCTGAATATAGAGCAACAATAACTACTGCTGTATGGGCTGGAGGCAATTTATGCACTTGATTCTTCAGCCAGCCCGCTATGGCAATAACCGCGCACCAGCGAGATCAGTTCGTCCTCTGGGTAGGGCTTGCCAAGGTAGTGATCCACTTTCAGCGCTCGTGCATAGTCTCGGTGTTTTTCGGCAATTCTTGAGGTGATCATGATCACCGGCAGGTCTTTGAGCGCGGCATCGGAGCGGATGTTGCGCACCAGGTCGAAGCCGTCCATGCGCGGCATCTCGATGTCGGTCAGCACCACAGATGGCCGCTCCTGCTGCAGGACTTCAAGTGCCTGCAGCCCGTCGGCCGCCATCACCACTCGGAAACCCTCACGTTTGAGCAATCGCTGTGTCACCCGCCGCACGGTGATCGAATCATCCACCACCAGCACCAGCGGCAATTGGGCAGCGGCGGCCGGCATGCCGGGGACGGCATCAGAAGCCGGTGCTGACAGTGCCGAACTCGCGGCTTCGGTCCAGGCCCGTGCCCGTTGGGCATAGGCATGGGCCAAAGCCACCGGGTTGTAGATCAGCACGACCGCGCCCGAGGCCAACACCGTCATACCTGCCAGTCCCGGCAGCCGCGACAGTTGTGGCCCCAGGTTCTTGACCACGGCTTCCCGGTTGCCCAGCACCTCGTTGACATGCATGGCGACACGCTGGCCCGCACTTCTGAACACGGCCACCACGGCATGTTTGCCAACTGCCTCCTGGTTGAGCCCTGACACCTGCAGCAAGGCGCCAGCCCAGTAAAACGGCAAGGATTCGCCCGCATATGGGTAACTTTGATCACGGTAAGCACTCGCCAGCTCGGCTGCCGGCACGCGCCGCACCACTTCAACCAGATTGGAGGGCACACCCATCACCACCTCGCCCATGCGCAGCAGAACCACCTGGGTGACCGCGGTGGTCAGCGGCATCACCAGCGTGAAGCGGGTCCCTTCACCCGGGCGGGTACTGAGTTCAACACGGCCGCCCAACGCACCGACCTCAGTGCGCACCACATCCATGCCGATGCCCCGGCCCGCCATTTCATTGACCTCGGCAGCGGTGGACAAACCTGAAGTAAAGATCAACTGAGCGATCTCATCGTCGCTGAGCTTATGCTCGGCACTGATCCGACCTTGTGCAATCGCCTTGTTGCGAATGGCGGCCAGATCGAGCCCTGCCCCGTCATCGCTCAGTGTCACCACCACGTCGCTGCTTTGTTGCACCACCTTGATGTGGATCGCGCCGGTGGCTGGTTTGCCAGCCGCCTCACGCACCGAGGCGTGCTCGATGCCGTGGCCAACCGCATTGCGCAAGAGATGTTCAAAGGCCGGAGCCACGCGCTCAAGCACACCCCGGTCCATGTCCAGCGAACCACCATCGATATCGAGCTTGACCAGCTTGTCATCATCCTTGGCCGCCTGCCGCACGACCGCATACAGACGATCGGCAATACTTTCGAAGTCGACCATACGGGTGCGCAGCAGGTCGCGCTGCAACTCCCTTGTCAGCCGGGCCTGGGCAAACAGGTCATCATCGACACCTTGCACCGTTTGTTGCAAGCTGCGCTGCACCGTGGCCACGTCGTGGACCGACTCCGCCATCATTCGCGTGAGTTCCTGAACCCGGGTAAATCGATCAAACTCCAGCGGGTCAAAGCCCTGTGCGGCCTCTTTGGTCTGCGCCAGACGCGACTGCATCTGTGACTCGGACTGCAACTCCATATCACGCAGTTGATGGCGCAGGCGTTCGAGATTGCCAGTCAGGTCGGTCAGCGATGCACGCATCTGCAACAAACGTGATTCCAGTCGAGACCGGGTGATCATGACCTCCCCGGCGTTGTTGACCATGCGGTCGAGCAGTTGTGACTTGACCCGGGTGGTTTGTCCGGCGCCACGGCGCGCCAGCAAAACGGGTGGCGCTGACGCCATGGCGGGGGCCGGTGCAACGACGGGTTCCGCAGGGGATGGCTCTGGCGCTTGCACTTGTGGTAACGGATCAGTCAGGTCCAACGCCAGTGCGGATGACACCGGCGCGGCCATTTCGGGCAGCACCAAAGCCGACACCGGCGTTGCACACAAGGTCTGGAAACTCTTTGTCAGCCCATCCAGATGGCTGAGCAGTGGCTCTATCTGGGCACTGGAGGTGTCATCAGCACCAATCTGTTCTGCGGCGGACTCCATGCGGTGTGCCATCTCGCCCATACGCATGGCACCAGCCAGCCGCGCACTGCCTTTAAGGGTATGCAGCGCACGCAACGCCTCCCGGCGCGCGCCATGATTCGAGGGGTGTGCGCTCCATTGCCGCAATGCGGCACCGAGCTGCGGCAGCAACTCAAGGGCCTCCTCTTCAAATATCGGGAACAGGTCAACGTCAAGCCGGTCAACGGCCTCGATACCATCATCCTCTGGCTGCAGAGTTGGCAGTACTTCCAGCTCAGGCACCGGGATGACCGACTCGGCGAAGTCCTGATCCAGAATGGCCTGCAGCGCAGCCAGATGTTCAGGGTTGGCCGTTTTGAGAAACCCGGCAGCAAACTGATGTAACAGCCGACGGATGTCTTCGGCAACCTCCACAAACAGGTCGGCATGCGGCTGTAGCGCGAGCCCGGCCAGCCGGACATGTGCCAGTGTGTGCTCGAGTGTTCTGGCCAGCGTCGCGACCGCATCAAATCCTACTGTGGCCGAGCTGCCAGCCAGGGAGTGCGCCAGCGTGTCCGTGGAATCTGGCACAGGCGGTGTCAGCTCAATCGCCCACTCAGACAATTCGGTGAGCAAGCGGCGCGACCACTCGTCCGCCTCGTTGAGGTAGACGTTGTACAGGGCAAGACCAACCCGCAGCGGGCCGATGACTTTGACCGGGTCTTCCTCCTCGTCCGCTGGTTCCGTCGGCTCGATGGTTTCGGCCGCCTGGGGCTGCCTGACAGGCAGCGGTGCTGATTCGACAGGCGCGAGTTCCGACCCAAAATCCAGTGACAACTCTGGCAGCTGCTCGACCGCCGATGATGCGCGCTCAGTTAAAGCCTGGGACGCCTCAGAAAGTGCGACTTGCGGCGGTAGCACAGATTCCAGATCCTCGACGTCGGGGACATCAGGCGTTTCGGAGGGCTCCAGCACGTCATCAAAATCCAGCGCAAACACTGGCTCGGGTTCGGGTTCGGTTGCCATCGCTATTGGCAACTCAGCATCGGACAACGGGTCCGATTCGACAGGAGTCAGCTCCGGCCCAAAATCCAGCGCAAGATCCAACAGTGGATCCTCGTCAACAAACACCTCTTCGCCCGGACGATCGGCGTCGTCAGCCCCGATCAAGTCAGTGCCCACCTCGGGCACGACGTCCTCCAGCAGTGGCGTCCCGGCTGCTTCAGCAGGTGCCAACAAATCATCAAAATCCAGTGACAACGCCGGCTCAGGCTCAGGCTCAGGCTCAGGCCCGGATTCGGTGTCTGTCGACATCATGACATCTGCCAATGGATCTGAATGGGCTTCTTCCACTGGCACCTCGGCCCGCTCAGCCAGCAGATCGTCAAAACTGAGATCCAGCAAAACAGGTGATTCAGAGCGTGTATCCGGCCACTGCAGGTTGTCCAGCAGCGGCTCTGTCAGTTCACTGTTCGGCTTATCAGCCGCTGGTGCCAGCCCATCAAGTGCATCGGTGTCAAGGACCTGCGTGACCGAGAAGTCCGCAGTTTCAATGTCCTCATCCAGGGTCGGCGCCAACTCTACCTGTGGCGCAGCGGCAGTAACCGGCATGGTCTCCTCGACCACCTTGTCTTTGGCCAGCTGCAAGTCGGAGCCCACACCTTCAAGCCGCAGCCGGTCAGCAGCGAGGCGAAATGGCAGTGCGCGCCACGGTGCATCGGTGCCCGCCGCAATGTCCTCAATCCACTGGGCAAAACCCTCCATCGCCTGATCCGACAGTTTGATCAGTGCCGCCGTTGCCGGCAGTTGCTGCGGCAACCAGGCGTTGAGCAACTGCTCCATCGCCCAGGCTGCCTCACCAAACTCGTTCAAGCCCACCATGCGCGAGCTGCCCTTGAGGGTGTGGAAGGCGCGACGCAGCGCAGTTTGCTGCTCGAGATCGGCGGGTTTTCCTTGTAATGCGGTAATCGCTGCAACCCCGTTGTGCACCACTTCGGTGGCCTCTTCCAGAAAGATGTTGCGCAGCTCGGCGTCATCGTCCTCGGGTTCTGGGGCGGGCGCGACCAGCACAGGCGGTGTCGGTGCGGCAGGCAGCTCCGGCGTTTGCGCCTCGGGTGGTTGCGGCCCAGGTTCTTCTTCGGTTGGCGCAGTCTCAGTCGCGGGTTGCGATTTCAGACGACCCATGAGCGACTTGAACTCACCCAGCGCATCGTCATAGACAAAGAGCTTTTTCGCCAGCTCGCGCTGGTAACTCAGCATGTCGATCAGAAATCCCATGGCCCCCAGGCTGTTGCCCAGTTTCTCAATGGTCTCGCTGGCGTTGGGGTCGGCACTATCCACCAGAAACCGCTCAACACTGTCGCGCATGCGCCGCGCCGCCACGGCGGCCTGATCCATGCCCAGCACTGAAAACACACCGCGCATCTGTGACAGTCGACCCGGCACATCGTGCAGGGGCAATTTCTCGTCCGGGTGACGGAAGTAGGTATCCAGCGCAGACTCAACCTCGCCCAAAGAACTGCGCAATTCGCCCACCACACTGCCCATGGTCTGGCGGTCACTGACCCGACGGTAAAGCTCCTCCATCCAGGCGTCCAGTGGCTCGGAGGGTTCACCTGCCAAAACATGATCCAGCCGCTGCGCCAGGCGGTTACCACGCTCCAGCATCTGGTCATGCGTTGGGTCCGGATCGTCGTAGGCGGCTTCAAGGTAAAGAACTGCGGTTGCCACCTCCATCGCCAGTGCGGGCGGTGGCGTGGCGGCGGATCGGTTAACCGCATCGAGCGCCCGCGTCAAGGCGCGCGCCAGCTCTCCGCTTTCTGGGTGCAATTTGACAATGGACTCCGATACCAGACTGAACTGATCGGTGGCCATCTTGATGCGTCCGGTATCGCCACCAGACAGTGAGGACCAGGTCTCGGTGGCGGCTGTGATGCGTTTGCGGGCCTGTGCCAACAAGACGGGATCAAATCGACCGAACTGTGCACTTTCGTAATCCACCCGCGTGGCCGCGTCCAGCCCGTATGTGCGCCGGACTGCCCGCAAGGCAGGCGCATCAGGCTCGGCGGGCGCAACGGCTTGTGAACAGAAAAACAGCAGATCCTGTACCAATTGGTCTGAGATGTCGGGCAGCCCCTTGGTGAGATTTCGAAATTGCAACAGCACCCGGGACGCGGCACGCTTGGTGTACACGTCTGGCGGGCACAAGCCCAAAGCGACCGCCTCAAAGAAACCTGCCGCAACCGCCCACAACACCCTTGGATGCAAATCCGCTTGTGCGACGGCAAAGCCCAGACAAATGTCACTCAAGGCCCGTGCTGATGGCGCATGGCCTGTTTTGACGACATTGAGCACCAGTCCATCGATCCGGGCACGCACGGCCGAGTCATAGGCCAGCGGCTGGACCGACTGCGGGACCGGCACCTCGATCCAACGCCGATTACTAACCCATAGATCCGCGGGGTGCACCCGGTCTTCGCCGATCAGATCAAGAATATCCCGGTACTGCGGGAAAAGCGCCACTGAAGAGATTTTTCTGCCTTTGAGGACCGCTTCCAGGTAGTCGCTCAAGGCAAAACTCGCCCGCTCCACCTTGTGTGCGGCCTGCTCACTGCAAAACTCGGGCTTTTGGATAAATTTCTGGGTCAGGGTTTCCATGGCGCGCAGCATCTTGGCGGGCACCTCCAGCCCGACCATTTCCAGCGCGCCAACCGCCTGGTGCAGTTGCTGGCGGGCAATTCGCAACTGGCTGCCGTCCAGCGCAGACAGGTCAGAGCCCCGAGCCTGTTCGGCGTCGTGTACATAACGGCGCAGCGCTTTGGTCGCGTTGTCGAGTGATTTGCGTAACTCATCAAGTACCCAGGCCAGTGGCCCCAGGTCAGACTCCAGGTCGGGGGCAGTTACCAGGGATGCAGCGTGTGGTTGCATGGGTCAGTCCATCAGATTTGGGGGAACACCACGCATGTCAGGCAATACGAAAACGTGCGACTGACTGACGCAGGTCTTCTGCCATATGGGAGAGTTCTCGCACCTGGCTGGCAGTGGAGCGGGTCCCTTCCCCGGTCTGTTCGGTGACTGCAAAAATATGCTGGATGTTTTCTGCCAGTTCATTGGCCAGGTTCGCCTCCTGCAGGGTTGATGCCGAAATGTGTTCGATCAGATCTGCCAGCCGGCGCGACACCTGATCGATCTGCGTCAGCGCGGCACCTGCGTTATCGGACAACTTGGCACCCTCCACAACGCCGTGGGTGGAGCGCTCCATGGCACCCACCGCGTCCTGGGTGTCGGTCTGGATGGCCTTGACCAGGGCCGCGATCTGTCGCGTTGCATCGGCCGAACGTTCGGCCAGACGTTGCACTTCTTCGGCCACCACCGAGAATCCGCGTCCGGCCTCACCTGCCGATGCTGCCTGAATCGCTGCATTGAGCGCCAGCACATTGGTTTGTTCGGTAATGTCCGAGATCAACTCGGTGATTTCGCCAATTTCCTGTGAGGATTCACCCAGACGCTTGATGCGTTTGGCGGTGTCTTGTATCTGGTCACGCAGGGTGTTCATGCCGCCAATGGTGTTTTGCACTGCCTGCAATCCAGTTTCAGCGGCTTGCAAGGACTGACGCGCCACCGCAGCGGATTCCTGCGCCTGCCCCGACACCAGATTGATACGTCCAGCCATGTCAACCACCGAGCGACCAGTCTCACGGATCTCATGCAGTTGCTCGTTGGATGCGGCAAGCAGTTCGGTGGACGCCTCATCCACGTCGGAGGTGGTCTGGGCCACCTTGGCAGCCGTGCTCTGGACGTTACCAACCAGCGAGCGCAGTTCCTCCACGGTGTAATTGACGGAATCGGCAATCGCCCCGGTGATGTCCTCGGTGACTGTGGCCTGCTGGGTCAGATCACCTTCCGCCACCAGTTGCAACTCGTTCATCAGCCGTAAAATGGCGGCCTGGTTGGCCGCATTCACACGCCTGGCTTCCTGCTCCTGGGCACGGGCTTCCTGCTCCCGTGACTGAGCCTCGGCCTGCAGGTCGTGCGCCAGCGCCTGGCGCTGCCGACTGTCCAGCAGAAATACATAGGCCAGCGCAGCCGCACTTAACATGGCCAAGAGCAGTGCCGCAGCCAGTCCCATACCCAGTCCGGCCCCCCAGGACTCCTGCCGCGCCAGCGCCAACTGCAGTTCGTCCAGACGCAAGCGAACGCCCTCGCTGTCGGCCACAATCGCCACCTGCGCGGTGCGTGCTGCGGTCAACCCAGGCAGGCTGGACAGCAGCACCTGCCCCTGCGTTTTGCTGTCTTCAAATAGTTTGATCAGAACCAGCAGCTTCTCACGCACCTGAACATCGGTCGATGCCGTCAACCCCAAATCGGCGCGACCATCCAGCAGCCCGCTGGCCAACAAACTGACAGTATCGATATCCTTGCGCATCGTATCCACCGCCTCAGGGCTGACACCGTCCAGGCTTAAGAGTTCAGCACTTGTCTTTCCGATCCGCTGCACCAGCATGCCCAGTTGACCAGCCACCAGAACCTCAGTCGCTGCAGCGCCACGTTGCGTCTTGAGTGTGGCAATCGCTTGCGCCGCATCCATGAGCGCATTGGTTTGCCGCAAAATCGCCTGTGCGGATGGGCCGGCCTGGGTGAGAATTTTCTTCTGCGCCAGCACAACGGTGGCGTTTTTCTCGGCCCGGTTGACCAAAGGCATGACCGGGTCGAGCAACACCTTGTGCGCCGCATCCACGGCAGTGAGGCCGGACTCGGCATCACCTTCTTGCAGGCCACGCACCGATCGCGCCAATACCTGGCTGCTTTCACTCACCTCGGTGAATGCCTTAGCGTTGCCGACCAGCGCCTGCGTGACGGCTTTGGCCAGTCGTTGTGACTGCATCTGCCCCGTTGCCGCAGCGTCAACCTGTCTGGCCGCCTGGCCGCTTTGCCGGACGCCGATGGTGGTCAGCACCGCCAGCACCAGCAGCGACAACAAAAGCACCACCGACAGGACCCGCTGGTGCGCTGACACCGAACGTGTGCCCAACAGCGGCAGGCTGACCAGCTCACGCGCCGAAGTGGACAAGGGTCCGCCCGGTTGAGACATCACTTCCTGTGAGCCAAACTGGGTTTGACCGGCGCTCGTCTCGCCCTGGGGCTGGAAAAGCGATGTATCAGGCACGCTGATGCTCAGGCTGGAGTCGATCTCTGAGTCTGGTGCCTCTTTGCCCAGAGTACGTTTGATTTGATCTGTCAATGCCATAAGCTCACCTCAATCAGAATGTCAAACGCCAATGTTCAAAAAATCAGCCGATTGCGCCAGACCTTGCAAGTCCAGCGCCTGCCACGTGTGGCCCTGCGAGTCCAGATACTGGCTCCCCAAGTGCACACCCGACCCGGTCGGCGCAGGCAGCATCTGAGCGAAAGCGTCCGCGCGCCGCAGACCCGCCAGACCATCCACCTTCAGCGCCACGTTAACCGCCAGTTCGGGGTTGACCGAAATCAACCGCGGACCACCCGCTGGGGTCGCGCTGTGCTCTGTCCTCACGCCCAGAAAATCTGCCAAGTTCACTACACCATACAGTACACCGCGCAAATTGACCACACCCGGGAACCACGATGCGGTGTAGGGCACCCGAGTGACCGACGTCAAGGAAAAAATTTCTCCGGACTGGTGCAAGGGCAGCAGATACCGGCCAGCGCCCGCGGTAACCGCCAGCCAGGCCCTTGCCGCCGCGTCACTGTGCGCAGATAACAGCCGTTCTGCCAGTCGGTTTTGCAGGTCCCGGAGCGCTTGGTGTTTTGACATGGCGGCGGGCCGGCTATTCAAGTGCCTTGATTTTTTCCATCAGTTCAACCGGATTGACCGGCTTGGTGATGTAGTCCCGGGCACCCTGGCGCAAACCCCAGACCCGATCGGTTTCCTGGTTTTTGCTGGTGCACATGATGATCGGAATATCGGCATACATGGGCGTGCGGCTGATCGAGCGCGTCAGTTGAAAGCCGTTTTGTCCTGGCATGACCACGTCCATCAGGATCAGGTCCGGTTTGGCATCAGCCAAGCGCTTCAGGGCTTCATCAGCACCTTCTGCCGTACGAACCGACATGCCCTGGCGCTTGAGCAGATCAGACAGGTACAGCAGCTCGGTTTTAGAGTCATCGACCACCAGCACATTGTGGATCGTCATGGCGTTGCTCCCCCGGCGGGTGCGCCAAACTGCTCGACTGCCTTGAGCAGTTGGTCTTTGGTAAATGGTTTGGTCAGGTAATCCTGGGCGCCCACCATACGACCGCGTGCTTTGTCGAATACACCATCCTTGGACGACAGCATCACAATCGGCACCCCGCTAAAGCGGGCATTGCGCTTGATGATGGCGCAGGTCTGATAACCGTCAAGACGCGGCATCAGGATGTCGCAAAAAATGAGGTCCGGACTGAAGTCGCTGACTTTTGAGAGCGCGTCAAACCCGTCCTCAGCCAGGATCACGTCGTGTTTTCCGGCTTTCAGAAAAATCTCGGCACTGCGCCGGATGGTGTTGCTGTCGTCAATCACGAGGATCTTTAAATTGCTAGCTGTCGTGTTCACCCGCATTTACTCCTGAGTTGACTACCTTCCAAGGCCACAGATTACCTCTTTTTCAGCCCTCACTCACAGGAAAATCAAATGCAAGATGTCCGGCTTCATATCTGAACCATCTCAAAGTCATCCTTGCGCGCCCCACACTCGGGGCAGGTCCAGTTCAGAGGCACGTCGCGCCAGCGTGTCCCGGGGGCCAGCCCATGCTCCAGGCAACCCGCTGCCTCGTCATAAATCCAGCCACAAATCAGGCACATCCAGGTCGACGTTGACGTCACAGTGAAACCCTTCAAATAGAATACTTGACAAATATAGAGCTATCAACCCGGTAGCGATAGTCTTTGCGATTCATCATATTCTGCCTGAAGAAATTTTGGCACCACCATGCCCACCGATCCAACTGTAAGCCATCATCCGAGTGAAGAAGACAGCGGGTCTGCTGCTTGTATTCTGGCTTTTAATGGCAGCGACCCCAGTGGCGCTGGCGGGCTGGCCGCCGACATCACCGCCAGTGCCTGTGTTGGCGCCCACGCTCTGCCAGTCATGACAGGTGCCTGGGCCAGAGACACGGCACAGGTTTTTGATTTCTATGCGCTGGATGAAGAGGCGGTGGCAGAGCAGGCCCGGGCGGTGCTGGAGGACATCGAGATCCATGCCATCAAGCTGGGATTTGCCGGCACCCCGGACAATCTCGGCGTCATTGCCAGCCTGGCGGCCGACTACGCCGACCTGCCGCTGATTGCCCACATGCCCGACCTGTCGTGGTGGACCAATGACGCCATCGACGCCTACCATGAAGCCTTTGTGGACCTGATTCTCCCGGAGACAGCGGTGTTGATTGGCAACTACAGCACGCTGCGACGCTGGTTGTTGCCCGCCTGGCAGGGCGCGCGGGCACCCGGTGCACGCGACCTTGCCATTGCCGCTGGTGAACACGGTGCAGGCTACACCCTGGTCACTGGAATCGACCTGGGTGAACGCGGCATTGAAAACACCTTGGCCTCACCGCAGACCCTGCTGGCCAGTGCCCGATTTGATCGGCTCGAAGGCAGTTTTGTGGGTGCCAGTGACACCCTGGCTGCAAGCTTTGCCGCCCTGATGGGCAATGGCTACAGCCTGACCGATGCCTTTACCGAGGCGCTGCAGTACCTGGACGGCAGTCTGAAGGAAGGGTTTCGCCCTGGCATGGGCCACATCCTGCCAGACCGGCTGTTTTGGGCTCAACCCAATCAGGCCACTGCCGAAGACTTAGCCGATGCAACTGCATCACCCGACACACCGACCCAAAATTAACTGGTACCGAGTCGACACCATGTCCAATATTGATCAAAACCTTGCACTTTTTGAACGTGCCCGCCATATTATTCCCGGAGGCGTGAACTCGCCGGTGCGCGCCTTCAAGGCGGTGGGCGGCACGCCGCGTTTTGTCCAGCGTGCCCACGGCGCCTACTTCTGGGACGCCAATGGGCAACGCTATATCGACTACATCGGCTCCTGGGGGCCGATGATCCTGGGCCATGGGCACCCTGCCGTTCTGGCGGCGGTACAAAAAGCCGCGCTTGACGGCTTTTCATTCGGCGCACCGACCGAACGCGAGCTGGAACTGGCTGAAGTGATTCTGCGGCTGGTCCCCTCGATGGAGATGGTTCGGCTGGTCAGTTCCGGTACAGAGGCGGCCATGAGTGCCATCCGGTTGGCGCGCGGTGCCACCGGGCGCAGCAAACTGATCAAGTTTGAAGGCTGTTACCACGGTCACGCTGATGCCCTGCTCGTCAAGGCCGGCTCGGGATTAGCCACCTTTGGCAACGCCACCAGCGCCGGTGTGCCACCCGAGGTGGTGCAGCATACGCTGGTGCTCGAATACAACAACCTGCAGCAGCTGGAAGAGGCCTTTGCGCTGCACGGCAAAGAGCTGGCATGCCTGATGATCGAACCAATTGCTGGCAACATGAACTTTGTTCGCGCCAGTGTTCCCTTTGTCCAGCGCTGCCGCGAGCTGTGTACCGAGTATGGCGCTCTGCTGGTATTTGACGAGGTGATGACTGGTTTTCGCGTGGCGTTGGGTGGCGCACAAAGTGTGTATGCGCGCAGCATCCCCGGCTTTTCGCCCGACCTGACAGTGATGGGCAAGGTGATTGGTGGTGGCATGCCGTTGGCCGCTTTTGGCGGCAAGCGCGGGGTGATGGAACTGATGGCACCCGTTGGACCGGTCTATCAGGCAGGCACGCTCAGCGGCAACCCGATCGCCACTGCCTGCGGACTAGAAACCTTGCGCCAGATCCAGCAACCCGGATTTTTTGAAG
The DNA here is from genome assembly GCA_018061265.1 of Rhodoferax sp. Classification (GTDB taxonomy): domain Bacteria; phylum Pseudomonadota; class Gammaproteobacteria; order Burkholderiales; family Burkholderiaceae_C; genus Rhodoferax. The sequence goes on along the minus strand of JAGOUM010000021.1, from coordinate 16,670 downwards.
CCCTATCGCAAAAGACTCGCACGCTGGTGGACGGGCTCAAGTCTGCCGCTGCAGCGCGGGGTGTCCCGTTCAGTGCCGACTGCGAGGGTGGCATGTTCGGTTTTTTCCTGTTCGACCAGTTGCCGCAAAACTACGCCACCGTCATGACCACGGACAGCAAACGCTTCAACACCGTATTCCACGGCCTGCTGGATCGGGGCATCTACATTGCACCGGCACTGTATGAAGCCGGGTTTGTGAGCGCCGCACACAGCGAGGACGATATCGCCCGAACCGTGGCAGCGGCCTCAGAGGCGTTTTCTTTGCTATAAAGACAATACCTATCCGCCCTTATCTTAATTGGGCTGGCGGCATAAAACTCCACAATTTGAAGAACTGAACTCATGAATCGTAAAAATTTCTAACCCTGTTGCTCGGCGCCTGCCTTGGGCTGGGCATCCATGGAGGTGCCATCGCCGCCGCACCCAGCGTCACCCTCGAAGACGCGCGCACCGCCCTGGAAAAATCGACTGCGGTTGTAGTCGACATCCGCGAACCCAGTGAACACGCCACCGGTGTGGCCAAGGGTGCTGTGCTGATGCCGATCGCTCAGATCTCAAGTCGCCTGGGTGAATTGCCCAAACCCGGCTCCAAGCCCCTATTGGTGATCTGCAACACGCAAAACCGCTCCAGCCGCATCGTCGAGCAACTGCAGGCCATTGGCTACACCAATGCCAGTTATGTGGTTGGCGGCATGAGCCAGTGGGCGCAGCGTCGCTGGCCGATGGTGAAACCCTAGCGCTGGTCCGCGGCCCAACCGCTGGCGCCTGGGCGTCTTCAGGCGGCCAGGCGCTTGCTTCGTGCCCTGATGTTGAGCGCCTCCACCCCCAACGAGAACAGCATGGCGGTGTAAACATAGGCTTTGGGCACATGCACGTCAAAGGCTTCCGCAATCAGCAGGGTGCCCACCATGGTCAGAAAGGCCAGCGCGAGTACCTTGATTGAAGGATGGCGATCGACGAATTCACCGATGGGCTTGGCGGCAAACATCATCACTGCAACCGAGGCAACCACGGCGGCCATCATCACACCGATGTTGTCAACCATGCCGACCGCGGTAATGACCGAGTCCAGCGAAAAAACGATGTCCACCACTCCGATTTGCACTATCGTCCCCCAGAATTGGCTGCCACCTGTTTTGACTGCAGCTACTCCGGCTGTGGCCTCCTTGGTGGGGTGCGCTTCAACCTCCATAAAGATCTCATGCGAGGCTTTGTACAACAGGAATAACCCGCCAAAAAGCAGGATCAGGTCGCGGCCGCTGATTTCCTGACCGAACAGCGAAAAAAGCGGACTGGTCAGCGTCATGACCCAGGCCAGGCTGAACAGCAGGGCAATACGCGACACCATCGCGAAACCCAAGCCCAAGCGGCGGGCCATATCGCGCTGTTCAGCGGGGAGTCTTCCAACGAGGATACTGATAAAGATGATGTTGTCGATGCCCAAGACAATTTCCAGGGCCGCCAACATAAAAAACGATATCCAGATGTTCGGGTCAGAGAGAAGTTCCATGGTGGCCTTTTAGCTATTTAATTCGTATCTATAAACGCTTTATAGGTAAGCGCTAGAGGCCAATTTCATGCATAAATTGCTCAATGACGGAAATGTCGCACGCCACTGAACACCATGGCCACACCGCGCTCATTGGCCGCGTCGATCACCTCCTGGTCACGCATGCTGCCCCCGGGCTGGATGATGCAACTTGCCCCCGCATCCACCACCACGTCGAGCCCGTCACGGAACGGGAAAAAGGCATCACTGGCCACCGCCGTGCCAGCCAGGCTCAGGCCCGCCGCCTGCGCCTTGATACTGGCGATGCGCGCCGAGTCCAGGCGGCTCATCTGCCCGGCGCCCACGCCCATGGTCATGCCGTCCTTGCAGAAGACAATGGCATTGCTCTTGACATATTTGCCCACCTTCCAGGCGAACAGCAAATCTTGCAGCTGCGCATCGGTGGGTGCCAGCCGGGTGACGACCTTGAGATCAGCCAACGTCAGCTCGTGGTTATCGGCAGTCTGCATCAACAGGCCCGAACCCACTCGTTTGATGTCCATGGTGTTGCGACCCTGTTGCCAGGCGCTTGTGCCACCCACTGGCAGGGCGATCTTCAAAATTCGCACATTGACCTTGCTCTTGAACACGGCCAGCGCTTCGGGCGTGTAATCAGGCGCCATCAGCACTTCAACAAACTGCTTTGAAATTTGTAGCGCAGCACGCTCATCCAAAGTGGTGTTAAGCGCAATGATGCCACCAAATGCGGAGGTCGGGTCCGTCTGGAACGCCTTGCTGTATGCCTGCAGCGCATCAACGCCAAGCGCCACGCCGCAGGGATTGGCGTGTTTGACAATCACACAGGCCGCGCCGGCCGATGCATCAAAACTCTTGACACATTCCCACGCGGCATCGGCATCGGCAATGTTGTTGTAGCTCAGCTCCTTGCCCTGCAGTTGGTCCGCAGTCACCAGAGAGCCGGGTGCCGGACACAGGTCGCGGTAAAACGCAGCGCTCTGGTGCGGATTCTCGCCATAGCGCAGGTCTTGCAACTTAATGAAGTTGCTGTTGCTCTGACCCGGAAACACAGCGGGTACCGGCGTCTGGTTGGCGGCGTCGAAAGTGATCGCCGACAGGTAGTTGCTGATGGCTGCGTCGTATTGTGCAATCCGATTAAAAGCCGCCACACTCAGGGAAAACTTGGTTTTCAGTGTCAGTTTGCCATCACTCTCAAGCTCCGCAAGTACTTGCGCGTACTGGGATGCATCGGTCAGCACACCCACGTCGCGCCAGTTCTTGGCGGCACTGCGCACCATCGCGGGCCCGCCAATGTCAATGTTTTCAATCGCATCTTCAAGGGTGCAGCCAGATTTGGCCACGGTGGCCTCAAACGGATACAGATTCACCACCAGCAGGTCAATGGTATCGATGGCATAGGCATTGAGGGACGCCATGTGCGCCGGCAATTCACGGCGCGCCAGCAAGCCGGCATGAACCTTGGGGTGCAGGGTCTTGACGCGGCCATCGAGCATCTCGGGAAAACTGGTGAGCTCGGCCACCTCCGTCACAGGCAGACCGGTGTCGGCGAGCATCTTGGCGGTGCCGCCGGTCGAAATCAGCTTGATGCCCAGTGCGTGCAGGGCTTGGGCAAATTCAACAATACCGGATTTGTCGGAGACGGAGATGAGTGCGTTCATGATGGTGGAGTGGGACGAAACGTGATTAAAAACAATGGCGGGTTGACAGGCGCTGGGCCTGAAAGCCTCAGTGGATCAATTTGTGCTCGAGCAGTTTTTTTCGCAGGGTATTGCGATTGAGCCCCAGCCACTGTGCCGCCTTGGACTGGTTGTTGTCTGCACGCTGCATCACCAGCTCCAGCAAGGGCTTTTCAACTGCGGCGACCACCATGCCATACATGCTGTGGGGCTCGCTGCTGCCCAGGTCGCGTAAATAGGTTTCCAGATTGCTGCGCACACAGTCAGCAATATGCGTGGGTTTCATGGTGAGGTCTCCATCTCGTTTTGGTTGTTCTCTGGCGTGTCCATGTGGGTTGGCACAGGGATACGGTCAAGACGCCCATTCAGTGCGTCAAAATAATCTGCCACGGCATCAAGCTGCGCCGCACAGTCATCCAGTGTATTCAGACGATCGCGAAAAGCCTTGGCGTCAGGCAGGTTTTTAACATACCAGCCAACGTGTTTGCGGGCGGAGCGTACACCGGCGTACTCGCCATACAGGCTGTAGTGGTCCTGCAGATGGGTCAGCATCATTTGCTTGACCTCGCCCAACAGCGGTTGCGCCATCATTTCCCCGGTGTCCAGAAAATGGCCAATTTCGCGAAAAATCCATGGGCGCCCCTGCGCTGCACGACCAATCATGACTGCATCGGCACCGGTCATGGCCAATACATCGCGCGCCTTATACACACTGTCGATGTCGCCGTTGGCCACCACAGGTATTCGCACGGCCGCCTTGACCTGTGCAATGGTCTGGTACTCGGCGTGGCCTCGGTAAGCCTGTTCACGGGTGCGCCCATGCACCGTCAGCATGGCCACACCGGCTGACTCCGCCGCCCGGGCGATTGCCACCGCATTGCGCTTGCCATCGGCCCAACCGGTGCGCATTTTCAGCGTCACGGGAACCCCATGGGGTGTGCAGGCATGCACCACCGCGGACACAATGCTGAGTGCCAGCGCCTCGTCCTGCATCAAAGCCGAGCCAGCCCATTTGTTGCACACTTTTTTGGCCGGACACCCCATATTGATGTCGATGACCTGTGCGCCCCGGTCAATGTTGTAGCGCGCGGCGTCTGCCATCATTTGGGGTTCGGTTCCGGCGATCTGCACTGCAATCAAACCGGGTTCACCGGCGTGGTTGGCACGGCGCGAGGTTTTGAGTGAATCCTGCAAATCGGGCCGGCTGGTGATCATCTCGCTGACCGCATAACCCGCACCAAACTGTTTGCACAAACGTCGAAACGGTCGATCCGTCACCCCGGCCATAGGCGCAACAAACAGGCGATTGGGCAAGGTATAGGGGCCAAGTTTCATGCAGGGCCGATTCTATCTGCTCAAATTTTCAGCAATTTTTCCCCACCAGCTTTCTGACGAGTCGTCTTGCCTACACTGCGGTCATGATGGAAGTCTGGCTGGAACACGTTCTGACACTGCTCGCCTTGCCCAAATTTGGCTTGAGCACGGTGTTTGTGGTCGCTTTTGTTTCGGCCACCCTGTTGCCCTTGGGCTCAGAACCCGCGGTATTTGGCTTGGTCAATCTCAATCCTGATATGTTCTGGCCGGCCATTCTGGTGGCGACTGTGGGCAACACCTTGGGCGGCGCTGTGTCGTGGTGGATGGGTCTGGCCTCGCACCGGGTGGTGGACCGCTACGGTCATTCGTCACACCACTTGCGTGCACTTGACTGGCTGCAGCGCCTCGGCCCGAAAGCGTGCCTGCTGGCCTGGCTGCCGCTGGTGGGCGACCCGCTGTGTGCGGTCGCAGGGTGGCTCAAGCTGCCATTCTGGCCCTGTCTGGCCTATATGGCGGTAGGCAAAGCACTGCGCTATGTGTTGATGACCACTTTTTTGATGGGCGTATTTCCGTCCATAAGCCACCTTCTTTCATAGCATAAAAGACTCACTGCTCCTGTGCCAGAAGCCATTTTGATCATGAACTGAAGAGGAAATTCATGACATCCCCGTCCTTCACCACATATTCCTTGCCTTCGCTTCGCATCTTGCCGGCGTCCTTGGCACCCTGTTCACCCTTGAAGGCGATGAAGTCCTCATAGGCAATGGTCTGGGCGCGGATATAGCCTTTTTCAAAGTCGGTGTGAATCACACCAGCCGCCTGCGGGCCGGTGTCGCCCTTGTGGATGGTCCAGGCCCGCACCTCCTTCACCCCGGCGGTAAAGTAGGTTTGCAGACCCAGCAGGTCATAGGCGGCGCGGATCAGCCGGTTCAGCCCCGGCTCGTGCAGGCCCATTTCTTCAAGAAACAACAGCCTGTCTTCATCACTCATATCGGCCATCTCGGCTTCCAACTTGGCACTGATGGCCACCACGGGGGCGTTTTGTGCTGCGGCGTATTCCTTGAGCCGGTCAAGAAACGGGTTATTCTCAAACCCGTCTTCGGCCACGTTGGCCACAAACATCGCCGGTTTGGCGGTGATCAAAAAAAACTGTTTCAAGAGCGGCAAGTCTTCTTTTGAAAATTCGAGTGTGCGCACGGGCTTGGCCTCGTTGAGCGCCGCCTGACAGCGTTCCAGTATCGCCACCAGTTTGGCGGCCTCCTTGTCGCCGCCCGACTTGGCCACCTTCTGATAGCGTGCCAGAGACTTCTCAACCGTGCTCAGGTCGGCCAGACACAACTCGGTCTGGATGACTTCAATATCAGAAATCGGGTCGACCCGACCGGCCACATGCACCACGTTGTCATCTTCAAAACAACGCACCACATTCACCGTGGCGTCGGTTTCCCGGATATGCGCGAGAAACTTGTTACCCAGACCCTCACCGGTGCTGGCGCCCGCCACCAGACCGGCGATGTCAACAAACTCGACAATGGCGCGCTGAATTTTTTGCGGATTGACGATGGCCGCCAGCGCATCCAGCCGCGCATCGGGCACCTCGACAATGCCCACATTGGGCTCGATGGTACAAAAGGGGTAGTTTTCCGCCGCGATGCCCGCCTTGGTCAGCGCGTTAAACAGGGTCGACTTACCGACGTTGGGCAAGCCCACGATGCCACATTTCATAAAAATCCTTAAAAATCAATACACAAACTAAAAGATTGAATTCAGTCCAGGGATTCCCAGAACGTCAACTCCGCATTTGACTTGGAGAAAAGCAGGGCCAGAACCAATATGCCCAACCCTGCAGCTTCGCAGTTGTGCGTCTTGTTTTGTCTTGAAGAATGGATCGCGATTGTAGTGATCAACCCAAGCTTGGCCTGTCCGCAATGCTGCAGCAACATGGCCGATCCCACGGCTTGAGTGTTCAATCAGCTTAAACTTTGGCAACCGGAATTTGCTGTGGTTTTTTTAGCTTGCTAAACCCCATCCTTGATGTAATCGGCCAGGCACCTTGTTATTCACAAATCGGGCAGGAGTACACCAATTGACACATTTGTTGCCCGATTACCGACAACACGATGACATCTATTTAAGGCTTCGTGATCAACTGGCCAACGGCTGGAACAACGAAGCAGGTGAGTCCTACCTCGAGATGATGCACTTCATCGCACCGGACCTGCCACCGAGTGACGGGCACAGGCCGATTGAAACGCTTGAGATTGGATGCGGCGCAGGCAATTTTTCGGTGCTGTTGGCGCAACGGGGTTTGCGGGTGACAGGAGTGGACATCTCACCGACCGCTATTTCCTGGGCCACCGACCGCGCAAAAGCACTGAAGTGCGCAATGGGGTTTCGGGTTGACAATGTGCTGCACCTTTCAACCTGCACTGATGCGGACTTTGATCTGGTTGTCGATGGCCATTGCCTGCATTGCATCATCGGAGATGATCGGAACAAATGCCTCGCATCAGTGTTCAGAGTGCTCAAACCAGGTGGCATTTTCGTAGTGCTTACCATGTGTGGCGAGGTGACCAATCGGCAAATGTTGCGTCACTATGATCATGGCCTCAACGTGACCCTCCACAACGGTCGACCGACGCGGTACATCGGTCAGGTTGATTCGATCGTTTCTGAAATCACCTCGGCCGGGTTTGTTGCTGAAAGTGTGCGCGTTGTGGCGCGCAAAGATGCCGACGACCTTGATAACCTCATCGTTCGTGCCAGAAAAGCGCCATTGCGGATGTGATTGCCACTCGTCGATAGCGGCGCGTGCAAAGCGGTCACCCCAGAAACTTGCTCCAGGTGCCGATGTTGTAGACATTCTGGTAGCCATTCTTTTTCAACACGAACCTGGCCATCCCGCTGCGGGTACCGCTGGCGCAGGCAAGCACCACCGGTGCCGTCCTGGGTATCTCGCTGAGCCGACTGCCCAATTCCTGCAGTGGAATATTGATGGTGCCTGGTGCATTGCCATGGGCAAACTCACCGGCCGATCTGACATCAATCAAAGTGGCACCGCGCTGTTTCAACTCAGGCAACATGGCGACCACTCTTTTTGAGTTCCACCATTTGTAGCCAAACCAAAGTCCAAGTGCCATGAAGGGCCAATACTGTGCAACAAAATCCCCAATATTCATACGACTCCTTGCGTCACCAAAAGACCGAAGTATCGGTCAGGCAATGCGGCACTTCTACAATTCGCCCATGACACATCATTTTGATATCTGTATCCGGGGGGGTGGTATTGTGGGCCACACGCTGGCGCTGTTGCTGGCGCGTGAGCGCCTGCGCGTCGGCTTGGTCACCCAAGCCTCTGGAGCACCGCCAACGCAAGAGGCGGATGTTCGTGCCTACGCGATCAATGCCAAATCACAGGCATTGCTTGAGTCGGTGCGCTGTTGGCCAGACGCGCAGCACGCTACCGCGGTCACAGCGATGTGTGTATCTGGTGATGATGGTGGCGAGGTCAATTTTTCGGCCATTGATCTGGGCGTTGCAGCGCTGACCTGGATCGTGGATGTGCCAACGCTGGAGGCACAACTGGCTGATGCGGTGCGCTTTCAGCCGCAGATCGAAGTGCTCGACGCCCCGGTGTCGGCTGGATTGATGGTAATTTGCGAAGGCAAAGCCAGTCGTACCCGAGAAGAATTAGGCATCGAGTTTGCAGTGTCGCGTTACCCACAACATGCCATAGCCACCCGCCTTAACTGTGAACAGCCCCATGCCCAGGCCGCACGCCAATGGTTTACGCCAGGCGAGATATTGGCATTTCTGCCCATGAATGGGCCTCACGGCAGTGAGGTTGGGGTCGTGTGGTCTGTGCTGGAGACCCGCGTGCAGGAGTTGCTGGATGCCACTGAAGAGGACTTTTGTTCAGCGATTCAGGATGTCAGTGGTGGTTGCTTGGGCAAACTCGCACTCAATGGCCCACGCCGGGCATGGCCGTTGCAGTCGGCACAAGCGAGCCGCTGGATCGGCCAAACAAAAGGTCAGGCGTGGGCGCTTGCCGGGGACGCGGCACACAATGTGCACCCGCTGGCTGGGCAAGGACTCAACCTGGGCTTAAGCGATGTAGCGGACTTTGCCGCAATACTACATGAACGTGAGTATTGGCGAGCGGTGGGTGATCACAAGTTGCTGCGCCGGTATGAAAGGGCGCGACGTACCGAAGTGACAACGTCTGCTGCGGCCATGGATGCATTGCAACAACTCTTTTACAAAGACGGAAGTACCTGGCAAAACCTGCGTAACTGGGGTATGAAGGGCTTTGATCGCAGCGGATTCGCCAAAGAGCGCGCAGCACGCTTTGCCATGGGTCTATAACCAAGAAACACCAACAATGAAAACAATCCTCACCGCTGTCCTAAGCACACTGCTGCTGACCACAACCGGGCTGCAGGCGCAAGAGGCCGTGATTCGAAAAAATCTGGCTGAGCGCATTCCTCAACTGGAGAAGATTGACGAGGTCAGCAAATCCCCGGTTGAGGGACTTTTCGAAGTACGCGTTAACGGGGCCGACATCTACTACACCGACGCCCAGGCCAACTATCTGATTCAGGGCAATCTGATTGATACCAAGCAGCGGCGCAACCTGACCGAGGAGCGCGTCGATAAACTGACCGCCTTTGTTTTTGAGGATTTGCCGCTCAAGGACGCGTTCACTGTGGTTCGAGGCAATGGCAAACGAAAACTTGCGGTCTTCGAGGACCCCAACTGCGGCTACTGCAAGCGCTTCGAAGAAGGATTGCAAAAAGTCAATAACGTCACCATCCACATGTTTTTGTACCCGGTGCTGGGTCCAAAATCCGTTGAAACCTCAAAGAACATCTGGTGCGCCAAGGACAGGGCCAAAGCCTGGCAGGACTGGATGCTCAACGACGTAGACCCAGCCACAGCCAAATGTGACACTCAGGCGGTTGATCGCAATATCAAGCTGGGTAAGAAGTACCGGGTGACCGGTACCCCGACGCTGGTGTTTGCCGATGGCTCGCGCGTACCCGGGGCGATCGGGGCTGAGCAGGTGGAGCAGCGTCTGACACTGGTTACAAGCACCAAATGATGGCCACACCAAAGGCAACATCGAAAGTGACAGTCAGTTACGAAGTCTCGGCTCGCAGCCTTCATGCACATTTGTTTGGCATTTCACTCAGCATTGCCAGGCCGGAAGCCGGGCAGATCGTCAGCCTGCCAGTGTGGATTGCGGGCAGTTATTTGCTGCGTGAGTTTTCCAAGCACTTGCAAAACTTGACTGCACGCCAGGGGCGAAAGGCAGTCGCGATTAGCCAGATCGACAAGTGCACCTGGAGAATAGACTGTCTGGAAGACAAGCCGCTGGTACTGCACTATGAGGTGTACGCTTTTGATTCCTCGGTACGTACAGCCTGGTTGAGCACAGAACGGGGGTTTTTCAACGGTACCAGTCTGCTCCTCAAGGTTCATGGGCTGGAAGACTCAGTGCATCGTCTGAAGGTCTTGAGTGATGGTATGCCGCCCGAATGGCAGATTGCCTGTAGTCTGGCCCGTGATAACGTCTCTGGCAAATATTTGGGGAGTTTTCTGGCTGAAAACTATGACGAATTGGTGGATTCTCCGGTCGAGTTGGGCGCGTTCTGGCGCGACACTTTTGTTGCTGGCGGCATTTCGCACGAGTTTGTTGTAGCAGGTGCCCCGGCGAGTTTTGACGGCGAACGACTGCTGAAAGACACGCGGGCGATATGCGAGGCAGAGATCAACTTCTGGCATGGACGAGTGAGTCACTCAAGACCCGGTAGCATAGGCTCGGCGCCACCGCACGATCACTACGTTTTCATGTTGTGCGCGGTGGAAAACGGTTATGGCGGCCTGGAGCATCGCCACAGCACTGCACTGATTTGCAAACGCTCGGATCTGCCCAGGCAGGGACAGGGTGAGGCCTTGTCAGTCGGCGACGGTTACGCCACCCTGCTCGGGCTGATAAGCCATGAGTACTTTCACACCTGGAATGTCAAGCGTCTGCGCCCGGCTGAATTCTCGCGCTATGACTACAGCCGGGAAAACTACACCGAGTTGTTGTGGTTTTTCGAGGGATTTACCAGTTATTACGACGACTTGTTGCTGCGTCGCGCCGGTTTGATTGACGATGCCACGTACCTGAATCTGCTGGCCAAAACGATCAATCAGGTACTGCAGACCCCCGGGCGCAAGCTGCAAAGTGTGGCGCAGTCAAGCCTTGACACTTGGATCAAGTACTACCGTCCGGACGAGAACACGGTCAACGCAACCATCAGCTATTACACCAAGGGAGCGCTGGTCGCGCTGTGCCTGGACCTGAGCCTGCGCCAAGGTGGCCAAACCAGTCTGGATGCGGTAATGCGTGAACTTTGGCTCCGTTGCAAGGGTGGGCCAATGACTGAAGACGACCTGCTCGAAACATTGCAGGCAGTCTCCGGACACTGTTATGCCAACCGACTGGCCCAGTGGGTTCACGCCACCGATGACCTACCGGTGCAGAATTTGCTGCAACACGTTGGGGTTGCCTATGGGAAAGAGAAGGCATCGTGGGCGGATCAACTGGGACTGCGAGTAAACGAACAAAACACGGTACGCATCAAAGCGGTTTTGCGAGACAGTGCTGCCGAGCAGGCGGGTTTTTCAGCGGGTGATGAATGGCTCGGCATTGAAGTTGAAGAAGGCAATCAGGCGAGCAGTTGGCGACTGAACAAACTCGATGAGTTACCGCTGTACCTCGGCAATTTACGGAACTTTAAGGCGCTGGTTGCACGGGACCAGCGCTTGCACACTTTGAATATCAAATTGGTAAACAACATCGAATTGGTCAAGCTCAGCGTAAGTGATGCGGCTTTAGTCACACAATGGCTTGCCTGATCGATCAAAAAACACTTCCAACCACGATCTAAGAGGGATCCCCATGACATTCGACCTGATTACTGTGCGCACCGAGGCAAGCAAGGTGGGAGTCATCACGCTGAACCGGCCAAAGCAGCTCAACGCACTCAATGACCAGCTAATGACCGAGCTTGGACAGGCATTGCAGGCATTTGACAGTGATGCTGCGATTGCCTGCATGATTATCACGGGCAACGAAAAAGCATTTGCCGCAGGCGCCGATATCGGAGGAATGGCGAAATACAGCTTTTCCGACGTGTATAAAGGTGACTTCATCACCAGGAACTGGGAGCAGATACGGACCGTGCGCAAACCCGTCATTGCTGCGGTCAGTGGTTTTGCTCTTGGAGGCGGTTGTGAACTGGCGATGATGTGCGATTTCATCATTGCGGCGGACAACGCCAGGTTTGGCCAACCGGAAATCAAGCTGGGCATCATCCCTGGTGCCGGAGGTACACAACGACTGCCGAGGGCTGTTGGCAAGGCCAAGGCGATGGATATGGTATTGACCGGTCGTATGATGGATGCCACTGAAGCTGAGCGCTCGGGACTGGTCAGCCGCGTTGTGCCACTTGAAAAACTGATGGATGAAGCGCTAGGAGCCGCACTAATGATCAGCGAGTACTCTCAGATTGCCATCATGGCCGCCAAGGAATCGGTGAATCGTGCCTTCGAAAGTGGATTGAGTGACGCAGTGATGTTTGAGCGGCGACTGTTTCACGCCTTGTTTGCCACCAGTGACCAGAAAGAGGGTATGGACGCGTTTGTCAACAAACGCAAGGCCGTTTTTTCGCACACCTAAAGTAAAAAGAGTTGATCTGGTAGACCCTACCATGGACTCCTCTTCACACCGTAAGGGCCAGATTGTTGGCTATAATCGCGCCTCACTGGTGATATAGCTCAGTTGGTTAGAGCGCAGCATTCATAATGCTGATGTCGGTGGTTCAAATCCACCTATCACCACCACCTTCAAGAAACTGCTTCACTTGACTGTGATGCGGTTTTTTTCGGCCAGACCTATCGCATGGCCCCCAGTCCATCGCCCCATGGATCATGAGTGTCGACACAGTCGTCACGTTGCTTCATATGTGCAAGCTGTATATTCAAAAGTGCCTCTAGAACTTCCGCTGGAAAACCAGAACGACTCCCGCCGCGACTGTCAGCAAGCAACTTGTCAACATAAACCGCTGACTCCGGGTAGCCACGCATCAGCAATAACGCTTTGGCAATGCGGGGAAACGAATCTGACAACACTTGGTAATCAGGATCAAGGGAGGCAGTCATGACATTTAGGCCTAGGTTTCACCTTTAGTGGTGCTACGCTGCGTCCTAAGGGCTGGTTTTGCAATCAGTTCCAGATAGAAGCTCGCCGCCGAACCTTGAGCGGCACCATCAATTAAAGCGGTGAGCTGTGCGACGTGGACAGATTCAGCACACTCGGGGTTTTCTCCAAAGCGGCAATCAAAATCCCAATAATCCGCCCCGCCTGGTAGGGCTTTGCGACGTTCGCGCTTGAGATACTGGCGAATTTCGTGCTTGGCCGCATCGAGCAATCGATCGGGATGCTTGCCTTCGATCTTAATTAGAAATGTCTTTCTCACAGTGTCCCTTTTGTTCACACCCGCTGTTCGTAAGCCGCGTTTGTTGACTATGTGCATCGATTATGCGTTCTGTTCTGGCGACGCGCCCATCCTGCAGAAAGAGAAAAGAGCGTACCAACGACGAAGCACTGCCCGGCAATAGACTCAAACACGTAAACTGCTCCACTGAGCTGATGCCGAAAACAAAACACACAAAATGACTTTTTCAACAATTGGTTTGTCACAGGCTTTGCTTGCAGCCGTTTGCGCTCAAGGATACAGGACCCCAACACCGATTCAGCGTGCAGCTATCGCGCCCGCGTTGGACGGGCGCGATGTGATCGGCAGGGCGCAAACAGGATCGGGAAAGACGCTGGCCTTTGTTCTGCCGCTACTGCAGCGTCTAACCGTCCCATCGGTAGGTTGCGGAACACCCCAGGCATTGGTTCTGGCGCCAACCCGTGAGCTCGCGGAACAGGTCGGGACCACCGTTCGTGCAATTGCAGGTCATTTGCCACAAAGGATCAAAATCTCCGTTGTGTTTGGTGGCGTGTCGATTAATCCACAGATGATGCAGTTGCGTGGTGGTACCAACGTCATCATTGCAACGCCTGGTCGCCTACTGGATCTGATGTCCCGCAATGCGGTGTCACTGGGCTCGGTGAAACTTTTGGTGCTGGATGAGGCAGACCGCTTGCTTGACTTGGGTTTTTCCAATGAGGTGCAAGAGATTTTGGCGCAGCTTCCCGCGGAGCGGCAAAGTCTATTTTTTTCAGCAACCTTCAACGCATCGGTTCAGACGCTTGCAGATCAAATACTGAATAATCCAGTTTGGGCAAAGGTTGACAACTATGACGTTTACCCTGCCAAGATCACTCAAAGAGCATTTGAGGTCGACACTGGCCAACGTGCCAGGCTCTTGCGTCACCTGATCGCGGAGTATGGTTGGACGCGTGTACTCGTGTTTGTAGCCACCAAGTACTCCGCGGAAATGGTGGCCGACAAAATGCGCCGCGCCGGTTTGAAGGCAGAGCCTTTCCATGGTGCCCTTGGCCAGGGCAAGCGTACCCAGGTATTGATGGACTTCAAAGCATCTCGTTTAGATTTGGTTGTTGCAACTGATCTCGCTGCGCGCGGACTTGACATTGCCGAGCTACCCGTTGTGGTTAACTTTGATCTTCCACGTTCTCCTCGGGACTACATTCATCGAATAGGGCGAACCGGTCGCTCGGATTTTCCCGGTTTGGCCATTAGTTTTGTTAACAAGCAGTCAATTTCGCTTTTTGGCCTGATTAAAAAACGGCTGCAGTTTGAACTTCCGCTGGAGCAAGTCCTAGGTTTCGAAAGCCAACAGAGTTCAGAAGCAGCACCAACGTCGAACTCTCCCGATAATGGCGGCGTTAAGGGTCGCCGTATGAGCAAAAAAGACAAGGTTCGCGCGGCTCTTGACAAATCTATGCAGAGCGCAATACTTCCAAGCAAGAGCGTCGTAAGCGGCAGACCCGCTTTGAACTAAAATTGGCTGCCAACCTCAGCCTCTGGATGTACACCATGAATCGCTGGCACGTAACACGCAGCTATCCTCCCCGTTTGTTGACAATTTTTGCGAGTATCCCGCTCGTTATTTTGCCATTACCGTTGGCAGCACAAAGCTCGGTACGCCATTTTCCGAACTCCGCACAGCGAGGCGAGTTCGAGGTGATTTCTCCGCCCAATGTACTCATGGATGGAAAGTCAGTGAGGTTATCCCCTGGTGCGAGGATCAAAAATCCTAACAATATTCTGGTGATGTCGGCCAGTCTTGTTGGAAAGAGGTTAGACGTTAACTATTTACCAGATGCTCAAGGAATGATTCACGAAGTTTGGATTCTGAATGCGGCTGAGGCTCAACTCAGCCGTGAGAGCAGAAAGGTCCAGACTAACATTTTTTTTGAGTCAACTGAAGAAAAGGCCCGTATCGATGACGGAAAAACTCCATTCGATCAGTTGCCAGGCTATCAAGAAAAATAGTTTTTCTTAGAGACGTCTCTTCAGTATATCTTAAAACCTCTAAGATTCAGTGCTAATTAGCATTAATTTTATTAACAAAATTACTAATTAAAATGCAGAAAAAAGTTTATATAAAGACTTACGGTTGCCAAATGAATGAATATGACTCAGAAAAAATAGGTGATATTCTTGCAGCAACACAAGGTTATGAGCAGACGACGGAGGTTGATCAGGCAGACTTAATCCTCTTCAACACATGTTCAGTTCGTGAAAAAGCTCAAGAAAAAGTGTTCTCTGATTTGGGTCGTGTAAGGCATCAAAAAAAAAGGGGGGCCATGATTGGCGTTGGAGGTTGTGTGGCCAGCCAAGAAGGGCAGGCCATCATTGATCGGGCGCCCTACGTCGACATCGTTTTTGGGCCACAAACCCTGCACCGACTGCCTCAGATGTTGCTCCTGCGTCAACAGATGAATGAGTCTCAGGTTGACATCAGTTTTCCGGAGATAGAGAAATTTGATTTTTTGCCTCCAGCGCACATTAGTGGGGCGAGTGCCTTCGTTTCGATCATGGAAGGCTGCTCGAAATACTGTAGTTATTGCGTCGTGCCTTACACACGAGGAGAAGAGGTTCACAGACCTTTTGATGATGTGCTTGCTGAAGTTGCAGGGTTGGCTGATCAAGGTGTCAAGGAGATTACGTTGCTTGGGCAGAACGTCAACGCCTGGCGATCGACGATGGGTAATACCAATGAAATAGCAGATTTTGCTACTTTGCTGGAATATGTTGCAGAAATTCCTGGAATCGAGCGACTGCGGTATGTAACCAGCCACCCCAATGAATTCACGGCATCTCTCGTCACTGCATATGAACGAATTCCCAAACTGGTAAGTCATCTCCATTTGCCGGTACAGCACGGGTCGGACAGAATTCTGATGGCCATGAAAAGAGGCTACACATCCATGGAATACAAAAGCACGGTCCGCAAACTGCGAGCAATTCGACCCAATATGTCGTTAAGTAGTGACTTCATCGTTGGTTTTCCCGGAGAAACCGCTGAGGATCACTCTCGACAAATGAGGTTGATCGATGAAATTGGGTTCGACAACAGTTTCAGTTTTATCTTCAGCCCAAGACCTGGAACACCTGCTGCAAATCTCCCAGACACAACACCACATGATGTAAAGGCACAGCGCTTACAGGAAGTTCAGTGCGCCATCAATGCAAGTATGGGAAAAATAAGCAGCTCTTTGATTGGGTCGTATCAAAACATTCTGGTAGAAGGCAACTCAAAGAAGGATACTCATGAGCTAATGGGCAGAACAGAATGTAACAGAGTGGTTAACTTTGCCGGTGCCATAAGTTTGATTGGGCAAATGGTATCTGTACAAATTACTGAAACCAGAACTTACACCTTGCGCGGAAAACTGCGCGAGTCGAAAGAATGAAGGTGTAGAGATCGGTAACTACTATTACCCAAAAATGACACAGATTTGTAAGCAAGCGGCAAAGGCATCTTGCACCGAGTCAAAATTCTTAAGACGATCGTGTCCACTTCAAAACAGGTGGACACATGCACACTTCAAGATCAGAAATTCAAATGCCGATGGCCGGACGG